>JADGGK010000173.1 GCA_019689975.1 Pseudolabrys sp.
CGGATTACGGCGCGGGCGGGTTCGAACCCGCGTCGGCCTGAGGCCACCCAAGCCGCCCGCTTATCGGCACCGCTTACTCTGCCGCTCGGTCCCTTTCCGGCCCGGCGCCTAGCCGGTCAGATGCGGCCATACTTCCGCGAATCCACGCCAGATCATGTCCAGCGCCACATAGAGGATGATCGCCAGCCCGACATAGGCGATCCAGCGCTGGCGATGCAGCAACGTGGCGATCAGATTGGCGGCAAAACCCATGAGCACGACGGACAGTCCGAGACCGAACGCCAGCGCCGCCGGGTGATCGCGCGCAGCCCCGGCGACGGCCAATACGTTGTCGAGCGACATGGAAATGTCGGCCATGACGATCTGCCAAACGGCCTGCGCGAAGGTCTTGCGCGGCACCGGGACGGATTCGACGCTGTTCGCCTCGACGCCCTCTCGGCCGCGCAACTCGCGCCACATCTTCCAGCAGACCCATAACAGCAAAATGCCGCCGGCGAGCAGCAGCCCGATGACCGCGAGCAGTTCGATGGCGACCGCCGCGAATGCGATGCGCAGCAGGGTCGCGGCCAAGACCCCGACCAGAATGGCGCGATGCCGTTTGTGGGGCGCAAGCCCGCCCGCGGCGATCCCGATCACGACGGCATTGTCGCCCGCCAGCACCAGGTCGATCATGATGACTTGGAGGAAGGCGGCGATCGCGGCTTGCGAGAACAGGTCGTCCATCACTCCTGGTTAGCATCGCGGTCGCCGTTTGACACCGCGACCGCAAGTCCCTAAATAGCCGCCGTCCGGCGGGCCCGTGGCCCGCCGGTCAAGTTTCGCGACCCGCGGCAAGGCCTTGCGCTTTCGAGGCCTTCCCTGTCGGCCCCGGCGCGAGCGGGGCAAAGGAGGGCGCGATCCTCATTGAACGGCGGCAGCCAGCGCCAATGACGGACGAGGACGCGAATGACCAAGCGCATTGAATCCAAATACAAGATCGATCGCCGCATGGGCGAGAACATCTGGGGTCGACCGAAAAGCCCGGTCAACCGGCGCGAATACGGCCCCGGCCAACACGGACAGCGCCGCAAGGGCAAGCTCTCCGATTACGGGGTTCAGCTCAAGGCCAAGCAGAAGCTGCGCGGCTATTACGGCAACATTTCCGAACGCCAGTTCCGTCGCATTTATCAGGAGGCGATCCGCATGAAGGGCGACAGCGGTGCCCACATGATCGGTCTCCTGGAGCGGCGACTCGATGCCGTCGTCTATCGCGCGAAATTCGTGCCGACGGTGTTTGCGGCGCGCCAGTTCATCAGCCACGGCCACGTCAAGGTCAACGGCCGCCGGGTCACCGTGCCGAGCTATCGCCTCGACGTGGGCGACGTGGTGGAAGTGCGAGAAAAGTCAAAGCAACTGGCGCTGGTATTGGAGGCGCAGGCCTTGGCCGAACGCGACGTGCCGGACTATATCGAGGTCGACGGCGCAAAAATGACGGCGAAGCTCACGCGCATCCCCTCGCTCGGCGACGTGCCCTATCCCGTCAAGATGGAGCCGCATCTGGTCGTGGAATATTATTCACGCTGAGCGGTGCCGGAATCCGGCCCATCATTCGCAAGGCGCGATCCCCTGCCGGTAAGGCGGGGGTTTCGTTATTGAGGCGCTAAGAATAAGAATGAGCATGGCCCGCCGCATGCAACCATGACCACGATCACGCGCCGCTCGCTGCTCGCTGCCGCCGCCTTAGGCGTTGCGGCACGCCCGTGGTCGGGGATGGCCGCGACCGGTCCCTACCGCTTCCGGCACGGCGCATTCGAGGTCACGGTGGTCAGCGACGGCCATCTGGTGCTGCCGGTGCGGTTCCTCGCGCCCGATGCACCGGCGCAGGAACGCGCGGCGCTGCTGGCGCGCGGCGGCGAGACCGGGCCGGACTACCACGCCCCCACCAATGTCACGCTCGTTCGCGCCGGCAGCGAGCTCATTCTCGTCGATATGGGCTCGGGCGACCGCTTCATGCCGACCGCGGGCCGACTCTGGGACAATCTAAAGGCGGCGGGCATCGACAAGACGCGGATCACCAAAGTGGTCTTCACCCATGGGCATCCGGACCACCTCTGGGGCGCGCTCGACGAACTGGACGAACTCGCGCTGCCGAATGCGGTTTTTTACGTGGCCGCCGCCGAATGGGACTTCTGGATGAGCGACGGGGCGGCGCACGGCCTGCCGACGGACCGCGCGGGCTTCGTCACCGGCGCGCGCCGCCGCTATGCCGCCATCCGCGAGCGGATGGTGATGACGAGGCCGAACGAGGAGATCGTCCCCGGCCTGCACGTGGTGGCGACGCCCGGCCATACCCAGGGCCACATATCGCTTGCGCTCGAAGGCGGCGACGGCCTTCTCATCGGCGGCGATGCCCTGACCCACCCGCTGATCTCGTTCCTCCACCCGGAATGGCGGCCGCTCGCGGATCATGTCCCCGAGCTCGCCGTCGTCACGCGGCGCAACCTGCTCGAGCGCCTCGTTTCCGAGCGCTCGCATCTGATCGGCTTCCACCTGCCCTACCCCGGTCACGGCCTGGTCGAACGAAAGGACGGGGCCTACCGCTTCGTGCCGCTCGCCTAGGGGTGGGCTGCGCCGAAGCCCGTGTCGCGGCAGGGGCCGGGCCGGCCCCGCGCAGCCACAAATCATGGTACGCGGACTGCCGCTTTTTTCTAGATTTAGTGGTATTTTGGCACGGTGCCCGCGAATCAGACGGGGCACGGCTAGG
>JADGGK010000065.1 GCA_019689975.1 Pseudolabrys sp.
CTCCCTACCCGCCCCGCCGGGCGCCGCGTCCCCTCGCCGGCATTGCGCGCCCGGGCGGAAGCGCGGGCGGAGCCATCCGGTATTGATAAACTGATAGACTGACTGTGGATCGCTTCGTCGCCTCCTTGCGGGGCTCCTCGCCATGAGGCTGGCGAGTTAATGGCATCGGAAGTCGCTCGCGGCCCGGGCGCAGACAGGGCAAGGCGCGTTCATGGAAAAGATCTCGGCCTATATCCTCGCCTATAACGAAGCGGAGAAGATCGCCGCCGCCGTCAACAGCGTGCAATGGGCGGACGAGGTGATCGTCGTGGATTCGGCCAGCACCGACCGCACCGCCGAGATCGCGGCTTCGCTCGGCGCGCGGGTGGTGCAGATCCCTTTCGCCGGCTTCGGCGACCTGCGCAATCGCGCGATCGAGGCCTGCAGCCATGAATGGATCTTCAGCCTCGACGCCGACGAACGCTGCACGGCGGAGCTGCGCGACGAGATCTTGGCGCTGCTCGCGGCCGGCCCTCCGCTCGACGTCTACCGCGTGCCGCGCCGCAGTTTCATGATGGGCCGCTGGATCCGTGGCTCGGGCTGGTATCCGAATTTCCGCCAGCCGCAGCTCTTCCGCAAGGGCGCGATGCGCTATACGCGCGAGCCGGTGCACGAGGGCTACGAGGTCCTGAGCGCCAAGCCGGTCGGCACGCTCACTTACGGCGTCTGGCAGGTGCCGTTCCGCGATTTCGCCGAGGTCATCCGCAAGATGGACCGTTACTCCACGCTCGGCGCGCGCAAGCTCGAGGGCCGGCGCGTGTCGATGGCCGGCGCCTTCGGTCACGCCTGCTGGGCCTTTCTCAAGCACTATGTCGTCAAGCGCGGCTTCATCGACGGTTGGGCCGGTTTCGTCATCGCCTTCGGCAATTTCGAGGGCACGTTCTACCGCTACGCCAAGCGCTACGAGGCGATGCAGGATTGGCGCGAGCCCGCCAGCAAACCGCTCACGCGGGAGTGACGCGTGCCGCCCTCGCTCCCGCCCTCGCGCCGCGCGAGGGCGTTCATTTGCGGCTGCGCGCCTGCTCGACCATGCGCGTCGTGGAATAGCCGGGGACGAGATCGATGAGTATGACCTCGCCGCCGAGCGCCTCCACGAGCTCGCGGCCGACCACCTGTTCGCGCGTATAGTCGGCGCCTTTCACCAGGACCGAAGGCTTGATCCGGGCGATCAGCGCCTCCGGCGTGTCCTGGTCGAACACCACCACGAGGTCGACCGCTTCGAGCGCCGCCAAAAGCTCCGCGCGCGCCTTGACGGGTTGCAAAGGGCGTCCCGGCCCCTTGAGCCGCGTCACCGACTCGTCGCCGTTCAATCCGACCACCAGCCGGTCGCAGGCCGCGCGCGCGCCGGCAAGCAGTCGGACATGGCCCGGATGCAGCAGATCGAAGCAGCCATTGGTGAAGCCGATGCGCAAAGCCTGCCGGCGCCATTGGGCAAGATGCTCGTCGAGCAGCGCCCAGTCGAAGACGATCTTTTCCTCGGGCGCGAGCGAGGCGGCGGGCAGGATGCGCGCGCGCAGCTCCGCGAGCGAGAGCGTCGCGGTGCCGCGCTTGCCGACAACCACCGCGGCGGCGGCATTGGCCGCCCGCGTCGCCGATTCGAAATCCGATCCCATCGCCAGCATCGCCGACAGCACCGCCACCACGGTGTCGCCGGCGCCGGACACGTCGCGTACCCGCACCGGATAGGCCGGCACGTGCACGGCGCCGCCCCCGCTGACGAGCGTCATGCCGTCCTCGCTGCGCGTCACCAGCACCGCGCGCGCGCCGAGCTTTTCGCCGAGCTCGGCCGCCGCCGCCGCGATCTCGGCGTCGGTGCCCGCGGCGCGGCGGGTCGCGTCGGCGAGCTCCTGCCGGTTCGGCGTGATCAGCGTCGCGCCGCGATAGATATCGTAATCGCGACCCTTGGGATCGACCACCACCGGTTTGCCCGCGGCATTGGCCGCCTCGATCACCGTCCGGATCACGCGCGCGGTGAGCGTGCCCTTGGCGTAATCGGACAAGACCACGGCCCCGGCGCGCGGCAGCTCCCGCGCCACATGCGCGATGAGCGCGTCCTCGCTCGCGCGGTCGACCGGCGCCGCCATCTCCCAGTCCGCGCGCAGCAGGTGCGTCGAGAAATGTTCGGAGACGTAGCGCACCTTGCGCGTCGTCAGCCGCGCCGGATCCACCACCAGATGGAATTCGATCGACGCATGGCCGCCGAGGGCGCGCGCGAGGGCGCGCCCGGCATCGTCGTCGCCGACCACGCCGACGAAGATGCAGCGCGCGCCGAGCGCCGCCAGGTTGCGCGCCACGTTGCCGGCGCCGCCGATCATCTCCTCGCGCCGCTTGACCGCGAGCACCGGCGCCGGCGCCTCCGGCGAAATGCGCGAGACCTCGCCGTAGACGAACTCGTCGAGCATCAGGTCGCCGATACAGAGCACCGTCTGCTGCGCCAGCGCGGCAAGCTTCTTGTCGAAATCGAACATCCGGCACCCGCTTTCCCAATTGCGCGCTCTGCCCCGATTCCGCGCCGGCCTCCGCCAGGCTGCCCGTCTGGTCCGGGCCGAGGATGCCGGCGTCGCGACGTGTCAGTGAATCGGAAAAACCGAACGAAGATCCATCAGCATGCCCGTTTGCAGCCGCCTCGTCGAGCCGAGCAGACGCCGGCGGAGGCGTGGCGACATGGCGGCATCGTCAACGGTACCGGTCCGCGCGGTCGAGATAGCCGCGGACGTAGCGGCCGACCGCCACGTCCATCGGCGTGAAGTCGGCATTGTAGCCGGCGCGGCGGAGATTCTCGACCGAGGCCTGGGTGAAATACTGGTATTGCCCGCGGATCTCCTCTGGCATTTCCACATAGTCGATGCGCGCGGGCCGGCCGAGCGCCTTGAACAGCGCGCCGATCATGTCCTTGAAGCTTTCCGCCCTGCCGGTGCCGACATTGAAGATTCCGTTGACCGTCGCGGCCTCGAGCAGCCAGCGCGTGACCGCCACCGCGTCCTCGACATAGATGAAGTCGCGCCGCTGCTCGCCGTCGGCGACGTCGTGCCGATGCGACTTGAACAGCCGCACCGGCCGTCCGGCCTTGGCGTCGTCGAACACCTTGAACAGCACGCTCGCCATGTGGCCCTTGTGATATTCGTTCGGCCCGTAGACGTTGAAGAACTTGAGACCCGCCCAATGCGGCGGCAGCTTCTCGCCGCGCGCGAAGCGCCCGGCCACCGCCTGGTCGAACAGATGCTTGCTCCAGCCGTAGAGGTTCATCGGCCGCAGCCTGCCCAGGGCTTCGGGCGACCAGTCGTCGACGAAACCCAGCGCGCCGTCCCCGTAGGTCGCGGCCGAGGAGGCATAGATGAAGGGCGTGCGCGTCGCCGTGCACCAGTCGAGCAGGCGCATCGACAGCCGGAAGTTGTTTTCCGTCACCAGATCGGCGTCGCTCGCGGTGGTATCGGAGATCGCGCCCATGTGGATCACCGCCTCGAGCCTGCGGCCGTCGAGCCAGCGCGGCAGTTCGGCCGGCGGCACGAGGTCGGCGATGCGGCGCTTGGCGAGGTTGCGCCACTTGGCGTCGCCGCGGCCGAGCGTGTCGCTGACCGCGACGTCGTGCGCGCCGGCTTCGTTGAGGCTGGCCACGATATTCGATCCGATGAAGCCGGCCCCGCCGGTGACGAGGAACATCCCTGTCTCTCCTGTGGCGAGGTCTCCTTTGCCCCATGGCCGACCCGGAGGCAATGGAGCCTTCCGCCCCGCGCGCCACGGCCGGCGCCAGTTGGTATAAAGCGCGAGGCGGAAGGACCGTGCGCCGCGCGCCGGCCGGGCCCGCCGCACCGGGAACGCACAAAGTGAATGCAACAGACGCGCCGATCCTGATCGTGCCCTATGTCTGGATCGGCGACTTCGTCCGCGTCCATTCGGTGGTGAGGCTCCTGCATGCACGGGCGCCGGAGCGGCCGGTCGACATGTTGGCAAGCCCGCTCTGCGCGCCGCTCGTCGACTACATGCCCGGCGTGCGGCGCGCCGTGATCGCCGAGCTGCCGCGCGGGCGACTGGGGCTTGCGCGGCACCTGCGCCTCGCGCGCGAACTCAAGGCCGCGCATTACGCCCAGGCGATCGTGATGTCGCGCAAGTGGAAGGCGGCGCTAGCGCCCTGGCTCGCCGGCATCCCTCGGCGCACCGGGTTTGTCGGCGAATTGCGTTTCGGCCTGATCAACGACCTGCGCCTGGGCGAGCGGCGACTGCCGCGCATGATCGAGCGGATGATCGCGCTCGCGCTGCCCGAAGGCGCGACGGTGCCGCGCGACGTGCCGCCGCCTGCGCTCGCCGTGCCGCGCGAAGAGGTCGCGCGCTGGCGCGCCCGGCGCGGGCTCGAAGGCGATGCGCGCCCCATCGTCGCGCTCTGCCCCGGGGCGGTGGGAGAAGGCAAAGCATGGCCGCCCGGCCATTACGCCTCGCTGGCGCGCGATCTCACGCGGCAGGGGGCCTCGGTCTGGGTTCTGGGCGGACCGAACGAGACGGCGATTGCGGGCGGGATCAGGGACGTCGCGGGCGGGGGCGCCCGCGATCTCACCGGAAAGGACCTGCGCGAGGCCATTCTCGCCCTCGCCGCGGCGGATCTCGCCGTCACCAATGATTCCGGCCTCATGCATGTATCGGCCGCGCTCGGCACGCCGACCGTCGCGATCTTCGGACCCACCAGTCCGTGGCACTGGAAACCGCTCAATCCGCTCGCCGCCATCCTCGAGCCGCCGGGCGAGGCGGCGCTGCGCGAGCGCGCCCGCATCCACGGCAACGCCGCCGTCCGGCATCGCCGCACCGCCGACGTGACCGTGGAGGCGGTCCGATCCGCGGTCTGGGAGATCGCCGCCCGGGGACGCTAACGTCCGGCCCTGCCTCAGCTTTCGCCGCCGTGATTTTGCCCGGCGGCGAACCGTGCTATCACGGCGCCAGCGATCCCCGCGGCTTCCACCCGTCCCATGGCCCGACCCCAGCCCGTCGATCCCAGCGCAAGCCGCGCGCAGGCGGCGATCGCGTCGGCATTGCGCACGCTCGAGGCCGAGGGCGGCGGCATCGAGGCGCTCGCGGCCGCCCTGCGCGACGGCCTCGGCGGCGCCTTCGCCGCGGCGGTCGAGCTCATCCGCGGCGCGCAAGGACGCGTCATCGTCACCGGCATGGGCAAATCCGGCCATGTCGCGCGCAAGATCGCCTCGACCTTCGCCTCGACCGGCACGCCGGCGCTGTTCGTGCATCCGGGCGAGGCAAGCCACGGCGATCTCGGCATGATCGCGACCGGCGACGTGATCATCGCCCTGTCGTGGTCGGGCGAAACCGCGGAACTGAAGAACCTGACCGACTATTCGCGCCGCTTCCGCATCGGGCTCGTGGCGATGACCGCCAATCCGGAATCGACGCTCGCGCGGACGGCCGACGTCGTGCTCACGCTGCCGGGCGCGCGCGAGGCCTGCCCGCACAATCTTGCGCCGACCACGTCCTCGCTGATGCAGCTCGCGCTCGGCGACGCGCTCGCCATCGCGCTGTTGGAGAGTCGCGGCTTCACCGCGGTCGATTTCGGCCTGCTGCATCCGGGCGGCAAGCTCGGCGCGCTGCTCAAGCTCGTGCGTGACGTCATGCACGAAGGTGCGGCGGTGCCGCTTGCGCCGCTCGGCACGCGCATGTCGGAGGCGATCCTGGAAATGACCGCCAAGGGATTCGGCTGCGTCGGCATCGTCGATGCGGCCGGCAGGCTCGTCGGCATCATCACCGACGGCGACCTGCGGCGGCACATGCGGCCCGACCTGCTCGACGCGCAGGTCGAGCAGGTGATGACGCGCGGGCCCAAGAGCGTGCGGCCGGACCAGCTCATCAGCGAAACGCTCGAACTCCTCAATTCCAGCAAGGTGACCGCGCTGTTCGTCGTCGACGGCGGCCGGCCGATCGGCATCGTGCACGTGCACGACCTGCTGCGCGCCGGCGCCGCGTGAGGCAGGCGCCCGTCACAGCGCGAGGCTTTCCGCCGCCTTTTCGACGTCGGCGAGGGCCGGCGCGCGTCCGCGCGCGCCCAGCACCGTGACCGGGCCGCGGCCGACCGGCGCGGTCAGGCGCGGGTCGCTGCCGGTGAAGATCGCGACCAGCGGCACGCCCAGCGCGGCGGCGAGATGCGTGAGGCCGGTATCGACGCCGACCGCGAGCCGGGCGCCGGCGATGAGGCGGGCGACCTCGTCGAGGGGCGCGCGCTCCGGCACGCGCGCACGCGGCAGCGCGGCGGCGATGCGTTCGCTGCGCGCGCGTTCCTCCGCCGTGCCCCAGGGCAGCACCAGGGCCAGCCCGCGCGCGGCCAAGGCCTGACCGAGCGCGATCCAGTGGCCCTCGGGCCATTCCTTGTCGGCGCGCGCGGTCGCGTGCAGCAGCACGGCATAGCGCGCCTCGGCGCGGGCAAAGCGCGCGCGATCGAGGCCGAAATCCGGATCGCCTTGCGGCACGTAGCCGAGCGCAAGGCCGCTCAAGGCGCGATTGCGCTCGACGGCGTGACGGTCGCGGCCGACCGCGTGGCGGCGGTCGTAGAGACGCGCGGCCGGCGGTTCGCGGATGCTCGCCGCGTCGTAGCCGTGCCGGACGCCGCGCGCGAGACGCGCCAGCGCGGCGGAGCGCAGCAGGCCCTGGCTGTCCACGATCGCGTCATAGCGGCGCGCCCGCATGCGGCGCAGACTGCGCGCGATCTCGCCGAGCGTCGCCGGCGCCCACAGCGAGCGCCGCCAGCGCCGCCAGGCCACCGGGATGACGTCGGCGACCGCCGGATGCAGCCGGACCAGCGGGGCGAAGGCCTCCTCCACGAGCCACGTCAAGCGCGCTTCGGGAAGCGCCTTGTGCGCCTCGGTGACCGCCGGCATGTGGTGCACCACGTCGCCGAGCGAGGAGGTCTTGATGAACAGGATGTCGATCATGGCCGCGGCGTTGATACACGCCCCGTCAATCGTGGCACAATAGCAGCGGTTGCGAATCCGCGCCGCGGCCTTCGCTCCGGCCGGAGCCGCGGCCGTTCGCGCACGGCGATGTCATTGGAGCTCGCATGACGGTCCTGGTTACGGGCGGTGCCGGCTATATCGGCAGCCACATGGTGCATGAACTGGTCGACATCGGCGAACGCGTCGTCGTGCTCGATAATCTGTCCACCGGCTTCCGCTTTCTCATCCCCGACCGGGTGCCGTTCGTCGCCGGCAATGGCGGCGACCGCGGGCTGGTGAGCGATGTCATCCGTGCCCACGGCGTCGACGCCATCGTGCATTTCGCCGCGTCGATCGTGGTGCCGGACTCGATCCGCGACCCTCTCGGCTACTACCGCAACAATACCGTCAACACGACGATGCTGCTCGAGGCGGCGGTCGCCTGCGGCGTCAAGCATTTCATCTTCTCCTCCACCGCCGCCGTGTACGGCAATCCCGAACGCGTGCCGGTCGGCGAGGACGCGGCCACGGTTCCGATTTCGCCTTACGGCATGTCCAAGCTGATGTCGGAGATCGTCCTGCACGACACGGCGCGCGCGCATGATCTCCGCTTCGTGGCGCTGCGCTATTTCAACGTGGCCGGCGCCGACCCCAAGGGCCGCACCGGCCAGGCGACGCCGCGGGCCACCCATCTCATCAAGGTGGCGTGCGAAGTCGCGCTCGGACGGCGCGCCAAGCTCGAGGTCTACGGCACCGATTATCCGACGGCGGACGGCACCTGCATCCGCGACTACATCCATGTCAGCGATCTCGTCCGCGCGCATGTCGCGGCGCTGTCCTATCTGCGCAATGGCGGAGCGAGCGCGACCTTCAACTGCGGTTACGGGCGCGGGGCTTCGGTGCTCGAGGTCGTCGCGGCGGTCCGTCGCGCCGTCGGCCGCGACCTGCCGGTCGAGATCGCCGGCCGGCGACCGGGCGACCCGGCGCGGCTCGTCGCCGACGTGGCGCGGATCAAGGCGAGGCTCGATTGGCGCCCCCGCTTCGACGACCTCGACGTCATCGTCGGCCATGCGCTCGCCTGGGAGCGGCGCCTGGCGCAGCGCCGCCTCGGGCCCGGCGGCTAACCCCTTGATCCGCGGATGCTCCTTTCGCCGGCCGGCGGTCGCCTTGCTTGACAAAGGCGGGCGTGAGAAGCAGGGAAGCCGCGGCGAACCGGGGGCGGGCAAGCGCCGCGCCTGGCCGCGGCGCAACGAGATCGAGGCTGGATGAACCGACCCACCATCACCGCCGTCGACGGCGGACAGACGAGCGCGCTTGCGCTCATCAAGCGTCTCCTCCTCGAACAGGCCCTCGCGCGCTGGCGCCGCTATGCCGTCGCCTTCGTGCTGATGGGCATCGCCGCGGGTTGCACCGCGCTGCCGGCCTATCTGGTCGGCAATCTCATCAACGAGGCCTATGTCCACCGCGACTTGCGGATGATGGTGCTGCTCGGACTTGCCACCATGGGCATCTTCATCGTCAAGGGCTGCGCGACCTACGGACACCTGCTCGTGCTCGCGCGCATCGGCAACGGCATCGTGGCCGAGAACCAGCGCCGTCTCTTCTCCAAGCTGCTGGCCGAACGAATCGAATTCTTCGCCGACCGCCATTCCTCCGAATTTGCCGCGCGGCTTACCACCGGCGCGCTCGCCGCCAATCAGGTGATCAACCAGATCATCGCCGCTTTCGGCCGCGACCTCATGACCCTGATCGGCCTCGTCGTCGTGATGTTCGTCCAGGATCCGCTGCTGTCGGCGATCGCGCTCGTGGTCTTTCCGCCCGCGATGTTCCTCCTGCGCAAGATGATCCGCCGCATCCGCTCGATCGCGCGGGCGCAGTTCACGGGCGGGACGCGGATCCTGGAAATCATGCAGGAGATGGTCCAGGGCATCGCGGTGATCAAGGCCTTCACCCTCGAGGACCATTTGCGCAGGCGCTTCGACGCCAGCGTCGCGGATGTCGAGCGCGAGGCCAACAAGATGGCGCGGGTGGCGAACCGATCGAGCCCGCTGATGGAAGTGCTCGGCGGCATGGCGATCGCGCTGGCGGTCATCTATGGCGGCTACCGCACCATCGTCACCGGCGCCACGCCGGGCGAGTTCGTCTCGTTCATCACCGCCTTCCTGCTTGCCAACGAACCCGCCAAGCGGCTGGCGCGGCTCAATATCGAGCTGCAGGCCGCGCTGGTGAACGTGCGCACGCTGTTCGAAATCGTCGATGCGCCGGAAAGCGAGCCGAACGAGGATCACAAGCCCGCGCTCGCGGTCTCGCGTGCCGCCATCACTTATGCGGACGTGGTGTTCGGCTACCGGCCGGGCGAGCCGGTGCTGCGCGGGCTCAACCTGACCGCCGAGCCCGGCAAGGTGACGGCGCTCGTCGGCCCCTCGGGCGGGGGAAAATCGACGATTCTCAGGCTGTTGCTGCGGTTCTACGAGGTCGATTCCGGCACCATCCTGATCGACGGGCAGGACATCGCCCAGGTGTCGCGCCGTTCGTTGCGCCAGCATATCGCCTATGTCGGACAGAACGTGTTCCTGTTCCGCGGCTCGATCCGCGACAATATCGCGCTCGGCCGGCCGGACGCGAGCGAGCGCGACATCGTGGCCGCGGCCAAGGCCGCCCACGCGCACGATTTCATCATGGCCTCGCCGCAGGGCTACGATACGCAGGTGGGCGAGCACGGCCTCAAGCTGTCGGGCGGCGAGAGGCAGCGCCTCGCCATCGCGCGCGCCTTGATCAAGAATGCGGAGATCATCCTGCTCGACGAGGCCACCGTCGCGCTGGATTCGGAATCCGAGCGCCGCGTCCAGGAGGCGATCGCCCGCCTCACCGAAGGCCGCACCACGATGGTGATCGCGCACCACCTCCACACCATCACCCACGCCGACTGCATCCACGTCGTGGAAAACGGGGTCGTGGTCGAATCGGGTCGCCACCACGAATTGCTGCGGCGCGGCGGCCGCTATGCCGCCTTCTATCGCACGCAATTGAAGAACCAGGAACACGCCGAACGCGTCATGGCGATGTCCCCGCACTAGACAGGCTGCCGTCCGCCCGGCGCGCCGCCGTCCGCGTAAGGCGGCCCCAAGGCGTGAGCCGGCCCGCCGGCATGGCGAAGCGGCCCCCGAGGGGCGGCAAAAAGCAATCCGGCCTTCGGCCTGCCGCCCGCACGACACAGATCCACGCCCCGCGCCGCGCGCCGCCTATTGACGATCCGCGCACGCGCCTGTTACGCCCGGCGCGCCCGCCGCGGGGGCATCCTCCGACCGGCAAGAGCGGCACCGGTTTCGCCGCCGCGCGCGCCGAACGGCTCCCGCGCCTCGCCTGCGCGGGGACCGGGCGAAGTCCGGCGGCAGGCCGCCGCGGACGGACGTCTCCCGCCGTTCTCTTGCCAATCGCATAGCAATCGCATGCCAATCGCACAGGCCACGTGACCCATGACCGACACTCGCTACGTCATCCCGCCGCCGCCCCAGGCCGCCATCGCCATCGCGGATTCCGACCGGCTGTTCCCGGTGCGCCGCATCTGGTGCGTCGGCCGCAACTATGTCGAGCACATCCGCGAGATGGGTCAGGACGAACGCGCGCCCCCGTTCTTCTTCGCCAAACCGGCCGATGCCATCGTCGGCGACGGGGGCACGGTGCCCTATCCCCCGCTCACCAAGGATATGCATCACGAGGTGGAACTCGTGGTCGCCCTCAAGAGCGGAGGCCGCAACATTCCGGTGGCAAGGGCGAACGACTGCATCTGGGGCTACGCCGTCGGCATCGACCTTACCCGCCGCGACCTGCAGATCGCTTCGCGCGAGCTCAAGCGACCCTGGGAGATCGGCAAGGCCTTCGATCATTCGGCGCCCTGCGGGCCGCTCCGGCCCGCCAGCGAGATCGGCCATCCGACGCGCGGGCGCATCACGCTCAAGGTCAACGGCGCGATCCGCCAGGACGGCGACCTCAGCCAGATGATCTGGAACGTCCCGGAAACGATCGCCAAGCTGTCGGAAATGGTGGCGCTCGCGCCCGGCGACGTGATCATGACCGGCACGCCCTCCGGTGTTGCCGCCACCGTCGCCGGCGACCGGATCGAATGCGAGATCGAGGGCGTCGGCCGCCTTGCGGTGACCATCGGGCCGCCTTTGCCCTGAGCGGCGCGGCCGCCGCCGTCGCGCTGCCGGGAAATCGGCCGCGCGCGGTCGCCTACAGGCCGAGATAGGCCTGCCGCACGCGGTCGTCGCCGAGCAGCGCCTCGCCGCTGCCGGCGAGCGTGATGCGACCGTTTTCCAGCACATAGGCCTGGCTTGCGAGCTTGAGCGAGACCGCGACGTTCTGTTCCACCAGCACGCAGGTGAGGCCCTCGCGGTTGAGCTCGCGCACGGTGCGGAGCACGGTCTGCACCATCGCGGGCGCGAGCCCGAGCGAGGGCTCGTCGAACATCACGAGCTCGGGCGCGCCCATCAGGCAGCGGCCGATGGCGAGCATCTGCTGCTCGCCGCCCGACAGCGTGCCGGCCGGCTGACGGCGTCGCTCGGCCAGCACCGGGAACAGCGCGAAGACCCGCTCGTAATTGCGCGCACGTTCGCCGCGCGCGCGCGGCAGCATGGCGCCCATCGCCAGATTTTCCGCGACGGTGAGCGAGGGAAAGACCTGCCGGCCTTCCGCGACCTGCCCGATGCCGAGGTCGCAGACCCTGTGGCTCGGCCAGCCGGCGATGTCGAGGCCGCGGAAATAGATGTGGCCGCTCGCCGGCTTCTGCATGCCGGCGATGGTGCGGATGAGCGACGTCTTGCCGGCACCGTTGGCGCCGACGATGGCCACGATCGCTCCCTCCGCGATCTCGAGCGATACGTCCTCGAGCGCCTGGGCGTCGCCGTAGAAGACATTGAGGTGCTCGATCCGCAGCATTCAGGCGACGTCCTCGGCGCCGAGATAGGAGTGGATGACCGCCGGATGACGCACGACCTCCTCGGGCGCGCCTTCGGCGATGGCGGCGCCGTGGTGCAGCACCAGGATGCGCGCCGCCAGCGCCATGACCGCGCGCATGACGTGTTCGATCAGCACGATGGTAAGTCCGCTCGCCTGGTTGAGCTGCTTGAGGACGGCGACCATGCGGTCGGTCTCGGTGGGCCGCAGGCCCGCCATCACCTCGTCGAGCAGCAGCAGCCGGGGGTCGGTGGCGAGCGCGCGCGCCACCTCGAGCCGCTTGCGGTCCGGCAGCGTGAGCGTCGCCGCACGCTGCGCGCGCTTGTCGTAGAGATCGAGCCAGCGCAGCACCTCGTGCGCGCGAAGGCGCGCCTGCGGCGCCTGGCGACGATGCAGCAGGGCGCCGACCATCACGTTGTCCTCCACCGTCAGGGCCGGGAACGGGCGCACGATCTGGAAGGTGCGGCCGATGCCCTGCCGGCAGATCTGGTCGGGGGGCAGGCCGTCGATGCGGCGGCCGGCGAAACGGATCGTGCCGGTATCGGGCGCATGCACGCCGGCGATCATGTTGAACAGCGTCGTCTTGCCCGCGCCGTTGGGCCCGATGACGGCGACGATCGCTCCTTCCGGCACCGCAAGGCTGACGCGGTCGACGGCGAGCAGGCCGCGAAACCGTTTGCTCACGCCGTCGATCGCAAGCAGCGCGCTCACGGCTTGTCGCTCCCCAAGCCGAGCCGGCGCGACAGCCAGGGCCAGATCCCCTCGGGCAGAGCCACGATCACCGCCAGCAGACAGATCCCGTAGAACACCTGCTTGGCGCCGGGGATGTCGATGCCGAGCGCGGCGAGCGCCCCGGTGAGCATCTCGGCGAGGCCGGTGAGCACGAACGCACCGAGGATCGGTCCGAACAGCGTGCCGATGCCGCCGACGATCGGGCCGAGGATGATCTCGATCGAACGGGAAATGTGAAAGACCTGTTCGGGAAAGAGGTTGTTGTAATAGAACGCGTAGATGACGCCGGCAAAGGCGGTCATGGCGGCGGAGATCACCACCGCGACCATCTTGTAGCGGAAGGTGTCGATGCCGAGCGCGCGCGCGGCCTCCTCGTCCTCGCGGATGGCAAGCCAGAAATAGCCGACGCGGCTGCGCAGCAGCGCGCGGCAGCCGAGACCGGCAATCGCCGTGGCCGACAGCAGAATATAATAGAACATCACCGGATGGCCGCGCAGGTGCCACAAATCGTTGCGGGCATATTGCGCGACCGGGAGGAACAGGCCGGCCGAACCGCGCGTCCAGTCCAGGTGGTCGAAACCGACGCGGGCAAATTCGGCCACGGCAATGGTGAGGATCGCAAAATAGACGCCCGCCACGCGAAAGCGAAACGCCAGGAAGCCGACGAAGGCGCCGACCAGCGCGCACAGCGGCACTGCCGCCGCAAGCCCGATCCACGGCCCGATGCCGAAATGCACGAACAGCGCCGCGGCCGTATAGGCGCCGAGGCCGACATAGAGCGCATGGCCGAGCGACAATTGCCCGGCAAAACCCATCATGATGTTCCAGGCCTGACCGACATAGGCGAAATAGAGGATCAGGATCAGCACCGTGAGCAGGTAGTCGCCGGCGAAAAGCGGCGCGGCGGCCATCAGCGCAAACAGGAGCGCGAGCAGAACGGCGGCGGCGCGCGGCATTCCCTCGAGCAGACGCGCGATCATGCCGGCCTCCTGCGCATAATGCCCTGCGGACGGAACAGCAGCACCAGCACCAGGATGGCGAAGGCGAACATGCTCTTGGCCGACGGCGTGAACAGGAGACCGGCCATGGCCTCGGTGAAGCCGATCAGCACGCCGCCCACGAGCGCGCCCGGCATGGATCCGAGGCCGCCGGTGATGACGATGACGAAAGCCAACAGGGTATAGCTCGGGCCGACCGTGGGCGTCACGTCGAAGATCAATAGCAGCATGCAGCCCGCGGCGCCCACGCAGGCGGTACCCAGGCCGAAGGTCAATGCGTAAAGCCGCTTCACGTCGAGCCCGACCACCAGCGCGCCGGTGTAATTGTCCGCGCAAGCGCGAATCGCGGTACCGATTTGGGTGAAGCGGAAAAAGGCGAACAGCGCGCCCGCCGCCGCGATTGCGCCCAGCCCGGCATAGAGCTTGGTGGCATCGACGATGAGCGGCCCGACCTGCAGGCTGTCGAACGCATAGGCGACCTGCACGTTCTGCGCGTCGGGTCCGAACAGAATGAGCAGCACGTTGACGATGATGATGGCGATCGCGACCATCAGCAGGAACTGGCTGTGCTCGGGCCGCGCGATGAATCGATTGATGAGCCCTGCCTGCAGGAGATAGCCGAACGCGAACAGCACGGCGGCGATCGGCACCAGCATGAGGAGCGGATCGAGGTGCAATATCGTGAAGGCGGCAACGGCAAGATACATCGCCACGGTCATCATCTCGCCATGGGCGAAATTGACCACGCGCACCACCCCGAAGATGACCGACAGGCCGAGCGCCATCAGCCCGTAGACGAGGCCGGTCAGCACCCCGCCGATGGCGACGTTGAGAAAAATGTCGAAAGACAAGAGTCGATCCTGACCATGTCGGGCTCCGGCCGGGCGACCGGCCGGGGCCCGGCGGCGCGCGTTGCCGCTCAGCCGCGCTTGTCGTAGGGCGGCAGCGGCCAGACGACCCGGGCGTTGGCCGCGGACTTGGGCGCTACGGTGACGAGCTTGCCGCCGCGATTCTGGATCGCCGAGAGCTGGAGCTTGTCGTTCTGGCCCTTGGCGTTGAACATGATGCCGGGACCGGGGCTCACATTGTTGGTGATGTGGGTCGTGCGGATGGCTTCGGCAAGCGCCTTGGGATCGGCCGAGCCCGCGCGCTTGTAGGCGTCGGCAGCCACGAGCAGCGCTTCGAACGTATAGACGTGGTTGGTGGACAGGTTGATGCCCGGATAGGCCTTGGCGAGCGCCGCCTCGAGTTTCTTCGACAGCGGCTTGTTGGGGTCGTACCAGGGCACGAAGCTCAGCGGCCCGTCCGACAGTTTGCCGAGCGTCTTGAGATACTGATCCTCGTACCAGCCCGGCCCCATGCTCAGGATGGCCGTCGGCGTCCAGCGCTGCTTGACCATTTCGCGCGTGAGCAGGATCGCGTCGTTGAGGCGGCTGACCACGAGCAGCGCGTCGGCGCCGGCGGATTTGGCCTTGGCGATCTCGACCGAAAGATCGCGCGCGGTCGGATCATAGGCGATCTCCTCGGCGATCTTGTAGGGCATGTCGAACTTCGGCATCACCGCGCTGATGCCCTTGGCCATGGCCGTGCCGAAGGTGTCGTTGACGTGCAAGAACACGACGCTCTTCGGCGCCGCATGCGTTTCCGCGAAAATCTCCTTCTGGTTCTTGAAGGCATCCCCGAGGATCATCGCCGCGGTCGGGAAGTTGCGGAACACGAATTTGTAGCCCTGCTCGGTGATCTGCGGGGCGGCCGCGATGTTGATGACGAAGGGGACCCCCTTCTGCTCGGCGACCTGGGCGATCGCCGTGGTCTGGCCCGAATCGAAGGCGCCGATGAGCAACTGGGCGCCGTCGGTGATCAGTTTCTCCGCGCGCGAGCGCGCGACGTCGACATTCGTCTCCGTGTCGCCGCTGATGAGTTGCAGCGGCGGCAGGCCGAGCTCCTGGAGCAGGCCGCCGGCGATTTCCGCGCCGCGCCAGCAATCCTGGCCGATGCCGGCCTGCACGCCCGAGCGCGGCAGCAGCACGCCGACCTTGAGCGGTGCAGTCTGCGCCCGGACGATGCCGAACGGCGCCGCGCCGGCGACGAAGCCGGCCGCACCCATTCCGGCGGTGAATGCGCGGCGCGTCAGCCGCGCGGTCTTGCTCTGGCGTGGCATGTCGTCTCTCCTCCCTCAAGGCTGCAGGCTTGGCGTCGATGATGCCGGATGTGCTCCGAGCCGAACAAGCGCGAATTTCCGCGGTCGCACCGCGTCCGCGTGCCGCGCGCGAACGGGAGCCCGCGATCCGTTTTTCGCGCACATTGTTGACGTGGACAACAAATTTCGTCAACTGCATTATTCGATATCCGATGTGACATGCCAGCCGCACGGGGCCGTTCATGAGGACGTCGACACGCTCGTCGGGCGCGACGGCGCGCGCGCGCGGCGGGCGATACGGCGCGCGCGCGATCGAACTCGGCATGCTCAACCGGCGGCTCGGCTATTTCGTGCGCCGCCTGCAAGTGTGGATATTCCAGGACTTCATCAGCCGCCTTGCCGCGATCGATATCAGCCCGGCGCAGTTTTCCGTGCTGGCGGTGATCGACGCCAATGAAGGGCTCTCGCAATCCGAGCTCGCCGCCACGCTCGGCATCGAGCGCGCCCGGCTGGTGCGGCTGCTGCACCGGCTCGAGCAGCGCGCGCTGCTGCGGCGGCTGCCGTCCTCCGCCGACGGTCGCCGCCACGCGCTGCGGCTGACGCGCGAAGGCGAACGCGTCTTGGCGCGCGCCAAGGTGCTGTCCGACCGGCACGAGGACGAGCTCGTCCGCCGTCTCGGCGCCGAGCGCTACCGCATGCTGCTCGAGATGCTGCGCGACGTCTGAGGCCGCGCCGCGCTGACCGCGCACCCTTCCCCGTCACCGCACGCCCGCGCGCCTTTTTTCTCCGTCATGGCGCGCCCGCGCGCCCTTCCCCGTCATTGCGAGCCCGCGCGCCCTTCCCCGTCATTGCGAGCCCGAGTGCCCCTCCCCGTCATTGCGAGCCCGAGCGACAGCGAGGGCGAAGCAATCCAGAAACGGCCGTGCCACCAATGCAGGCATCGGGTCTGTGGCACGACAGAGACTGGATTGCTTCGTCGCC
>JADGGK010000066.1 GCA_019689975.1 Pseudolabrys sp.
CACGAGCCCGCGCATCCTGTTCTTCCTTGAGCACGCCATCCAGGACGCAAGCCTGACCAGGAGCGGTGAGAGGCGCGTCGTCTCCAAGCGGTTGCTGTTTGTGGAGATCGATGCCGAGGGGACGGCACGGCACGTCCATTACGCGCCTTATCTCGACTATCGCCCATTGAAGGCGGACGAGCCGTCGATTGAGGACGTTCTTGCACGGCCGGAGTGCGCATTTGTCACGCGCGATTTGGAAGCACGGGCGCGAGCGCATGCGATTGCGAAGGTGGTTCCGGAGCACTTGACCGAGGTCCGCGATCGAAAGCTCGCGCTGCTGGATAAGACCGAAGCGGCGGTCAAGGATCGCCTGACCAAGGAGATCAACTATTGGGACTTCCGCGCGGAGCAGCTCAAGGAGCAGGAGCGAGCTGGAAGGCTGAACGCACGACTGAATTCAGGAGAGGCCCGCAAGCGCGCGGACGAACTTCAAGCGCGTCTGCAGAGGCGGATGCAGGAGATCGAGCGCGAACGTCAGATCTCGCCGCTC
The DNA here is from genome assembly GCA_019689975.1 of Pseudolabrys sp. Classification (GTDB taxonomy): domain Bacteria; phylum Pseudomonadota; class Alphaproteobacteria; order Rhizobiales; family Xanthobacteraceae; genus Pseudolabrys. Next base: position 533 of record JADGGK010000066.1, read on the forward strand.
CCGCCCGTCGTGCTCGGCGGACTTCTTGTGGTGCCCATCGGATTGCTCAAGGCCATGACCGGTGAACAGCCGCCTGTCGAGCAGCCTACAGTCGATACACAGGCGGCAGCGGCCGAGGCACGCAAGATCGTCATGGAAGTCGAGCGTAATCTGGGTTTTGTGCCGGTCGATCGCGAAGCGGAGAAGCTTGGCTACGACATTGAGAGTGCCATACCGGGCACGGGCCGCCTGCGCTTCATCGAAGTCAAAGGAAGAGTCGCGGGCGCAGCCACCGTCACGATGACGCGCAACGAGATCCTTTACTCCCTGAACAAGCCGGACGATTTCATCCTGGCCATCGTCGAATTCCGCGATGGCGGAAATCACAAGGTCCATTATGTCCGACGGCCCTTCCAAAGGGAGCCGGATTTTCACGCCGCAAGCGTCAATTACGACTTCGCCGAGCTGCTGGCACGTGCGGAGACGCCAAGATGATGGGGCAATCCAAACTCTCTGAGCAACTAGCCCCGGTTGCCGAGCGACTGCGAGGCACCTATTCCCGTGTTCAGCCTGTCAGCCAAGTAGTTCTCCATCTCCTAGGAAATGGAAATGAAGCGCCCTTTGTAGGCGCACGGCGAATCGTTCTCGAATGGATCAATCAGCGAGCTGGTCGCCCACTGCCACCAGAAGCATGGAGGGGCGAGGCATTTGAACTGGAAGACGTGGGTTCACAGCGAACGGCGGCGATCAGCATCGACCAGCCGCGCTATTGGGCTGCTCGCCTCGATGATGGCGACAGGGACGTACCGCAACGTGACTGGGTTACTGAGGTCGGTATTGCTGAGCGCCAAGATCGATGGGTGATCTTTGGGACGAGGCTGCAATGCGTGACCATCGGTCAAGACGCGCCATTTGAGCCGTCTATCCCTCGCTTCGTGCGCACGGTTGTCGAACGAATTCCAAACGTGCGGCTGGAGGGGCGTCAAATTTCGATGTCTCCTTGGATTATCCGAACAGAGGATGATGTAGGCGAGCTTGTTGATCTCATCGAACGCCAAACCCGGTCCCTCGACGTGATCGTCTGCTCATTGCCAGAGGGAAGCGAGGATACAGCGACAGCGATGGTGCGCGTAGACCAAATTCACCGGCGCACGCTCGGAGTTGCTCATGTTGCTGTCATAACCGGGCCCGCATCCTTTTTCCTTTCGGACCGGGTTGGAAAGGAATTCTCGGTATTCCGCGGTGCTGTTCGAAGCTATCGGCCTGGATTCGACACGACCCTCGATGAGCCGTTTCGTCACCCACTCGGATTACCGGATCGGATCGCATCGTGGTCGGGGGGTGGTCCTGAGAGCTACGAGCAGTTCCTGATCAGGCAGGCAATTTTGCGTTCGGTATCGGGGCGTGATGCCGAGCAGCAGATTCCACCTTTTACCAAGGTACGCCGGATTGCCGCGCAGCTGAAACTGGATGCAGCGCGCGATGCTGCATCCTCGGAGACCGAACTGCTCAGGCTTGCCGATCAGGAGATTTCGGAGCTTCAAACGACGATCGACAAGGATCGCGCCACATATGAAGGGCTGGTTCAACAATACGAACAGGAACGCGACCAGGCACGTGAACAAGTACAGCAGTTACAGGCCTTGAATGGCCATCTGCGTCAGCGCATTCGCGCACTGGAAGAACGCCTTCGGACGCAAGCTGCTGCTGGCAGCGAGGTGCCCATCCCGTCATCTCTTGATGAGTTCGAAGCATGGTGCCGCGACCACTTGTCTGGCTCGGTGGAAGTGCACAACCGCGCCCTGCAGGCTGTGAAGAAGTCTCAGTACGAGGATATCAGCCTTCTCTACAAAGCGCTGCTCCTGCTGCGGGATGCCTATGTTCCGATGAAGCGGGATGGTGGCCTCGATAAGAAACGGATTTTCGAACAGAGATGCGCAGAGCTGGGCCTATCAGAAGAGCCAACGTTCGCTGGGGAGCGTTGGGGTGAAGAAGGCGATACGTATAAGGTGCGCTACGCAGGCCGCCCGAGGTTGCTCGATCGTCACCTGAAGAAGGGAAGCAGCCGCGACGAGCGATACTGCTTCCGTCTCTATTTCTTCTGGGATGAAGACAACGAACAAGTCGTGGTGGGGTGGCTGCCATCCCATCTCGACACCCGCATTACATAAATCTGGATACTTCAATGACGGTCAAAACCCGCAAAAAGCTCATTGAGGTCGCGCTGCCGCTGGAGGCGATCAATGCCGCGTCGGCGCGCGAGAAGTCGATCCGGCACGGCCATCCCTCGACGCTGCATCTGTGGTGGGCGCGGCGGCCGCTGGCGGCGGCGCGCGCTGTGATCTTCGCGCAGATGGTGGACGACCCCTCGGAATATGTGGACACGCTTCTCGGCATTCCGGAGACGCGCCGGGCGGCGGAACGCGAGCTGAAGAAGCGGCGGGAACTGTGGGAGCAGCGCAAGGCGGAGTTCGAGGCGGGCGGCGCGAACGTGCCCGAGCCCGGGCCGGAGCCGACCTTGGAGGACTGCGCGGCCGACATCGAGCGAAAGCGGCTGTTCGGCATCATCGAAGAGCTGGTCAAATGGGAGAACACGACAAACGAGGAGGTGCTGGAGAAGGCGCGCGCGGAGATCTGGCAGAGCTGGCGGCGCGCCTGCGCCGATAACGTCGATCATCCTCGCGCGAAGGAGCTATTCGACCGCAACAAACTGCCGGCCTTCCACGATCCTTTCGCCGGCGGCGGCGCGCTGCCGCTCGAAGCGCAGCGACTCGGGTTACAGGCCCATGCCTCCGATCTCAATCCGGTGGCCGTGCTCATCAACAAGGCGATGATCGAGATCCCGCCGAAAATCGCCGGCCGGCCGCCGGTCAATCCAGCGAGCAGGACGCAGGACTTAGGACCTAGGGGGCAACATGGGGCTGCATTATCGCCAGTTGACGGTGTGGCGGAAGGCGATGGACCTCGCGAGGGAGGTATACCGGCTCGCGCCGCATCTGCCGCGCGAGGAGACCTACGGCATGCGGTCACAGATCACGCGAGCCGCGATCTCGATCCCCGCCAACATCGCGGAGGGTTGGGCGCGCGAGTCGGAACGGGAGCGGGCGCAGTTCCTGGCGGTCGCTCAAGGTTCTCTGGCGGAGACGGAGACGCTGCTCACGCTTTGCGAGGAGATCGGCTGGTTTCACGTGAAGGAAACAACCGTCCTGCGCGGCCTGATGGAGGAGACCGGGAAAATGTTGAGCACGATGCGCCGCAAGCTCCGCGAGAACCGCTAAGTCCTAAGTCCTATTCGCTATTCCCTAGGACCTACAAGGGCGCGCAGGGCCTGGCTGAGGACGTCCGCTATTACGGCCAGTGGATGCGTGACGAGGCCGAGAAGCGCATCGGCCATCTCTATCCCAAGGTGGAGATCACGGCCGAGATGGCGAAGGAGCGGCCGGACCTGAAGCCCTATGTCGGCCGCAAGCTCACCGTCATCGCCTGGCTCTGGGCGCGCACGGTGAAAAGCCCGAACCCGGCCTTCCGCAATGTCGATGTGCCGCTGGCCTCGACATTCATGCTCTCCACCAAGGCCGGCAAGGAAGCTTACGTCGAGCCGGTGATCGAGAATGGCGGCTATCGCTTCGCGGTGAAGGTCGGCAAACCGAAGGATGCGGAGGCGGCGAAGCTGGGAACCACCGCCGGTAAGCGCGCTGCCTTCCGCTGCCTTATGTCAAACGTGCCAATCAGCTACGACCACATCCGAGAACAAGGTAAGGCAGGTTTGATGGGCGCGCGCCTGATGGCCATTGTTGCCGAGGGCGAACGTGGCCGCGTCTATCTTTCTCCCACCGAAGAGCACGAGGAAATAGCGCGTCGCGCAAGACCGGAGTGGAAGCCGGACATGCCACTCCCGGACAATCCACGCGACTTCAAGACCCCCAACTACGGCCTGACGACCTTCGGCGACCTGTTCACCCCGCGCCAGCTCGTGGCGTTGAACACCTTTTCCGATCTGGTGCTGGAGGCGCGGGAGAAGGTGAAGGCCGATGCGCTGGCCGTGGCGAGAAGCGAGGAGCGAGAAGCGAGGAGCGAGAGCAGAGAGACGGCATCTCTCGCTTCTCGCTCCTCTTCCCTCACTCCTCTGTCCGAAGGCGGCACCGGCGCCCAGGCCTACGCCGACGCCGTGGCGCTTTATCTCGCATTTGCGCTCTCGAAGGTCTCAAACATCGGCTCTTCGATAGCCTCGTGGATGAGCGATCGTGGAGCATTCCGTGAGACCTTCGCCCGGCAGGCGATTCCAATGGTCTGGGACTATGCAGAGGCAAATCCCTTCGCGGATGCTGGCGGAAGTCTCGGGACAGCACTCGATAAGGGCGCGATGGTCGTGGATGCCTTTCCGGCAAATTCTACAGGCAAATCAAGACAGCTTGATGCTGCTAACCAGACGATGTCGGTGCACAAAATTATTTCCACTGACCCACCCTATTACGACAATATCGGCTACGCCGATTTGTCGGACTTTTTCTACGTCTGGCTGCGCCGTTCGCTTCGACAGGTCTTCCCAGAGCTGTTCGCCACGATGGCGGTGCCCAAGGCCGAGGAACTGGTCGCTACGCCCTACCGCCACGGCAGCAAAGACAAGGCCGAGGTGTTCTTTCTAGAAGGAATGACGCAGGCCATGCATCGCCTCGCCGAGCAGGCGCATCCGGCCTTCCCGGTCACCATCTACTACGCTTTCAAGCAGTCGGAGACCGACAGCAACAACGGCACCGGCAGCACCGGGTGGGAGACCTTCCTCGACGCCGTGATCCACGCAGGTTTTGCCGTCAGCGGTACCTGGCCAATGCGCACCGAGGGCGCGGGGCGCATCATCGCGAAAGATACTAACGCCCTTGCTTCCTCCATCGTCCTCGTCTGCCGCCCGCGTGCTGAGACGGCCGCAATTGCGACGCGCCGCGACTTTCTGAACGCGCTCAAGAGCGAGCTCCCCACCGCGCTCGCCCATCTGCAGCGCGGCAACATCGCGCCGGTCGATCTCGCTCAGGCCGCCATCGGGCCCGGCATGGCGATCTTCACCCGCTACGCGAAGGTCGTCGATGCGGAGGGCAAGCCGCTCTCGGTGCGCGAGGCGCTCGCGCTCATCAACCAGGTGCTCGACGAAGTGCTGGCCGAGCAGGAAGGCGATTTCGATGCCGAAAGCCGCTTCGCTATCGCCTGGTTCGAGCAGTATGGCTTCGCCGAAGGCGAATTCGGCGTCGCCGACGTGCTTGCCCGCGCCAAGAACACGGCGGTCTCCGGTCTCGTCGAAGCGAAGATCGCGGTCTCGAAGGGCGGCAAGGTTCGCCTCCTCAAGCCCCAAGAGCTTCAACCGGACTGGGACCCCGCGACCGATCCGCGCCTCACGGTCTGGGAAATCGTGCATCACCTGATCCGCGCGCTCGAGTCGGGCGGCGAAGCCGCCGCGGCCTCCCTCGTGGCGAAGCTCGGCACCAAGGCCGAGATCGCCCGCGAGCTCGCCTACCGCCTCTACGTGATTGCGGAGCGCAAGAAGCGCGCGGCGGAGGCGCTGTCCTACAACGCCCTGGTCCAGAGCTGGCCGGAGATCGCGCGGCTTGCGCGTGCCGAGGCTGCGCCGGCCGAGCCCACCCAAGCGACCCTGCTCTGAGCCGCCAAGCTTGTGATTCGACGCCTGCAGCATAAATATGGTTTTATGGGAATATGGGCCGCATGTCATGAAAACCACGATTGAACTGTCGGACGAACTCTATCGACAGGCCAAAGCACAAGCGGCATTGCAGGGGCGCAAGCTGAAGGACCTCGTGGAGGAGGGGCTGCGCCTGGTGCTGAAGGCGCCGGCCAAGCGCCGGCGGCCGAGCCTCGCGGGCCTGATGAAGAATGCGCGCGGTGTCATCGAGTCGGGGGTGCCGGATCTCGGCTCCAATCCCGCGGCTTCAACCGCGCTGCATCGTCTCTTCCGGGATCGGGAGGCGCTCGCGGCCGTTTGCCGCCGGTATCACATCCGGCGCCTTGCCCTGTTCGGGTCTACGCTCAAAGGCACGGCGCGGCCGGACAGCGACGTCGATCTTCTCGTAGAATTCGAGCCGGAGGCCAAGCCCAGCCTGTTGACCATGGCAAAAATCGAAATGGAGCTGTCGCAGCTGCTGGGCGGAAAGAAGGTGGATTTGCGCACGGCGCAGGATTTGAGCCGCTACTTCCGAGACGATGTGATCCGGACGGCGCAGGTTCAGTATGAAGCCGGATGATATAAAGCCGGATGATCGCATCCGCCTGCGCCACATGGCCGAGGCGCTGACGTCCCTTGGCCGCTTCGTATCGGGGCGGCGGCGGCAGGATTTGGACAACGATCAGATGCTTGCCTATGCGCTCGTCCACGCTCTCCAAATCGTCGGCGAAGCCGGCAGCAAGATCTCTGCCGAAACCCGTGCAATGAATCCGGCCATCCCCTGGGCCGAGATCATCGGCATGCGGCATCGTTTGGTTCATGCCTATGTGGACGTCGATCTTGATCTGGTCTGGACGACAGCAACGGAGGCCGCTCCCGCGCTGCTTGCGCAAATTGCGCCTCTGCTTGATGGAGGCTGACCGATGGCGATGACCAATCAGGAACGTGTCGGCAAGGCGCTCGATCTGCTCCGGGCCGGGCTCGCCCCGTTCGTCGAGCGGGAGGTGAAGGAGGCCATCAAGGCGCGCAGCATCAACATGGAGACAGTGCGCCGCTTCGCCGACGACCCGATGCTGGCCAAGAAGCCGATCGCGGAATGGGACGTTTCCGGCCTGCTCAAGCTGATGTGGGAGACGTGGAACGAGGTGTTCCGCAAGACGCTCGGGTACGCCGAACGAAGCCTGGTGAGCGAGATCCGCGGCCACCGCAACACCTGGGCGCATCAGGGCGCCTTCTCCAGCGACGATGCCGATCGCGCGCTCGATTCCATCGCGCGGCTGCTCACCGCCGTCTCCGCGCGCGAGGCCGACGACGTCAACCGCATGAAGATGGAGCTGCGCCGGCTGATCTTCGAGGAGCAGGCGCGCAGCGAGCGCAGACGTGGCGGCGGCATTGAGAGCCAGGTCACTGGGAGGATCAAGCCCTGGCGCGAGGTCGTCACCCCGCACAAGGATGTAGCGAGCGGGCGCTATCAACAAGCCGAGTTCGCAGCGGACCTTTGGCAAGTCCATCTTGGCGAGGGCACGGACGAATATTGCAAACCGGCCGAATTCTTCCGCCGAACCTTTCTCACGCAAAGCCTCAAAGACCTGCTTGTCGGAGCGATGCGGCGGCTCTCGGGCCAAGGCGGCGATCCGGTGGTTCAGCTTCAGACCAATTTCGGCGGCGGCAAAACTCACTCGATGCTGGCGCTTTATCATCTGTTCTCAGGCGCAGCGCCAGGCGAACTGCTAGGTGTCGATGCGCTGATGGGCGACGCCGGGATCGCGCAGCTTCCGCCGAACGTCAGGCGGGTGGTTTTGGTCGGAAACAAGATTTCGCCGGGCAATCCATCCGTTAAGTCGGATGGCACGGTCGTCAAGACGCTTTGGGGCGAACTTGCCTGGCAGCTTGGCGGCAGAGCGGCTTTTGAGAAGGTCCGCCAAGACGACGAGCGGGCAACCAGCCCAGGCGACGTGCTGCGCGAGCTGATGAACGAATACGGTCCATGTCTCATTCTGATCGACGAATGGGTGGCGTACGCTCGCCAATTGCATGACGATGCCGACCTGCCTGCCGGGAGTTTCGAGACGCATTTCACATTTGCGCAGGCACTCACCGAGTCGGCGAAACTCGCAAAGCAGTGCCTATTGGTCATCAGCTTGCCGGCGTCGGACACGGCGGCTTCGCCGCATGCCCAGGCCGACGACGAAGAAGTGGGGGGTCTCCGCGGCCGGGCGGCGTTGGCGCGTCTCAAGAATGTCATCGGGCGCGTCGAATCCTCATGGGCGCCGGCAAGCACCGAGGAAGGATTCGAGATCGTCCGGCGGCGGCTCTTTGAGCCCTTGATCGAGCGGGAGCAATTCACCGCGCGTGACAACGTCTCGCGCGCCTTCGCCGATCTCTACCGAGCTCAACATCAGGAATTTCCGCCGGAATGCCGCGATTCCGACTACGAGCGGCGACTGCGGGCGGCTTATCCGATCCACCCGGAAGTCTTTGACCGGCTCTACACAGACTGGTCGACGCTGGCGAAGTTCCAGCGCACGCGCGGTGTCCTGCGCCTGATGGCGGCGGTGATCCACAGCTTGTGGGAAAAAGGCGACCGCAACCCGCTCATCATGCCGGCGAACATTCCGATTGACGATCCGCGCGTGCGCGACGAGCTCACGCGGTATCTGTCGGATCAATGGAAGCCCATCATCGAGAAGGATGTCGATGGGCCGAATGCCTTGCCTTTGCGAATCGACGGCGAGGTGCCGAACTTGGGTAAGTTCGCCGCGACACGGCGCGTGGCACGCACTGTCTATCTTGGTTCGGCCCCGATAGCTTCGGCAGCCAACCGCGGCATCGAAGACCGGCGCATCAGGCTTGGTTGCGTCATGCCGGGCGAGTCGTCTGCCGTTTTCGGCGATGCGTTGCGGCGCTTGAGCGCTTCAGCGACCTTCCTCTATCAGGATGGGCCGCGATACTGGTATTCGACGCAGCCGACCGTCACCAAGCTCGCCGACGATCGGGCAGAGCAATACAAGCGTGACGCCGACAAGGTTGTCGAAGAGATCAATCAGCGCGTCCGTTCCGATCTTCGGACGATGGGAGACTTCAAGCGTGTCCATCCGATGCCACAGTCAGGCGCGGACGTGCCTGATGACATGGATGCGCGATTGGTCGTCTTGGGCACCGAACATCCGTACAGCCGGGAAGCAAACAACAAGGCGCAAGCGGCGGCAGCGGCCATTCTGCAAAGCCGCGGTAACACACCGCGTCTCTTTCAGAACACCCTCGTCTTTCTCGCGGTCGATCAGGCGCGCTTGCAAGACCTCGACGAAGCCGTTCGTCGATATCTCGCGTGGTTTTCAATTCTGGCTGAAAAGAACGAGCTTAATCTTGACCCGCATCAAGTGCGTCAAGCGGAGACGCAACTGAAGGCGGCCGATGGGGCGGTCGTCGCGCGTTTGCCGGAGGCCTATCAATGGCTCCTCGTGCCGATCCAGAAAACGCCGCAGTCTCCTATTGAATGGCAGGCCTATCGACTTTCAGGGCAAGAGAGTCTCGCTGTCCGCGTTACAAAGAAGCTGCGCTCCGAAGAGCTGCTTGTGCCGGTGCTTGCCGGCACGCGCCTGCGGATGGAGCTCGATCGCATTCCGCTTTGGCGCGGCGACCATGTCGCCGTTCGGCAGCTGAGCGAGGATTTCGCACGGTATGTGTACCTGCCGCGTCTGCGTGACCCCTCCGTGCTTGCTGCGGCGATCCAAGATGGGCTGGGGTTGCTCCTCTGGCATCAGGAATCCTTCGCCTACGCGGATGCCTATGACGAGGCAACGGGGCGCTACCGCGGTCTCCGTTGCGGGCAACGTGTGGATACCGTTCACGAAGGCAGCGACGGCCTCCTGATCAGGCCCGAGGTCGCGTTGCGACAGCAAGAGGCCGACCAGGCCTCCGCCGCTGCGAGCGCCGACGCAACGACCACCGGTACAGCGGGCGAAACTCGCCTTAGCGAGCAAGGCGAACAGGTGAGTGATGCTTCCAGCACCGACAGCACAGTCACGGCCAAGCCAAGACGCTATTATGGAACGGTCAAACTGGACGCAGCCCGCGTTGGCAGGGATGCAGGACGGATTGCTGAGGAGGTGATCGCGCATCTCTCCGGTCTCGTCGGTGCAACCGTGACTGTGACAATGGAGATCGAGGCTTTTGCCCCTGACGGCGTTCCGGACAACGTCGTTAGAACCGTGACCGAGAACAGCCGAACGTTGAAGTTTACCTCGCATGGCTTCGAAAAGGATTAGCGCCTCTCCGGTTTTGGTTCCGGATCTCTCAGACGCCAAATCACTTTCGCTGGCACGCCCGCGCCTGATCCCGGATGACCCGGTAGTCCGAGATCATCTGCTCGATGGCAGAGCCGGCCGGCAGACAATCAAGTTCATCGGCGGCGCGTTTGAGGAACGGTTTGCTGTAGACCGGGACCGGCGGACAGACGACGCCCGCCGGACGATCAGAACGAGCCGTCGCGCATGCGGCGAGAAAGGTCGTCGCGATCACGAGGGCGATCGCGCGCGGCATCCAGCATCCGGCGCTCGGCATCGGCGATTTCCTTCTGTTGATTGAGACGTTCCTCGAGGCGGCCGGCGCGCTCGCCGGACCGGCGGATGGCGGCGATGGTCGCGACGGCAGCGATGACGGCGCCGATCCAGAGACCGAGCCGCCGCACCCAGGGAAGCGAGAGAAGCCAAGTAATCATCGCGCAACCTCTTCGCGCAGCTCGCGGGCGGCGCGGATGCGCTGCCACAGCGCCCATCCGGCACCGGCGATGATCAGCACGCCGATGACCACCCCAAAGATCGTGCCAGCCTGAAGATGGCCGTCGGCGCGCTCGAGGTCGTTCACAAGCATTGGCAGGTTCTCGGCAACGACCGCGGCGCCGCTTGCCGCGGCGACCGTGCTGCCTTGGACGACGCCCGATTCACGCAGCGGCTGGATGTCGGGTGGCAGCGGCACGTCCTCCGGCCAGCGATAGCCGAGAAGCTGGTCGGCGGAGTATGGGCGAACGCTCACCGCGTTGCCCTGATTGCCGCCGAGCACCAGGATGCGGCCCTGGGCGTCACGGCCGGCATAGAAGCCCACGTGCCCCTGCCAGCCACCGCGGCTGCCGCGGCAGAATACAACCACGCAGCCAATGGTCGGCCGCGTTAGCTCGCGACCCCAGTCGAGCCAGGCACGAGCCGACGCGCCCGAAGCCTTGTCGTAGGGAATGCCCGCGGTGCCGAGGCACCAGGCGACGAAGGCGCCGCACCATGGTGTCTCATCGTCCTGCGCGCGGAGCCCGGTCGCCCGGTGATACTCGACGATGCGCGGATTGTGTTCGGCGCCGGGGATCTCCTGCTGGCCGAGCTCGGCCATGGCGATCTGGTACCATTTCGGGGTCATGGGTGGTTCTCCAAACGAAAAGGCCCGCCGGAGAGGCGGGCCTTTGCGGTCGTGGACTGCGTCGCGCTCAGGAGCCGTTGCCGAACAGCTTGAGCTTGATGGCGATGCCGGCGAGGAGCGCGAGCAGGATGCCGGTGGTGATCAGGCGCACCGCCGTCTGCACCGCTGTGCGGCGGACGAAGCGGATGCAGTCGATCAGCGAGCCGAGAATCGCGGATGTCGAGCGCGGCCTCCTGGCCTTAGAGCCAGACCTGGCAGGCCGGAGCCTGCCAGAGCCGAACGTTCAATCACCCGGGATAATTACGCCCGCCTCGCAAAGATGCGCGCCACCTTCTCGACGGTGCGCCCGCCGACGTAGGCCATGACGATCAGCCCCGCCCATTCGGCCACCGTCCCCGTGAGCGGATCGGTCGTGCCGAGGCCGAGCACCTTGTCCCAGACGATCACCTTCCAGAGGTAGATGATGACGGGCGCCGCCAGCAGCGGCCGGATGATCGCGGTATACCAGCGGCCCTGTTCGGCGATGAGGAGCGCGTTCGCCTGCCGGCGCGCTTCGATCCCGGCCTCGATCTCCTTGGCCGCAAGATCGGCCGCGATCCGGTCGCGCGCATTGGCCGCGTCGAGCTTTGCCTTGTAGGCATCGATCATCCCCCTCACCACCGGGCCGCCGATCAACGCGGCAAGCCAGGACCACACGGCGCTACCCCGTCCGCCCGATAGTGCGCAGGCGCGCGACGATCGTGACCACGCCGAAGGCGACGACGGCGAGCCAGACCCACTCGGGCGGGATCAGCGCCATGACCTGGGTCTTGACCTCGGGATCGCCGAGCACGTCGGCCGCCTGTTGCACGAGGCCCCAGGCGGTGCCGAAGAAGACGCAGAGGCAGCCCCAGGCGATGGTTGCGGAACGGCACACGGCATCGGCGATGCGGTCGCGCCAGGTCGCGACCTCCGGCGGCAGCGCACGGACCAGGCCGCGCCGTTCGAGCGCCGGACGCAGGAACAGGACGTAGAGGAGCGCCGCACCGACCAGCGCGGCGAACGTCAAAAGGACGATCATGATCGCCTCCTATGCGGGAAGTTCGGGAACGAAGGGCGTCCCGGGGATTGCCGCCTCCTGGCGGCGCCAGCGGCCGATGAGCGCGAGGAAGCCGCCGACGGCCATGACGGCGACGCAGGCGATCGCGGCCGCTTCCCACGGGTGCGCGGCGACCCAGTCCCAGAAGGCGCCGCCCGTGGCCGCCAAGCCGACCGCCCCGGCGCCGACGACGGCCCGCTTCGCCACGGCCGGCGCCGGCGCGACGCCCTTGCCGGCGGCGGGCGCGATCTCGATGTCGGGAAGGGGCGCGGGCGCGCGCCCGGCCGCCATGCGCAGGCTCGCCGCCCGGACCTCGGCCACGCGCCGTTCCCAGCCGCGGCCGAACACGGGCCAGGTCTTCAGGCGCCTGAGGAAGGCAAGGCGCTCGTCGCAGACCGCATCGACCACGGCCTTCGGATCGCGCCGGACGAGCGCGCCGAGCACGGTCGCGTTGACGATGTGCGTGTCGTCGGGAAGGCCGAGCACCCGGCGCAGGACGCGGCCCGAGCGGCCGATGCCCGAGTTCACGCCGTAGTCGAACACGGCGTAGTCGACGCCGGCGGGCAGGTCGTCGCAGCAGAGCGCGTCCCAGTAATGCCTGCGATAGATCGCCTTCGCCTCCTCGACCGTCATCGCGCGCACGTCGGCGGCGGTCGCGTTCGGCTTCACGTAGCGGCGATAGTCGGAGATCGTAATCCCGTACTTGGTCGGCCCGCCGGGATCGGAGGGATGATCGGAATAGCCGCCCTCGTGCGCGAGCAGGCGCGCGAGCGCCTCGTCGCAGGTCCAATTCGCCATGGGGATGGTCCGGAATCGAAAGGCCGCCCCCGAAGGGCGGCCGCCGTTTGCGAAGGGGAAAGACGCGCGGGCAGCCTAGTCGCCGCGCGGTTGCCGCCCGTCGATCACGCGGTCGATCTTGTGCTCGATCTTCTCAAGATGCGCCATGATCCGGTTTTCGAGGTCCTTCATGGTCGACACGGAGACGAAGCTCGTGGCGACGAGGAGCTTGTAGTTCGCAAGCTCCTCCTTGAGGCCGCGCAGCGCCTTGTCCACGTCGTCGCGATCGTGGAAGCGCAGCCAGAAGAGCGCGCTGACAAGCGGCACGCCGATGACGGTGATCCACCATTGCAGGTCCATGTTCCGCCCCCTTAAGGCAGGATATAGGCGGCAACGGCGCGCCGCGGATAGGCGACCTCGGCGACGCGGTTGCGGTGATTGCCGCTGATGATAACCGGATTGCCGTTTGCGTCGGTGCCGGTGACAAGGCCGACATGGCCGATGCGGCGGCCGCGTCGCACCAACGCGATCGCGCCGGGGAGCGGGAAATCGATGCGTCGGCCGATCGCGGCCCACGAGGCCGCGAGCTGGTAGTGGCGCGGATGGGGCAGGCTCGTTGCCTCGCCGAGGAAGGTGCCGCACCAGAGGGTGAAGCGGGAAAGACCTATTTGGCGTGCGGTCATGCCGAGATAGCGGCGCGCTTCCTCGATGGCGATGCGGCCGGACGTGAATGTAGCTTCACGTTCGGCGCGCCTTGTGCCGCGTTCGATCGCTCGCGAGAGATGCCTTTGGCCGCGTAACGCATTATGCCGATCGACATATCCGGTTTCGGTCCGGATCGAGTCGGGGCCGCCTTCGGGGCCATAGGCCCACACCTGGGCAGGGAACGGCAAAAGCAGAACGAGCGCGAGCGCGGTCATGCGTGCCATGAGACGGGCTCCTTCCGACGATGATGTGCGATATTCGTGCCCGGCCGGGATCAGGCGACCTGCTCGATCCAGAATCGGGTGATGTTGGCCGAGGCGTAGCCGTCGAGCGACGAGAACTTGTGCTGCAAGCGAAGGGTATCGCCGGCCGTCAGCGAGATGATGCCTTGCGTGCAGATGATGATCTTGCCGCTGTTATTGGCGTTGTTCGAAGCCGAAGACGCCGAAGGCAGCACTTCGGTTGCGCCGTTCTTGAGCAGCCGGCCGTGCATGGAGGCCGGCAGGTTGGTGCCGTTCTGCGTCCAGCCCAGCGAATATCCGACCTTGTAGAGCCCGGTGGTGGGCACCGTGAACACGTTCGAGGCGAACGCGTTGGCGCTGTCGAGATCCTCGTTGTTGATGTCGGTGTTGACGTAGGTCGTCGCGGCGTAGTGGTCGTAGTTGATGTAGGCGGAGACCTTCGTCATGGCCGGGAAGGAGACCCTGCCCGTCGCCTTGTCGATCGACATGCCGGTGTGGAAGGTCGATCCGTCCGGCGAGACCTTCACGGTGAAATTGTCGTCCCCGAGCAAGCCGAACAGCGCGCGGGTGCTGAAGCCGTCCTGGAACACGAAGCCCGCGTCCTTCGCCGCGGCGCTCTTGTTGAGCGTGACGCGCAGATCGCCCGTGCCGGGCGTTGCGTCGTCGTGGCTGAAGAGGACGGCGTCGGATTTGACCGCGAGCCGGTTCGTCGTGTCCGCGGAGGTGAGGATGCCGAGCCCGGAGAGGTTCTGGAGCGAGAGCACGGAGACGAGGTCGACCCAGCCGCTCGCCGTGAAGACGAGCATCTTCTGCTCGTCCGCGATATAGGCGACGAGCCCCTTCACCGGCACATAGAAGCGCCAGGCGCCGTCGATCACATAGGCGATATTGCCGGCCTGCCCGGCCCAGGCGCCGCTCGGGCTTGCGCCCACGATGTAGGCGTCGCCGTCGGAAGGCGAGGCCGGCGGCGCGGAAAGATCGCGGTCGAGGATGTAGAGATCGACGAGCGCATCCAGCCGGACGAGCGCATCGTTGTGCGTGACTTCCTTCTGGGCCTGCCCCTGCACGATGTAGGGCAGCGCTAGGCGTGGCGTGGGCATAGCTTGCGTCCTTGAAGTCTAAGCGGTGGGGAAGGTCGTCATCGGCGGAGGCGCCGGCTGCAACTGCGACTCGAAAAAATCGCCTTGCTCCTCTAAGTTAATCGGCGGGAGGGCTGGCTATGACGAAAATCAGCGAACAGGCGATAGGCGAAGCAGCTCTCGAAGCTCTCGCCTCGTGTCCAGGGGGCACTGCCACGATTGGCAGACTAAAGGAGCTGATCCCGCGTTACGTCAAACTATCCGCAGAGGATCAGGCGCCGTCCGTGACGCGGCCGGGGGAGCAGATGTGGGAGCAACAAGTCAGAAATATTGTTTCGCATCGAACGACAGAAGGGAACATCATCGCGGAGGGGCTGGCCGATTATCGGCCGGGGCGCCTAACGATAACAGATGCTGGGCGGCTTCATGTTAGTCATCGAAACCGCCGCTAAGAGTACTTGGCTCGATAACCGGGCTTGAACCATCGGAGCTCTGTATTATTCGGAGCGTCCCTATCCCATACGAACCACGCGTAGGCCGTTGTACCGCTTCCCTTGGGGTCTATGCCCTTCGGATAGAACGTGATCCGCTCGCTAAAGACCCAAACACGAGCGGGAGGCGTGCGGGCAAAGATGGTATTTGCTCGATTGGCGCCCTCAAGGAACGCAAGTCGTAACAGCAGCGCGAACTTCCTTCGTGCATGGTGCACGCCACTAACGACAAATCCCTCGGCGCTGTTGTAGGGAGGATTTGTCACGATGTTGTCGGCAACACGAGACGGGTTCAAAAAATCGATCCCGGCCTCACCATATCCCCGATCGTAAAGGTCCGAACTGAAGACCGGGCGGCCAGTTTGGGCGAGCACCTTTGACATGGCGCCGTCTCCACAGGCGCATTCCCAGATGTCGCCCTCGAATTTCTCGTTTTCGATCAGCGCGAATGTCGCCCACGCTGGAGTCGGGAAGAAATCCGGTCCACTCAGGTCTGCAAACCGCTTGGTGGTCGGCTTGAAGCCGCCGTTCAGGTTGTAGGTTACGTCTGGCACGACATCCCTCCGCTTAGAGAACAATAGCGGGCCCGAGTGGTTAATGAACTGTTAAACACTGAGTCAAAATGACTCAGCCCCTGGCGTTGCTCACGCTGTGCGTGGATCAGAGCGTCGCTGCGGCGGGTCGGCCGCGGCCGACGGTCGCCGAGAGCTGATAAACCCGCACGGCGACCGACGCCTGCGGCGCGCCGAAGTCGGCGATCTGCTCGGCGGCGGTGTAGGTCGCGGCGGGCGCGGTGACG
>JADGGK010000174.1 GCA_019689975.1 Pseudolabrys sp.
CGTCGCCGCTGGCGCGGCTCCTCGCAATGACGGTGCCGGGTCGCGCGACCCTTGCGGGCCGACTCGCAATGCGGGCCGACTCGCAATGACGGCCGTGGGTCGCACCGCATCGTGGGGAGGGGGCCGCGCCATGACGGGTCAAATGCACCGAAATCGGTTCTACCATGCGCGGGCGCGACGTGAGATATGGAGGCGCATGAGCGATCCCGGGCCGACCTGGTACGAGACCGGCCGCGTGCCGACGCGCGAGCGTCCGCGGCTGACTTATCCCATCGACGTCGACGTCTGCATCGTCGGCGGCGGGCTTGCCGGGCTCACGACCGCGCGCGAAGTCGCGCGCCGCGGCTGGTCGGTGGCGCTGCTCGAGGCGCGGCGCCTGGCCTCGGCCGCCTCCGGCCGCAACACCGGCTTCGTCATCCCCGGTTTCGGCGCGGATGCGGACGCGATCGTCGAGCGCATCGGACTCGATCATGCCAAGCAGCTCTGGGCGCTGTCGGAGCGGGGCCTCGCCTATGTCCGCCAGACGATCGAGGAGCGCGGCATGCCGGGCGTGGACCCGGTCCCGGGCTGGCTCAGCGTCTCCAAGACCGATGAAGGAACGATCAACCGCGCCAAGGTCGAGCGGCTGCGCTGGATCGGCGCCGAGGTCGAGTTCTGGCCGAAGGAGCGCGTGCGCGCGGAGCTCGGCAACCCGCGCTATTTCAGCGCGGTGCATTATCCGCGGGCCTTCCACCTGCATCCGCTCAATTATGCGCTCGGTCTTGCCGCCGCCGCGGAGGAGGCCGGCGCGCTCCTCTTCGAGGACAGCGAAGCCGTCGCCATCGATGCGACCGGCCTGCGCAAGCGCATCGACACGCGCGAGGGCCGCGTGCGCGCCTCCCATGTCGTGCTCGCCGGCAATGTCGGTCTCGGCGCGTTGATGCCGCGCCTGGCGGCGACCCTGTTGCCGCTCACCACCTACGTGCTGGTGACCGAACCGCTGGGCCCGGCGCTGCGACGGCTCGTGCGCTATCGCGGCGCGGTGAGCGACGGCGAGCGCGCGGACAGCCATTATCGCATCGTCGGCGGCGATCGGTTGCAATGGGCCGGGGGGCTGCGCGTGTGGCAGGCCGATCCGCGCGGCGTCGCGCGCCTGCTGCTGCGCGACATCGCCCGCAATTTTCCCGCGCTCGGCGAGGTCAGGATCGCGCATCTGTGGCACGGCACGCTCGGTCGCTCGGTGCACCGCATGCCGCAGATCGGCGAGGTCGAGCCGGGCGTGTGGGTGGCAAGCGGTTTCGGCGGCCACGGGCTCAACACCACGGCGATGGCCGGCGAGCTGATCGCCCGCGGCATCGTCGAGCGCGACGAGACCTGGCGTCTGTTCGCGCCCTACGAACTGGTCTGGGCCGGAGGCCTCGTCGGCCGCGCGGCGGCGCAGGCCGTCTACTGGGGATCGCGGCTTGCCGGCCGGGCGATGCAGCGGCTCGCGCGCGAGCGCGAAGCCGCGCGCGAACGCCGGTCGGCGCGCTGGCGTGCGCGCAAGGCCGCCGAATGAGCGCGGGTTACCGCGCTTCCCGCCGTGCCATGAAGGCGACCCGCTCGAACAGATGCACGTCCTGTTCGTTCTTGATCAGCGCGCCGTAGAGCGGCGGAATGAGCTTCTTGGGGTCGCGCTCGCGCAGGGTTTCCGGACCGATATCCTCGACCATCAGCAGTTTCAGCCAGTCGAGCAGTTCGGAGGTCGACGGTTTCTTCTTCATGCCCGGGACCGCGCGGATCTCATAGAAAAGCGTCAGCGCCTCGGCGACCAGCCGCTGCTTGATGCCGGGAAAATGCACCTCGACGATCGCGCGCATGGTGTCCGGATCGGGAAAGCGGATGTAGTGGAAGAAGCAGCGGCGCAGGAAGGCGTCGGGCAGTTCCTTCTCGTTGTTGGAGGTGATGACCACGATCGGCCGCTGCCGCGCCTTCACCGTTTCGCCGGTCTCGTACACGAAAAACTCCATGCGATCGAGCTCCAGCAGCAGGTCGTTGGGAAACTCGATGTCGGCCTTGTCGATTTCGTCGATGAGCAACACGGGCCGCCGGTCGGAAACGAAGGCCTCCCACAATTTGCCGCGCTTGATGTAGTTGCGGATGTCGTTTACGCGCGCGTCGCCGAGCTGGCCGTCGCGCAGCCGCGCGACCGCGTCGTATTCATAGAGACCCTGCAGCGCCTTGGTGGTCGACTTGATGTGCCACTCGATGAGCGGCGCGCCGAGCGCCTTGGCGATCTCCTGCGCGAGCACGGTTTTGCCGGTGCCCGGCTCGCCCTTGACGAGCAGGGGCCGCTCGAGCGTGATCGCCGCATTGACCGCGATCTTGAGATCCTCGCTCGCCACGTAGTCGCGCGTGCCCTCGAAACGCATGTCGTCCTCGCCGGTTGCCGCCGACAGTGGCGCAGGTACCGATCGGATTGACTCCGTACCGTTACTGCGAGGCCTCCCGCAAGAGGCAAACCTCGCCCGGCCCGGTCGTTGCGCGGAGCCGCACAAGGGGCGACGCGACCCACGGCCGTCATTGCGAGGAGCCGCGCAAGGGGCGTGCGACCCGGTACCGTCATTGCGAGGAGCCGCGCAAGCGGCGACGAAGCAATCCAGGCCATGCCGTGCCACAAATACAGCGCGCGGTCATTGCGGCACGCCATTTCCGCCGTCAT
>JADGGK010000175.1 GCA_019689975.1 Pseudolabrys sp.
GGACGCGCCCGTTTACCCCGGATCCGCTCTGGCGGGCGCGAGCGCTGCGGTCATATGATGAGCGCGAGCCCTGCGCTCATATGATAAGCAGGTCACCGACATGAGTCCCGGATGGCGGCGCAAGCGAGCGCGCGACGGCCTCATGCGACTTGCGGCGGAGCCACCATGTCGGCCAGATCCCCCGATGACACGAGATCACCGCCCATAGCCTCTCGCTACGATGATCTTGCCGCCGGCATCCGCGCCGGCGATCGCGCCGCCCTCGCCCGCGCCATAACCCTCGTCGAGAGCAAGCGCGCCGATCACCGCATGCGCGCGCAGCAGCTGCTGCAGGAGCTGCTGCCGCTCACCGGCAAGGCGGTGCGGCTCGGCATTACCGGCGCGCCCGGCGCCGGCAAGTCCACCACCATCGACGCGCTCGGCGCCCATCTCACCGGCCGAGGCCACAAAGTGGCCGTGCTGGCGGTCGATCCGTCCTCCACGCGCAGCGGCGGCTCCATCCTCGGCGACAAGACGCGCATGCCGCGTCTTGCCGCCGACGAGCGCGCCTTCATCCGCCCCTCGCCTTCCTCCGGCACGCTCGGCGGCGTCGCGGCGCGCACGCGCGAGACCATGCTGCTGTGCGAGGCGGCCGGCTACGACGTGATCATCGTCGAGACGGTCGGCATCGGCCAGTCGGAGACCGCGGTCGCCGACATGACCGATTTTTTCCTGGTGATCGTGCTACCCGGGGCGGGTGACGAGCTGCAGGGCCTCAAGAAGGGCCTGATCGAGCTCGCGGACATGGTCGCGGTCAACAAGGCGGACGGCGACAATGTCGAGCGCGCCCGGCTGACGGCGGCGGAATACCGTGCCGCGCTCAACATCCTCGCGCCGCGGTCGCCGAGCTGGTCGCCGCCGGTGCTCGCCTACTCGGCGCTCACCGGAAAGGGCATCGCCGAATTGTGGGCGACGGTGCTCGAGCATCGGGAGAAAACGACCGCCGCCGGAGAGCACGCGGCGCGGCGGCGCGAGCAGCAGGTGCAATGGATGCGGACGATGCTCAGGGAACGGCTCGCCGCGCGCCTGAATTCCGACGCGCGGCTGCGCGCGAAGCTCAGGCAGGCCGAGGCGCAGGTGGCCGCCGGCCGGCTCACGCCCGCATTGGCGGTGGAGCAGATCGCGCGGCTGCTCGGACTCTAGCCGGCGGCGATCGGACCGCCACGACGGATCAACAATGCCGGCGGCGGCTTGCGCGCCGGCGGGGCGGCGTTAACACACTCGGCCGGCGATTGAGGCATAGTGGCGGCATGGTGCTCGATCGCCGTACCCTCCTGCTCGGCGCCGGTGTCATTGCCGTCGCGCCGCGGGCCGCCGCCGCGCCGCCGGCGGGCGCGCTCGAGGCGGCGCATTTCGGCGTGCATGCGGGCGCGCCGGACGACCAGAGCGAAAAACTTCAGCGCGCCATCGCCGAGGCGGCGCGGCAGCGCCTGCCGCTCTGGCTCGCGCCGGGCGTCTACCGCTGCGGCGGCCTGCGCCTGCCGACGGGAACGCAGCTCGTCGGCGTCCGCGGCGCGACGCGCCTGGCGCTGACCGGCGGCCCCTCGCTGCTCGCCGCCGAGCAGGCGGAGGCGATCGCGCTCGAGGGCCTGGCCTTCGAGGGCGGCGATATCCGGCTGCCGGAGCGGCGCGGCCTGCTGCATCTCGACACGACGACGGGGCTGCGCCTGCGCGACTGCGACTTCCGCCATGCCGGGGGCAATGCCGTCGCGCTCGAGCGGTGCGCGGGCGAGGTGGTTTTCTGCCGCATCGAGCGCGCCGCCGACAACGCGATCTTCGCGATCGACAGCACCGGCCTCCGCATCGCGGGAAACACGATCCGCGGCTCCGGCAACGGCGGCATCCGCGTCTTCCGGAGCGAGAAACGCTACGACGGCACCATCATCGCCGACAACCGCATCGAGGAGACCGCCGCTAGCGCCGGCGGCAGCGGCGAGAACGGCAATGCCATCAACGTGTTCCGGGCGGGGAACGTGATCGTGCGCAACAACGTCATCCGCGCGGCGGCGTTCTCGGCCATCCGCGGCAATGCGGCGTCCGACATCCAGATCATCGGCAACAACTGCACGGCGCTCGACGAAGTCGCGATCTATTCCGAGTTCGATTTCGAGGGCGCGGTCATCGCCGACAACGTGATCGACGAAGCCGGCTCCGGCATATCCATCGCCAATTTCAGGGAGGGCGGCCGGCTTGCGGTGGTGCACGGCAATCTCGTCCGCAACCTGCGCAACCGCATCGCGGGGCGCGATCCCGCCGGCGAGGGCTACGGCATCGGCGTCGAGGCCGACACGGTGGTGTCCGCCAACGTCATCGAAAACGCGCAGACCGCCGGCATCGCCGCGGGCTGGGGCGAATATCTCCGCAACGTCGTCGTTGACGGCAACGTGGTGCGCAGGTGCGGGATCGGCGTCGCCGTCTCCGTGGCGAGCGGCGCCGGCACCGCCGCGATCACCGCCAACATGTTCGCCGAGCTCAAACACGGCGCCATCATCGGCATGGACTACCGCAAGGCCGTGACCGGCGACCTCGCCCTTTCCGGCGCCGAGCGCTATCCGCAGCTTCGCATTGCCGGCAACCAGATCGATTGAAGCGGATGTGGGCACTGGCGACCCGTCCTTGCCGGCCCGCGCGCC
>JADGGK010000176.1 GCA_019689975.1 Pseudolabrys sp.
GCGATTGCGGCGCAAGCAGCCCGGCTTGGGGTTGCGGTCGATGCCGCCGACGCGCTGAAGAAGGGCATCGCCCCCGACGCACTGCGGCGTTCGGTGCTCGATACGCTCGCCGCACGCGCGGAAGCCACGGCCGTGATTGCGGCCGCACCGTCCACTCCCGCCTCGGGCGACAGCCCGATCGTGCGCCGCGCCAAGGAGCGCGCCTCAACGGCGCGCGCCTGATCATCGAAACTTGAAGGAGCACCTGACATGCCCACGCTGACCATGGCGCCGACGCTCGGCGATCTCGTCAAATACGAGCTCACCGGCAACTACACACGGGAATCCGTAACGCTCAAGGCCGGCACGAACTACCCGCTCGGTGCCGTGCTCGGCAGGATCACCGCGACGGCCAAGTACCGGCTTTCGCCCGCAGCCCAGGTCACGGGCGACGAGGGCGCCGAGACCGCCGTCGCCGTCCTGATCGAGGCCGTCGACGCGACCGCTTCTGACGCGGCCGGGCTCGTCATCGCCCGCGGTCCCGCGATCGTGTCCAAGGCCGCATTGGTGTTCGATCCGTCCGTCGACCAAGAAACCGAGAAGGCAGCAAAACTTGCCCAGCTCGCCGCCGTCGGCATCGTGCCGCGCGATGCCGCCTGATCCTTAAGCAAAACATCTGAATGCCACCCTCGGGCCTCGACGGAAATCCCGTCGGGGCCCGAACCATTTCGAGGAACCGCAATGGCCCCGATGATCAATCCCTTCGACGCGGGCGGCTACTCGCTCGCCGAGATGACCCAAGCCATCAACATCCTGCCCAACATCTACACCCGGCTCGGCGAGCTCGGCCTGTTCCGCTTCGAGGGCATCACCCAGCGAAGCGTCATCATCGAGCAGGCCGAGGGGGTGCTGAACCTCCTCCCCGCCGTTCCCCTCGGCGGACCGGCGACCGTCGCCAACCGCGATGCCCGCTCCATGCGCTCGTTCACGGTGCCCTGGATTCCGCACGACGACGTGATCACGCCGCAGGACATCCAGGGCGTGCGCGGCTTCGGCGTGGCGGACGCCGCCGACCCGCTCGCCACCGTCATGGAGCGCAAGCTCACCCGCATGCGCGCCAAGCACGCCCAGACCCGCGAGTACATGGAGGTCAATGCGCTGCGCGGCATCGTCAAGGACGGCGCCGGCAGTACCCTCTATGACTACTTCGCCGAGTTCGGGCTCGCCCAGCAGTCGGTCGACTTCGTGCTCGGCACCGGGACCACGAACGTGCAGGCCAAGTGCCGCGAGGTGCTGCGCGACATCGAGACCGAGCTCAAGGGCGAGACCATGAGCGGGGTACTGGCCCTCGTCGGCCCGTCCTTCTTCGACAAGCTCATCGGCCACGCCAAGGTCGAGGAAGCCTACAAATACTTCTCCTCGACCGGCGCCCAGCCGCTGCGCGAGGACACGCGTCGCCGCTTCCCCTTCGCCGGCATCGTGTTCGAGGAATACAACGCCACCGTCACGCTCTCGACCGGCGCGACCGAGACGCTGATCCCGGCGAACGAAGGCATCGCCTTCCCGCTCGGCACCATGGACACCTTCGTGACCTACGGGGCGCCGGCGAACCTGATCGAGACCGTCAACACCGTGGGCCTTCCGATCTATGCGCGTCAGATCGCGCGGCCGGACGGCAGCGCGATCGACATCAAGACCGAGGCTTCCATCCTGCCGGTCAACAAGCGCCCGCGCCTTGCCGTGCGCATCTACTCCTCGAACTGATGCGAGACGCCTTCGTTGCTGCGATCGACGCGATCTTCGCCGACGGCAATGTCGGCGAAGACGCGTTGTGGCGAAGCGGCGGGGTCGGAGCGGGCGTGCCGGTGCGCGTGATCCGCAAGTCGCCGGATCAAGTGGTCGATTTCGGCGACAGCCGCGCCGTTCTGCCGTCCGTGCTGATCGATGTGCGCGGTTCGGAGGTTGCCGAGCCGGGGGTGGGCGACAGCCTCGAGATCGCGGGCGACGTCTACGAGATCATCGCCGCGCCGGTTGCCGACAGCCTCGGGCTGGTGTGGACGTGCGAGGCCGCCAGACAGGCTTGAGCCTATGCGTTTCACGCTGCAGATCTCCGATATCGCCCGCGACCTCGCGGGGGCCGAAGGCGACATTGCGCGGTCCGTCACGCGCGCCATGCGCGAGGCGACGGAAGGACTGAAATCCGACCTGCGTGCGGACGTGGTCGGTGCCGGCCTCGGGCAGCGCCTTGCGAATACCTGGCGCGGCAGGACGTTCCCCGAGAGCGGCGCGAGCATCGAGGCGGCGGCCTTCGTGTGGTCGAAGGCGCCGAACATCGTCGATGCCTTCGACCGCGGTGTGACGATCCGGTCGAGCCGTGGGTTCTGGCTCGCGATCCCGACGCCGGCGGCGGGCAAGACGGGTCTCACGGCAACCGGCGCGCGCAAGCGCATCACGCCGGGCGGCTTCGAACGGCGCACCGGCATGAAGCTGCGCTTCGTCTATCGGCGCGGCCGCCCGTCGCTGCTCGTCGTCGACAATGCGCGATTGTCGAAGAGCGGCCTTGCGCGGCCGAACATCGGAAGGACGCGGAGCGGCGCAACGTTCACGCGTCTTTCCGGGCGGTCGACGGTCGTCGTCTTCATCCTCGTGCCGCAAGTAACGTTGCGAAAGCGACTTGATGTTG
>JADGGK010000177.1 GCA_019689975.1 Pseudolabrys sp.
ATCTGCGAGACGACCTGCTGGTCCCAGGCATTGGCCTGAACCGGCAGATGGTCGGTGTCGAAGCGCACCGGCACGTCGAACTCGAACGACGCGGTCGGCGCCGCCGAAGGAGCTGAGGCGAACGTGACCAGGCCGGTGAGATGGTCGATGTCGGCGGGCATAACGGGCGTGCCGTTCACCTTGATCGTGACGGTGCCGGGCACGGGCTTGGTGATGGTGCGCACGTGCTCGAAGCCCGCGATCGTGTAGCGCTTGACGAGCTGCCACACGGTCGAACCGACATCGACCATCGGCACGTCGGAGGCCTGATAGTCGTTCCAGTCCCTGAAGCGGAACGAGTAGCCGCGGCCCTTCACGACATGGAAGAACGCGATCACGTCGAGCATCTGCGCGCGGGTGCGGATGCCGGTCGAGATGTTCCACCGCCCGCGCGCGTTGGCCCAGAGCACGTTGCGCTGCTCGGCGCCGGAAGCGAGCGTCACGACGGCGGTGGAGAAAGCCGGCCCGCCCGTCGCCCCGCGCGCAACGAAGGGCGGGAACGCGATATCAAGAAACGGTTGCGGCATGTCCCTTTACATCCCGCGCATGCCGAGCCTCACCGCCCGCGCAAGGTCGGCTGCGACCTGGGTGCGGCTTGCCTGGAACGCCGCAGGACTCGGCGTCTGGATCGTGACGTTGACCACCGGCATGCCCATGTTGCCGCCGCGCTCGTAGCGGCGCGCCTCATCGCGCGAGAGCACCCGTTCGCCGCGCTGCAGGATCGCGGGTATCTCGTCGGGCTGCAGGAACACCCCGTCGTGGAAGCGCGGCGCGCGGGCAAAGACCGCGGCCGGCGCGAGCGCCGGCGCGCCGGCAAGGCCGACGATCCCACCCGCATGCAGCCGGAAGGCGCCGAGAAGGCCGCCGAAGAGGCCGCCTGCATTTTCGAGCGTCGCCGCATTGGTACCGAAGAGGAGGTTCTTGAGCGGATTGATCAGCGCGAGCTTTATGATCTCCTTGTTGATGTCGACGAGCGCGGCACGCGCGGCATCGGCCCAGGACTTCCAGTCGAGCTTGCCCTGCGCGAGCAGGTCGGCGAAGCGGTCCATCGCGGATTCGAAGACGCCCTGCCAGCCCTGCATCAGCTCGCGCGCGCGATCGAGCTCAGCATTGAGCGCGGCCTGCCGTTCGGCATTGGCGAGGATCAGTTGCCCTTCGGCGCTTGCCGCCGATATCCCCTGCCGGCGCAGGTCCTGTTCGGCGCGGAGCCGCGCGATGAACTTGTCCTTCTCCTCGACGCTCCGGCCGACGAAGTCGATCTCCGCCTGCGTCTGCTCGATCGAAAACTGCTGGTCGCGCGCATAGTCACGGACGAACCGGGACGCTTCCGCGAGCACGCGGTTGCGTGCCTGCGCGACCGCCAGCGCCTGCTGTTCGGGCGTGATCGATTGTCCGATCAATTCGATCCGCGCGCGTTCGGCCTCGAGCGCCGCCTTCTGCGCCGGCGTCGTCGCGTTGACGAGCGCGATTTCGATCTGTTGCAGGCGCAGCTTCTTTTCCTGCGGATCGAGGAAACGCCTGTTCTCTCCCTCGTAGCTCGAAAGCGCGTTCGTCACGCGCTTATAGGCGTCCTCGACCTGGGAGAGATCGGCAACGTGTTTTGCCGCAAGCGGGTCTTCGAGGATGCGGCCGAGCGATGAACGCAAAGCCTCGAGCTGTTGAACGGTCTCGACGCCGGGGACCAGCTGCCGCACGGCTTCGCCGGCGCGCAACGAAAGCTCGCGCGCCTCGGCCTCGACGCGCGAGCTTTCCGCTTGGCGACGCGTTTCGGCAAGCCTTTCTTCGACCGTGCCAACGCCGGTTGCGCGATCGATGGTGCGGCCGAGCGCATCGAAGGCGTCCGATACCGTGCGTTTGACGAAATCCCAAGCGCGACCAAGCGCCGACGTCGTCTGCTCGGCGCTGATAAGGCTCCCGCGCATCGCTTCGAGCAAAGCGCGCTGTGCCGCGGTACGATCGTTTTGCTCGGCGAGGCGCTGGATATATTGCTTCGTGCGGTCGTCAAGGAAACCGAGCTGGTTGTTGAGCGTCTCGGCGCCGCGCGCAGGATCGGCGAAGGCGGCCGCAAGATTTTTTACCGCGTCGGTAATGTCGGAATTGGTGGTAGCCGCATAATCCTTGGCGATCGAGATCAGATCGACGAAAAGCTCCTTGCCGATCTTGCCGGTGCGGGCGAATTCGGCGGCCATGTCGCGCGCGGCCGCAGCCGAAACTTTCCCAACTTGCGCGCCGATCTCGGCCAATTGGACGACATCCGCGACCGTGGCGCCGGCCATTCGCCCTGCGCCCGCGAGCGCAACCGTCACATTGCGTTCGCTGTCAAACCACGCATTCCAAGCCGAAACCGCGCCCAGGGCCGCCGCCACGATCGCGCCACCGGCAAGCCGCGCAGGCGTTACGATCGAGGCGATCGCCTGCGCCACTCCCTTCATGGTCCCGGTCACCCCGACCGGTCCCATTATCTGCGCGATCTGCGAGCCCTGCTGAATGAGCACCATCAACGGCCGCTGCCCGGAAACAAGACCGACAACGACGTCATTGAGCTGGTAAGCAAGATTGGTGAGCTGATAGCTCGCGAGCCGCGTTTCCCCGCCGAGCACACCGAACGC
>JADGGK010000067.1 GCA_019689975.1 Pseudolabrys sp.
CCTAGATCAACGCGCATGCGCACCGACCTTGCCCAGCCCGTCCGCCTCTCGGACTATCGCCCGCCGGATTGGCTGGTCGACACCGTCCATCTCGATATTAGCCTGCATCCGACCCGCACGCGGGTCCGCGCGCGCCTGGCGTTGCGGCCGAACCCGCGCCGGCCGGCCGCGCCGCTCGTGCTCGACGGCGACGGGCTCACCTTCGTGTCGCTGCAGCTCAACGGCGCCGATCCCGGCGCCGAGGCCTATGTCGTCACGCCCGACCGCCTGACGATTCCGCAGCCGCCCCACGCACCGCTGACGCTCGAGATCGAGACCCTGGTCGATCCCACCGCCAACACCCAGCTCTCCGGTCTCTATCGCTCCAACGGCACCTTCTGCACCCAGTGCGAGGCCGAGGGCTTCCGCCGCATCACCTATTTTCCCGATCGCCCGGACGTGATGGCGGTCTACACGACCCGTCTCGAGGCCGACAAGAAGGAGGCGCCGGTCCTGCTGGCGAACGGCAACCCGGTCGCGCGCGGCGATCTTCCGCACGGTCGGCACTTCGCCGTCTGGCACGATCCCCATCCCAAACCGTCTTATCTCTTCGCCCTGGTCGGCGGCGATCTTGCCTGCGTCGAGGATCGCTTTCGCACCCGATCCGGCCGCGAGGTGACGCTGCGCATCTATGTCGAGCACGGCAAGCAGGACAGGTGCGGCTATGCCATGGACGCGCTCAAGCGCGCGATGCGCTGGGATGAGGAAACCTTCGGCCGCGAATACGATCTCGACGTCTTCATGATCGTCGCCGTGTCCGATTTCAACATGGGCGCGATGGAAAACAAGGGCCTCAACATCTTCAACGACAAATACGTGCTGGCCAGCCCGGAGACCGCGACCGACGCCGACTATGCGCATATCGAGGCGGTCATCGCCCACGAATATTTCCACAACTGGACCGGCAACCGCATCACCTGCCGCGACTGGTTCCAGTTGTGCCTCAAGGAGGGACTGACGGTCTTCCGCGACCAGGAATTCTCCGCCGACATGCGCTCGCGGCCGGTCAAGCGCATCGCCGATGTCCGCAATCTGCGCGCAACCCAGTTCATCGAGGACGCGGGACCGCTCGCCCATCCGGTGCGGCCGGACGTCTACCGGGAAATCAACAACTTCTACACCAGCACCGTGTACGAGAAAGGCGCCGAGGTGGTGCGCATGGTGCAGACGCTGATCGGCAAGGACAGGTTCCGCGCCGGCATGGATCTGTATTTCGCCCGCCACGACGGACAGGCGGCAACGGTCGAAGAATTCATCCAATGCTTCGCCGAGGTCTCCGGCCGCGACTTCAGCCGCTTCATGCGCTGGTACCGCCAGGCCGGCACGCCCGAGGTGACGGCGAGCGGCCGGTATGATGCGGCACGGCGGACCTATACCCTCACCTGCCGACAACACGTGCCGCCGACCCCGGGGCAGCCGGACAAGCAGCCCATGGTGATCCCGCTCGTCACCGGGCTCGTCGGCAGGGACGGATCGGACGTCGCGCACGACCTGCTCGTGCTCGAGGACGTCGAATCTGTCTTTGCGTTCACCGGCATCGACGAGGCGCCGGTCGTCTCGATCAATCGCGGTTTCTCGGCACCGATCAAGCTCGTCACCGAGCAGGGCCCGGACGAACTCGCCTTTCTCGCCGCGCACGACGGCGACCCGTTCAACCGCTGGCAGGCGCTGCAGACGATCGCGACGCGGCTGTTGATCGACAATGTCGCGGCGCTGCGCGCCGGTCGAGCGCCGCGTAGCGACGAGAACCTGCTGCGCGGCCTCGCGGCCTTGCTCGAGGATCGGCGATTGGAGCCGGCTTTCGTCGCGCTGGCGCTCATGCCTCCTGGCGAGGGCGACATCGCCCGCGAGATCGGGCAGGACATCGATCCCGCCGCCATTCATCGGGCGCGCGCCGGCCTGCGCGCCGAAATCGGCAGGCGGTTGGCGCCCGCCCTTTCCGCGCTTTACGAGCGCCTCGGGCAGGGCGGCCGCTATTCGCCGGACGCGGCGAGCGCAGGCCGGCGCGCGCTGCGCAACGCCGCGCTCGATCTGCTGGCGGCGCAGGGCCGGCGCGCCGATATCGAGCGCGCGCGGCGGCAATATGAAACGGCCGACAACATGACCGACCGGATGGCGGCGCTCGCCACGCTGTCGCTGCACGCGGTGCCGGAGCGCGAGGAGGCGCTCGCGGATTTCTACGCACGTTACGCCGGCGATGCGCTGGTGATCGACAAGTGGTTCGCGCTGCAGGCGACGATCCCGGAGCAAGCGACCCTCGACAAGGTCCGCGCGCTGACCTCGCACCCTGCGTTCTCGTTCGCCAATCCCAACCGCGTGCGCGCGCTGATCGGCACCTTCGCACAGGGCAATGCCACCCAGTTCAACCGCGCCGACGGCGCAGGCTATGATTTCGTCGCCGAATGCGTGCTTGCCCTGGATGCGCGCAACCCGCAGCTCGCCGCCCGCCTCGCCACCGCTTTCCGGAGCTGGCGCACGCTCGAGAACGGCCGTCGCGCCAAGGCACGGGCGGCGCTGGAGCGCATGCGGGCCGCCCCCGCTTTGTCACGCGACCTTTCCGACATCGTGGAGCGCGCCCTCGGCGGCGATTGACCCGGCGCGGCAGGCGCGATTCCGCCGCGGCGGCCCAAGATGTGGGTAACAAATTTTCAAGAATTGACTCGGTGGGACTCTCGACAAATCGCCGTGCATCGATTCCAATCGGCAGTGATTCGGAAAGCGATGCGGCACATCCTTCCGGCTCGAGGGTGACAGGGGACGTTCCGTACGGAGGCCGTCTATGGCGCGCGCCGCTTTGGCGAGTGCGTCCGCGTCGAGTGATTCCATCAAGCGGCTTGCGCAGTCGATTGCCAAGCCGGCCTATCGGCGCCTCCTCACCGCCGAACCGCTGCTGCGCCGCGCCGTTCCCGTGCTCATCGTGGCCTTTCTCGCCACCATCGGGGTCGGCACCGGCGTCCAGATTCTCGACCACCGCCACGACAATCTCGGCACGACGGCGCTGCTGCTCGAGGCCGTCGCCGATCTCACCGCCGAGCGGTTGAACGCGCCGCAGGCCCGCGCCGGCGCGATCGTCGAACGGCCGCAAGAGGTCTTGGCGCGCGCGCTGGAACCCTGGGCGACCGGGAACGGCCGGCGGTTCCTGCTCGCCAATGCCGACGGGATCGTGGCCGCGGCCGCGCCCGGCGGCAATGGCGTGGTGGGTCGGCGGCTGATCGACCTGCTCGGGCCGGCGCAAGCGCTGACCACCCTCGGCAAGAGCGCCGGCGTGATGGAACTCACGCTGCCCGACGGGACGCCGGCGCTCGCCACCCTGCGCATGCTCGAGGCCCCGCTCGGGCAGATCGCCGTCATCCAGCCGCGCGCCGCCGCGCTCGCATCGTGGCGTTCGCTCACCATGCTCGCCATGACGCTGTCCGCGGCCACGGGTTTCGTCGTGCTGATCCTGGGTTTCGCCTTCCACTGGCAATCCGTGCGTGCGCGTGAGACCGACATCATCCACGAAACCGTCCGCAGCCGCATCGACACCGCGCTCAACCGCGGCCGCTGCGGTCTGTGGGACTGGGACCTTGCGCGCGGCCGCATCTTCTGGTCGCAATCGATGTTCGACATCCTGGGCCTCGAAGCGAAGCAGGATCTTCTGTCGTTCGGCGACGTCAGCGCGCTGGTGCATCCCGACGACGTCGATCTTTACGCGCTCGCAACCGAGCTTGCCGACGCCAAGGCCACCGCCGTCGATAACGACTTCCGCATGCGACACGCGGACGGCCACTGGGTCTGGTTGCGTGCGCGCTGCGAACTGGTGCGCCAACAAGGCGACCCCGGCCCGCATCTCATCGGCATTGCCGTCGATATCACCGAGCAGAAGATGCTGATCGAGAAAACCGCCGCCGCCGACATGCGTCTGCGCGACGCGATCGAGACGATCCCGGAAGCCTTCGTGCTGTGGGACGCCGACAACCGGCTGGTCTTGTGCAATTCGAATTTCCAGGCCTTGCACAACCTGCCCGACGAGGCGATCACCGTCGGTGCCTCCTATGAGGAGGTCATCGCCGCCGGCCGCAAGCCGGTGGTGCGAAACCGGCTCAGCACGCCCGGCCCCGCGATACCCGGCGCGCGCACCTTCGAGGCGCAGCTCGAGGACGGCCGCTGGCTGCAGATCAGCGAGCGCCGCACCAAGGATGGCGGCTACGTCTCGGTCGGCACCGATATCACCGCGCTCAAGATGCACGAGGAAAAGCTGATCGAGAGCGAAAGACGGCTCAAGGCGAGCGTGGCCGAGCTTCGCGCCTCGCAGCAGCGGTCGGCCGAGCTCGCCGCCCAATACGCCGCCGAGAAGACGCGTGCCGAAGAGGCGAACCAGGCGAAATCCAAATTCCTTGCCAATATGAGCCACGAGCTGCGCACGCCGCTCAACGCCATCATCGGATTTTCGGAAATCATGCAGGCCGGCATGTTCGGCCCGCTCGGCGCCGAGAAATATCTCGAATACTGCAGGGACATCCACAGCAGCGGCCTGTATCTGCTCGACGTCATCAACGACATCCTCGACATGGCCAAGATCGAGGCCGGCCGCATCCGGCTCGAGTTCGAAGATCTCGATCTCAACGCCATGCTCGCCGAGGCGATACGCGTCGCCGGGGCGCGCGCAGAGGACAAGCAGCTCGCGGTGAGATCCCGCATCGCACCCGCGCTGAAGTTGCGCGCGGATCGCCGCGCGGTTATGCAGATCGTGCTCAACCTGCTGTCCAATGCCGTCAAGTTCACGCCCGCCGGCGGCCAGGTCATGGTCAGGGCGCGCGCGAGCGATACCAACGTCGTCATCGCCATCCGCGACGACGGCATCGGTATCGCACCCGACGCGCTGGCACGCCTCGGCCGGCCGTTCGAACAGGTGGAAAGCCAACTCACCAAGAGCCATCAAGGCTCCGGGCTCGGCCTCGCCATCGCCAAGTCGCTCGTCGAACTGCACGGCGGCGAGATTCGCATCCGCTCGAGGCTCGGCAAGGGCACGCTCGTCATGGTGCGCCTGCCGCTGATGCCGCAATGTCCGCTGCCGCGGCAGGAGGCGGCCTGAGCATATCGTGCCGGCCCACCGTTGCCTCGGCCGACGCGCGGCGGCGGGCGCGCGGCCCCTCGGCGCGGTCGCGCGTCAGGGCGCCTGTCCCAGAATGCGCACGAAGCTCGCGCGCACCGCGGCTTGCAGATCGACGAGCGTCGCATCGAGCGCGGCAAAGTCCGGCACATCGGCGGCGCGGGCAAGAAGCTGCAACAGGCCGCCGCCGGCTTTTTTCGGGTCGAGCGGATCGGTGAGGCAAAGCCGGAGAAGCTGCGTCAGATCGTGATAGAGCCGTACGGCCCGCCGCAGCACCTCCGCATCCTCGACCGGAAGGAGGCCGAGCCTCCATGCCTTGTCGAGCACGCGCGCGGTCGAGGTGTCGAGGATCTCGGGGTGCGCCTCGGCATGGACGAGCTGGAGATATTGCGCGATGAACTCGATATCGATGAGGCCGCCGGCGGCATGTTTGAGATCCCAGCGCTCCTTGTCGCCCTTTTCCCCGGCGATGGCCCGGCGCATCTCGACGACGTCGCCGGCGATGAGCGCGGGCTCGCGCCGGCGCCGCAGCGCGCCGCGGATGACGTCCTCGACGCGCGCCTTGAAGGCGGGCGATGCGGAGACCACGCGCGCGCGCGTCAGAGCCATGTGCTCCCACGTCCAGGCTTCGTTCTCCTGGTAATCGCGAAATCCGTCGATCTGGGTGGCCAACGGCCCGGCGCGGCCCGACGGCCGCAGCCGCATGTCCACCTGGTAGAGCGCGCCGTAGTTCGTCTGCGCGGTCAACGCATTGATGAGGCGCTGCGTCAGGCGCGCAAAATACTGTGCCCCGTAGAGCGAGCGGCCGCCGTCCGATTCGGGGTAGCGCGGATCGAAATCGTAGATGAGAATGAGATCAAGATCCGACGTGGCCGTCATCTCCTTGCCGCCGAGCTTGCCCATGGCGACCACCGCGGTTTCCTGTCCCCGCAGGCGGCCATAATTGGCGGCGAACTGTGCGGCCACGGCGCGGTGCACGGCCTGGATCACCGTGTCGGCCAGCCGCGCGAAGGCCTCGCCGGCCTGCCCGGCCGTCGCCGTGCCGGAAAGAATCCGCACCCCGATCAGGAACATGTATTCCAGCCCGAACATGCGAATGCGTTCGAGCAGGTCCTCCTCGTGGCGCGATTGGGCGAGCGCCGCGTCGAGCCGGCGGGCAAGTTCCTGGTCGTCCGGCAACGGGCCGAAGAAACTCGGATCGACCAGCGCATCCATGACCTGCGGATAGCGCGCGACCATATCGCCCAGTCGCGGCGCCGTGCCGAGCACCAAGGTGATCAGCGCGATCAGGTCGGGGTTCTGGTGCAACAGCGAGAGCAATCGCGTCGGCGCGTGCAGATTGCCGAGAAATTCGTCGAAGCGCAGCAATGCCGCGCCCGGATTGTCGGTACCTCCGATTTTCTCGAGCAGAATCGGAATGAGCGCACGCAGATGGCCGCGCGCGGCCTCGCCTCGGAGCTGGCGATGCCCGCCGGAGAGCCAGTTGCGGACGATCGCCGAGGCCTCGAGCGGCGAGCTGAAGCCCATTGCGGCAAGCTGATCGAGCGTCTTGCGGTCGTCGGCCTCGGCCGGAAACAGCAGTTCCGGCCGCCCGGATTGGGGCCGCGACTCGAACAGCCTGGCGTAGTGGTTCTGCACATTTTGCAGATGTCCGAGCAGGACGTCCGCGAAAGCATCCCGCCCGGCAAATCCAAGGAAACGGGCGAAGCGCTCGAGCGCAGCGCGCTCCGTCGGCAGCGTCTGCGTCTGCTCGTCGTTGATCATTTGCAGACGATGTTCGACCGTGCGCAGGAAGCGATAGGCCGCGCTCAGCTCTTCGCATGCGGCGGCGTCGATCCAGCGACCGTCGCGGAGTTTCTGCAGCGCGGAAAGAGTGTCGCGGTCGCGCAGCGTCGGATTGCGGCCGCCGGCGATGAGCTGCTGGGTTTGCGCGAAGAATTCGATCTCGCGGATGCCGCCGCGGCCGAGCTTGATATTGTGCCCTTCCACCGCGATCTCGCCATGGCCGCGATAGGCGTTGATCTGCTGCTTCATCGCGTGCACGTCGGCGACGGAACCGAAGTCGAGATGCTTGCGCCAGACGAAGGGCGCGAGCTCGCCGAGGAGCGCCTCTCCGGCCGCGACGTCCCCGGCGCAGGAGCGCGCCTTGATCATGGCAGCGCGCTCCCAGTTCTGTCCCACGCTCTCGTAATAGGCGACGGCCGCGGCCGTGGAGATCGCGATGGCGGTCGCCGCCGGATCGGGCCGCAACCGCAGATCGATGCGAAACACGTAGCCGTCTTCCGTGCGCTGCTGCAGCAGGCGCACGAGCCGCTGGGTGATGCGGACGAAAGTCGTCGCCGGCTCGGCCCCCGCGGGTAGCGCCGGCGACTCGTGATCGTAGAGGACGATGAGGTCGATGTCGCTCGAGTAGTTGAGCTCGAACGCGCCCATCTTGCCCATTGCCAGCACGATATAGCCGCTGCCGCGTTCCGGCTCGGCCGGGTCGGCCGGCGCGAGCTGGCCGGCGCGCGCCGCTTGCGCCAGCACGAAGCGGGTTGCGGCGGCGACCGCGGTGTCGGCGAGCGCGGTCAATGCGCGCGCCGCCTGCATGATCGGCCACGCGCCGCCGATGTCCGCGAGCGCGATGAGGAGCGATGCTTCCGCCTTCATGCGTCTCAGCAGGCGCATGGCCTCGGCCTCCTCGGCCGCGGCGCCGGCCGCCCGCCCCTGCGCGGCGAGCAGAGCGGAAAGATGCCGGTCGGGGTCCGACGTCAAAAGTTGCAGGAGCCGCCCCGGTTCGCCGCTGGCGAGATCCCATAGATGCGGCGAACTCTCCGCCAGGCTCTCGAGCAGCCGCGCGACGAGCGGATGGTCGCCCAAAAGCGCGGCGAGACGCGAGCCTTCCTCCCGCGGCAGGGATGCCAGCCATTCCGCGACCCGCGCCCGGGCCCGCGCGGGTTCGCTCAGATGCGGCGCAACGACGATGCGCCCGGCAAGCGCGGAGGCGTCCGACCGGATTGTCGACCGATTCATCCTGCCGTCTGTACCGGCCCGCCCCGCGGCAAGGCAATGATGCTTTTCAGTCCCGGGGCATTATCCTCAAGCATGAGTTCGCCGCCGTGCAGTCGTGCCACGGCGGCGGCAAGGCTCAAACCGAGTCCCGAGCCCGGCTGCGAGCGGCTTCGTTCCAGCCGCACGAAGCGCTCCACCGCACGCGCCCTGTCCGCCGCGGGAATGCCCGGGCCGTGATCGGCGACCGACAGGAGAATGCGCTCGCCGGCGCCGAGCGCGCGCACCACGATCTCGGCCGGCGCGCCGTTGGCCGCCTGCTCGGCCGGCGCGGCATATTTGATCGCATTGTCCACGAGATTGGCGAGCGCCTGGCTCACCAGCTCGCGATTGCCCCTGACCGGCGCCGGCGCGTCGGCTTCGACCCTGAGGGAGAGGCCCTTTTCCTCCGCCAGCGGCTCGTACAATTCGCCGACATCGCGCGCGATCTCGCTGGCGTCGAAATCCTTCATGTCGTCGCGCACCTGGCCGGACTCGGCGCGGGCGATCATCAGCAGGGCATTGAAGGTGCTGATGAGCGCGTCGGACTCCTCGATGGTGCGTTCCAATGCGCTGCGATAGTCTCCTTCGCCCTTGGCCGTCCGCAATGCCTGTTCGGCGCGGTTGCGCAAGCGGGTGAGCGGCGTCTTGAGATCGTGCGCGATATTGTCGGACACTTCCTTGAGCCCTCGCATCAGCGATTCGATACGCTCGAGCATCTGGTTGAGATTTTCCGCCAGCCGATCGATCTCGTCGCCGGAGCCGGCGATGGGCAGCCGCTCGCCGAGATCGCCGGCCATGATGGTGCGCGTGGTCTCGGTCATGGCGTCGACGCGGCGCAACACCCGGCGGGTGACGAACAAGCCTCCCGCCAGGCCGAGGACGATCACGATCGCCACCGACCATCGCCCGGCCGAGAGCACGATCCGATAGAGCCGCTCCCTTTCCTCGAGGTCGCGTCCGACCAGCAGCCGGAAATCCCCGGGCAGCTTGAACACGCGCACCAGCGCGTGGTGCTCCGGGTGATCGGGACCTTCCGTCTCGTCGAGGCGGCGATAGGTCGTCTCGGTCCAGCCCGGATTGTCGAGGACGCCCGGCTCAAGCGCCGTCACGTTGCCGGCGAGCGGCTGTCCCTTGAAGGTCGTGACGAGGTAAAGGCTCGAGCCCGGCCGCCGCGAGCGCGCATTGACGACGAACACCAGGCGGCTGATTCCGCCCAGCCGATACTGTTCGGCGAGGCCGGTGATTTCCGCGTTGACGGTGTCGGTGATCTGTTCGTCGATCAGCCGGCGGGTATTGAGCGCAAAATAGCCGAGCAGAAATCCCGCGAAGAGTGCAAAGACGGTCAAATAGACCAGCGTCAGCTTGAACGTGGTGGTGCGAAACAGCTTACCGAGCGCTGTCACGGATCATGTACCCCGCGCCGCGGATGGTGTGCAAAAGCGGCTGCGAGAAGCCTTTATCGATTTTCGCGCGCAGGCGCGAGATATGCACGTCGATGACATTGGTCTGCGGGTCGAAATGATAATCCCAGACATTTTCCAGAAGCATCGTGCGGGTCACCACCTTGCCGGCATGCTTCATGAGATATTCGAGCAGGCGGAACTCGCGCGGTTGCAACGATATCTCGTCTTGCCCGCGCCGCACCAGATGGGACAGGCGGTCGAGTTCGAGATCGCCGACGCGCAGCACGGTTTCCTCGTTGCGGCCGCCGCGCCGGCGCGCCAGAACCTCGACGCGCGCGAGCAGTTCGGTAAAGGAATAGGGCTTGGACAGGTAGTCGTCGCCGCCGGCGCGCAGACCCTTGACCCGGTCGTCCACCTGCCCGAGCGCCGAGAGGATCAGCACGGGAGTGTCGACCCCTTTCTCGCGCAGCGCGCCGATCACGGAGAGCCCGTCGCGCTTGGGCAGCATGCGGTCGACCACGAGAACGTCATATTGGCCGTCGAGCGCCATGGCGAGGCCGTCCTCGCCGTCCACGGCCGCATCGGCGACATGGCCGACCTCGGCCAGCGCCTTGACCAGGTAATCGGCCGCGTCGCGGTCGTCCTCGATCACCAGTATCCGCATGCTCGTCCGATCCGGCTGCGCCTCGGCCGCTCGGCCGCGCCGCACGTAGCTGTCCGGATATGTGGGCATCGTTGGCACCAATTGTCAGCGGCCGCCGTCGCGCGTCAATCCCGCCGTGTCGCCGCCGGCGGGACGCGCCGCGTCAAGCCTCATACGCGAGGGGGTGGCGGGGATGCCGCCACCCCCTCGACGACCCCGCCCCGGCGGGGGCGACGGATGCCGGGGTCGGAGTCACGGTCGAAGCCGAGGTCGGCTTCGGAATGCGCGGGACAGGCCTTTCGGCCCGTCCCGTTGAGGCGCTCCACCGGCGGGGGCGACGGAAGCCGGTGACTTGCCTCAAAGCCGATGCATCAGCCCTTGCCGATCGGCAGGGCGACGAAGCGGGTGCCGTCACCCTTCTTCACCCGCATGAGCACGGTGCGCTTGCCGTCCGCGCGCGCCTCGGCGATGACCTTGCGCACGTCGGAGGGGGTCGACACGGACTTGCCGCCGACCTCCAGGATCACGTCGCCGGCGGCAAGGCCGTGGTCGGCGGCGACCCCGGTGGCGTCGATGCCGGTGATCACCACGCCTTCGTTGCCCGCCCCGGCCACGCGCGCGGCCGGAGCAAGGGTGAGACCGAGCCTGCCGAGCTGGATGTCGCCGCTCTCGTTCTCGTCGTTACCGTTGGGCCGGACGGTATTGCTGGCCTCGAGATTCCTCGGCATGGTCCCGAGCTTGACCGACACGGTCCTCTCCGACCCCTTGTGGAGGATCGACAGCTTGACCGTGGTGTCGGGCGCCATCGATCCGATCTTTCTTGCGAGATCGCGCGCGTCCTTGACCTCGACGCCGTCGACGGCGGTGATCACGTCACCGGCCTCGATACCGGCTTTGGCCGCCGGGCTGTTGGGCTGCGGCTCGGCCACGAGCGCGCCCTGCGCCTTCTTGAGACCGAGACTGTCGGCGATGTCCTGCGTCACCGGCTGGATCTGCACGCCGATCCAGCCGCGCGTGACCACGCCGTGCTCCTTGAGCTGGGTGATCACGCTCTTGACCGTTTCCGCGGGAATGGCGAAGGCGATGCCGACCGAGCCCCCGGAAGGCGAAAAGATCGCGGTGTTGACCCCGATCACATTGCCCTGAGTGTCGAAGGTCGGGCCTCCGGAATTGCCCTTGTTGATCGGCGCATCGATCTGGATGAAGTCGTCGTAGGGGCTGGCGCCGATATCGCGGCCGCGCGCCGAGACGATGCCGGCCGTGACCGTGCCGCCGAGTCCGAACGGATTACCGACCGCCAGCACCCAGTCGCCGACGCGCGGCGGCTTGTCGGACAGTTTCACATAGGGGAACGGACCGCCGTCGACCTTGATCAGCGCGAGGTCGGTGCGCGGATCGGTGCCGATCACCTTGGCCTTGTAGGTTTTGCCGTCATCGGTCGTGACCTGAACGCTCTCGGCCTTCTCGACCACATGGTTGTTGGTCACGGCATAGCCGTCGGCCGAGATGAAGAATCCCGACCCCTGGCCCATGATGACGTGACGGCCGTTGGGAAAGCCTTGCGGAAAATCCGGCATGCCGAACCGGCGGAAGAAATCGCGCAAGCCCGGCGGAAGGGCGTCCTCCGCGCTGCCGGTGGTGCCGCCATCGACCTTGACGCGCACCGAGATGACCGCCGGCTTCACTTTTTCCACAATGTCGGCGAAGCCTACGGGGGCGGCGAGCTGGTGGGCCTGCTCGGTCAGGTTCTGCGCGAGCGCCGCGCGCCCGCCGGCCGGCACATTGAGAACGGGCGCAGCGACCAGCGCCGCGGCGCCAAGACCGAGAATGGTCGTGGCAAGCAGAAGCGCGCGGCGCGGCGCAAGCGCGCGGCGCGGCTTCGTCCTGTCGGGATCGGGAAGCATGCTCGGCGACATAGAGGGGTGCTCCATCGGAGAATTCGTGGGCAGGCGCGAGGATCCGCGCCGCTGGGTCGACTCCATAGATGGAAGGTCCTGCCTTACGGCGTCCTGACGGCGGGATTAAAAATCGGTAAGGCGGGCAGGCGGCGGCAAGCGTCGGCAAAAGCGGTTACGGCTCGCCGCGACCATCCTCGAGCAAGGCCGCGAGCCGCCGCCGTTCGTCGGCGCTGAGCGGCGCGGGCTCGTTCTCGGGCCGCCGGCGGGCCATCGCCAGCAGCGCGATCAGGCCGGCGAGCAATGCCGCGGGCGGCAGGCCCCACAGGATCAGCGTGCGCCACTCGACGCGCGGCTTGAGCAGCACGAATTCGCCGTAGCGGGCGACCAGAAAATCGAGCACCTCGCGGTCGCTGTCGCCGGCGGCGATGCGCTGGCGCACGAGCACGCGCAGATCATGCGCGAGCGGCGCTTCCGAATCGTCGATCGACTGGTTCTGACACACCATGCAGCGCAGCTCTTGCGAGAGATGCCGCGCGCGCG
Source organism: Pseudolabrys sp. (assembly GCA_019689975.1). Taxonomy (GTDB): domain Bacteria; phylum Pseudomonadota; class Alphaproteobacteria; order Rhizobiales; family Xanthobacteraceae; genus Pseudolabrys. Next base: position 12,649 of record JADGGK010000067.1, read on the forward strand.
CTTCGAGCGCAGGGTCCTTCAGCATTTCATCCGGCGTCACCGCGCGGGCATATGTCGGCAGCGCCAACGCCGCGCCGAAAGCGATGAGGACGAGAAACCGCATCCCCCTACTCCGCCGCGATCGCCGACCGCAATGCGGGTCTCGGCGCGCCGACGCGCAAGCGTCTGTCCGACAGCGACAGCGCGCCGCCGAGCGCCATGACCGCAGCTCCGATCCAGATCAGCAGCACCAACGGCTTGTGATAGAGCCGAACCACCACGGCGCCGTCGCCCTCGACGTCGCCGAGCGCGAGGTAGAGCTGGCTGAGGCCGAGCGTCATCAGCGCGGTCTGGCTTGTGGTCATCTCGCGGGCGCGGAAGCTGCGCTTGCTCGGCGTCATGACGCCCACCGCCACGCCGCCCTTCCGCACGGTGAAGGTGGCGACGCGCTCGCGATAGTTCGGACCGTTGCGAGCGGTCACGCCGTCGAAGGTCACGTCATAACCGGAAAGCGCGACCGATTGCGACGGCTTGAGCGCGACGATGCGCTCGTCGGCCCAACTCTCCACGGCGACAATCCCGATGAGCGTGAGGGCAAGGCCGACATGCGCGAATGCCGTGCCCCAGGCGGCGCGCGGCAGGCCGCGGGCGCGCGACAGTGCCGCACCGGGCGATAGCCGGAACAGGCCGGTGCGCTCGACGACATCGACGACGGCACCGGTCATGACGAACAGCGCAAGCCCCAGGCCGAGCGATGTCAGCCCCGCGGCGGCGCCCTGCACCGCCAATGTCGCGGCCGCGCCGAGGATCGCAAGCGCGAAGGCGGCCGTCAGCCGCTGCGTCACGCCCGCAAGGTCCCCCCGCTTCCAGGCCAGCAGGGGGCCGAACGGGACGGCGGACATCAACAGCAGGAATAGGGGCACGAAGGTGAGATTGAAAAACGGCGGGCCGACCGAAATCTTGGCGCCGGTCGCGACTTCGAGCGCCAACGGATAGAGCGTGCCGACCAGAACCGTCAGGCAGGAGGTCGTCAGCAACAGATTGTTGAGAATGAGCGCCCCCTCGCGCGAGATCGGTGCGAACAGGCCGCCCCGTCGGAGCAAGGGGGCGCGCCAGGCGAACAGCGCCAGGCCGCCGCCGATGAACGCGACGAGGATCGCCAGGATGAACACGCCGCGCAGCGGATCATTGGCGAAGGCATGCACCGAGGTGAGCACGCCCGAACGCACGAGGAAGGTGCCGATGAGAGACAGCGAGAAGGTCAGGATCGCGAGCAGGACGGTCCAGATTTTCAATGCATTGCGCTTTTCCATGACCGCTGCGGAATGCAACAGCGCGGTGCCGGCAAGCCACGGCATCAGCGAGGCATTCTCGACCGGATCCCAGAACCAGAAGCCGCCCCAGCCCAAGGTGTAATAGGCCCAATACGATCCCATGGCGATGCCGAGCGTGAGAAACATCCAGGCCGCGAGCGTCCAGGGGCGCACCCAGCGCGCCCAGGCGGCGTCGATCCGCCCGTCGATGAGCGCGGCGATCGCGAAGGAGAAGGCGATCGAGAACCCGACATAGCCGAGATAGAGCAGCGGCGGGTGCACGGCGAGACCCGGGTCTTGCAGAATCGGATTGAGGTCGCGGCCTTCGAACGGCGGATGCGGCAGGCGGAGGAACGGGTTCGAGGTGAAGAGGATGAAGAGATAGAAAGCCGCGGCGAGCCACGACTGCACCGCCAGCACGTTGGCCTTGAGCGTCGGCGGCAGATTGCCGCCGAAGACGGCCACCAACGCACCGAACAGCGAGAGGATCAACACCCAGAGCAGCATCGAGCCCTCGTGATTGCCCCACACGCTGGTCAACTTGTAGATCAGCGGCATTTGCGAATTCGAATTCTCGAATACGGTCGCCACCGAGAAATCGGATGTCACGTAGCAGGCGGTGAGCGCGGCGAAGGATATCGTGACAAAACCGAACTGCATGACGGCCGTGGAGGCGGCAAGCTGCATCAGCGCGCCGTCGCGCCTGTGCGCGCCGACGCATGGCGCGATCGACTGCACCAGCGCAAGCGCGAGCGCCAGCACCAGGGCGTAATGGCCGAGCTCGGGAATCATTTCGCTTCGCCCTCCTGCCAGCGGCCGGCCTTCTTCAACGCCTCGACCACCTCGCGCGGCATGTAACGCTCGTCGTGCTTGGCCAGCACCGTATCGGCGACGAACCTGCCGTCGGCCTCGAACCTGCCTTCCGCCACCACGCCCTGGCCTTCGCGGAACAGGTCGGGCAGCGCGCCGCGGTACTGCACGGCAATGTCGTGCGTCCCGTCGGTGACGGCGAAGCGCACCTGCAGATCGCCGCTGCGCGCGAGACTGCCGGGTTTCACCAGGCCGCCGATGCGCAGGCGCGTTCCGGGCGCCGGATGGTGAGCGGCAAGTTCGCTCGGCGACACGAAGAAAACGATCGAATCGCGCATGGCGCTGAGCACCAAGCCGACCGCCGCGAGCAGCACCAGGCCGCTCACGCCGATCAGCGCCAGGCGTCGCTGCCTGCGGGTCATGGCGTGCCGAGCCCCAGGCTGCGGATCACGTCGTCGATGCGCCGCAATTTGTCGGCGTCGGCGGCGAGCGCGCGCCGCGCCTCCGCGGCCGCGGCCTGCGCCTCGTCGCGTTCGCCCAGCACCACATAGGCGCGCAGCAGCCGCTGCCATCCGGCGACGTCGTCGCCGTTCCGCTTCAGCCGCTCGGCAAGCCGCGCCACCATGCCGCGGATCATGTCGGCGCGCTCCCGCGCGCTGAGGCCCGCCGCGGCCGCGATGTCCGCGGCGCTCGGGTCCGTTGCCGCGGTATCGGAGGCGGGATCGCCGAGCCGGGCAAGCGCCTGGCGGACCGTCTCGGCCCAGGGCGCGTCGGAGGGCCCCGTGTCGAGCAGCTCGCGCCAAATGGCGGCCGCCTTGTCGCGGTCGCCGTCCTGTTCCGCCGCGACGCCGAGGAAGAAACGCGCCTTGGGCTGCGCGGGATCGAGCGTCAGCGCGCGCTCGAAGGCCGATTTGGCCGCGGTGGTGACGATGCCGTTGGCCGCACCGGTCAAGGCTTCCCCGAGATCGGCCTGGCGTTCCGCGGTCTCGCCCGCGAGCGCGATGACCTTGCGCTCGGCGTCGACGGCCTCGCCGAAGCGGCCGAGCCTGAGATAGACCGGGACCAGAACCGCATAGCCGCGCGCGTCGCTCGGATTCTTCTCGAGATGCGCTTCCACGCGCGCGACCAGTTCCTCGATGGACGCATTCGCGCGCATCGCGGCAAGCCGCGGCGCCAGCGGCGCGCCCGGCAGTTCCGGCGAACCAAGGGAAAGATAAAGCGCGACCGCGCCGAGCGGCAGCAAGGCAAGCACGGCGGCGGCGGTGACGCGGCGACGCCGCAGCGCGGCGCCAGGACTCGGCAGGCCCGCCGCATCGGCCGCGTCGGCGGCGGCAATCAGCCGGCGCGAAACTTCGATCTTTGCCGCCTCGGCTTCCGCTTCACCGATCAGCCCCGCCGCACGATCGCGCGCGATCTCGTCGAGCTGATCGCGATAGACCGCGAGGTCGTTGCCGCCCCGTGGCGCGGCGGCGGGCCGCGACAGCGGCCACAGCACGGCGAGGACCGCCGCCGCGGTCATCAAGGCGAACACGAGCCACAGGAGCATGAAACCGCACTATCCGCTGCGCGGGCCGTCGATGCCCGACGCGAGGGGCATACCTCAGCGGCGATCGGTACGGCAATGCACAAGATCAAATGCCGCAGCGGCGGCCCCGCGGGCGGCGGTTCTCAGCCG
>JADGGK010000178.1 GCA_019689975.1 Pseudolabrys sp.
TTCGTCGCCGCTTGCGCGGCTCCTCGCAATGACGGGTCACATTCCCCGTCATTGCGAGCCCGAGCGTCAGCGAGGGCGAAGCAATCCAGAAACGGCAGGCCCACGAATGCGGGCATCGGGTCTGCGACACGGGCCGTGCCTGGATTGCTTCGGCGGCTCGCGCCGCCTCGCAATGACGGGGAAGGACGCGCGCGGGCGCGCCGCGCCGGCGCCGGGAGGTCATTTCTTGAGCTTGTAGCCGGTGCGGAAGATGCACCAGACAATGGCGAGGCAGACGGCGAGGAACAAGAGCGTCATGCCGAGGCTCAGTCCGTGACCGACATCGGCGATCTCGAAGAAGCTCCAGCGGAAGCCGCTGACGAGATAGACGACCGGGTTGAACAGCGTCACCGTCCGCCAGAGCGGCGGGAGCACATGGGTCGAGTAGAACGTGCCGCCGAGGAAGGTGAGGGGGGTGATGATGAGCAGCGGCACGAACTGCAGCTTCTCGAAACTGTCGGCCCAGATGCCGATAATGAAGCCGAGCAGGCTGAAGGTCGCCGCGGTGAGGGTCAGGAAGGCCAGCATCCAGAACGGGTGCGCGATACGGATCGGCACGAACAGCCACGACGTGGCGAGAATGATGAGCGCGAGAATGACCGATTTGGTCGCCGCGGCCCCGACATAGCCGACCGCGATCTCGATCCCCGAAACGGGGGCGGAGAGAATTTCGTAGATGGTGCCGATGAAACGCGGGAAATAGATGCCGAAGCTCGCGTTCATGGTGCTCTGGGTGAGCAGCGTAAGCATGATCAGGCCCGGCACGATAAAGGCGCCGTAGGAGACTCCGTCGATCTCGGGGATGCGCGCGCCGATGGCCGCCCCGAAGACGACGAAATAGAGTGATGTTGAGAGCACCGGCGAAACGACGCTCTGCCACACGGTGCGCGCGGTTCGCGCCATCTCGAAGCGGTAGATCGCGCCGATGGCTCGGAAATTGATCATTTGCGGTCGCTCACCAGTCCGACGAAGATCTCTTCGAGCGAACTCTGCACCGTGTGCAGGTCGTTGAAGCGGATGTCCAGGCGCTGGAGGTCGTCGAGCAGCGCGGTGACGCCCGTGCGCTCGGCCTGCGTATCATAGGTGAAGACGAGCTCGCCGCCGCCATTGGCGAGCGCCAGATTGTGCCTCGCAAGCTGCGGCGGAATGGCCTCGAGCCTGCGGGTGAGATGCAGGACGAGGTGCTTGCTGCCCAGCTTGCGCATGAGTTCGTCCTTCCTCTCCACGAGGATGATTTCGCCCTTGTTGATGACGCCGATCCGGTCCGCCATCTGCTCGGCTTCCTCGATGTAATGCGTGGTCAGGATGATGGTGACGCCCGAGGCGCGCAGCTCGCGGACCACCTGCCACATATCCTTGCGCAGCTCGACATCGACGCCGGCCGTCGGCTCGTCGAGAAACAAAATGCGGGGTTCGTGGGCGAGCGCCTTGGCGATCATGACCCGCCGCTTCATGCCGCCGGACAGCGTCATGATCTTGCTGTCCTTCTTGTCCCAGAGCGACAGCGCGCGCAGCACCTTCTCCACCTGCGCCGGGTTCTTCGGCTTGTTGAACAGGCCGCGCGAGAACGAGACGGTCGCCCAGACGCTTTCGAAGGCGTCGGTATGCAGTTCCTGCGGTACCAGTCCGATCAGCGCGCGCGCGGCGCGATAATCGCGAACGATGTCATGGCCGGCGACCGTGACGCTGCCGCGCGTCGCATTGATGATGCCGCAGATGATGCCGATCAGCGTGGTCTTGCCGGCGCCGTTGGGGCCGAGCAGCGCGAATATCTCGCCGTTTTCGATGTCGAGATTGATGTCCCTGAGCGCCTGGAAACCGCTCGCATAGGTCTTGCAGAGGTTCCTGACGGAAATGATGGCGGGCATGGAAACGGAACGCATGGGCGGGTGCGCAGGCGATATAGGGGGAAAGCGGGAGCGCCACCAGCCCATGCCTGCGGAAAAATTCACGCCGCGGCGGCGAGCGCCGTGAGATCGCAGAGCACGTCCCGGGGCGGAAAGTCGTGGTATTCGTCCGGCGCCCGGCTGCGGTTGATCCATACGCCGCGGAAGCCGGCCGAGGTTGCGCCCATCACGTCCCACCGGTTGGACGACACGAAGGTCACCTCGGACGGCAGGCAGGCGAAATGATCGGTGACGAGCCGATAGGTCTCCGGCCGCGGTTTGAACATCCTGACCGCGTCGACCGACAAGACCGCGTCGAGCGCGCGGCCGATCCCGGCGGCTTCCACGGCGCTCCGCAGCATCATTGGCGAGCCGTTGGAAAGAATGCCGGTCCGGCAGCCCTTGGCCTTGAGCGCGCGCAGCGTCGTGTGCGCATCGGGAAAGGCGTCGAGCCTGAGATAGCTGTCGAGCAGCCGCGGCTTGAGGGAAGCTGGCACCGAGGGCGTGCGCGCAAGCGCGAAGTCGAGCGCGCGTTCGGTAAGGGTCCAGAAGTCGAGGTAATGGCCCGCGAGCGTCAGCGTCCAGGTATATTCGAGCTGCTTGGCGCGCCAGATCTCCGACATGCGGGCGGCTTCGGGCCCGGCCTCCTCATGGCAGCGGCCGACCGCCGCGTGGACGTCGAACAGCGTGCCGTAGGCGTCGAA
>JADGGK010000179.1 GCA_019689975.1 Pseudolabrys sp.
CTGCCGGCTACGATCGACGCCTGTCTTTCCACATCGGTCGCCGGTCCGTACGCCGGTCCATCCCTGAGCATCCGTTGGGATACCGCCTTACTCCCACTCATCCAATTTTCAGTTAGGGTAACGCGTTGAATTTCCGGCACAACTTTTTTTGATCGCGCCTGGCGATCCGAACTGCGAACCGACAAAAATTTCTGGCGCTGATTTTCAACAAGAAATCGCGCGATTCCGATTCAATGCGGTTTCAGCGACTATCGATAATGATCGGTCGATTCTTCTCCTCGTCGATCGCGCAACGCGTCGCGCAGTCAGCGCAAAAAATACCGTCACCGCTTAACGGCACTTCAGCAACGGCTTGCCATCCGCCCATCTCGATGCGGAGCTGCATTCGAAGCGCCCCGATCTTATGCAAGCGGAGCGCCCACGACTAAACTGTCGACCTCGATCCCTGACTGCCGAACGTTTAACTCCTAATCGCCGACATATTGACTCCTAATCACCGGGCCGATTATTCCTATTTGCCGGCAAAGGAGGAGCCCTTGTACAAGCGCCTGATGGAGCGCCGGGTCCGGGAAGCCTTGGCTGACACCCCTGTCGCTCTCGTGATCGGCCCGAGGCGCGCTGGCAAGACCACGCTGGTGCGGGCCATGGGCGAGCGCGGACGAGATTACCTTACCCTCGACGACCAAACGGTTCTGGGCGCCGCACGCGTCGACCCTAGCGGCTTCATACGTGGCCTCGACCGCGCCATCATTGACGAGATTCAACGTGTGCCGGAACTTCTTCTTGCCATCAAGAAGTCGGTTGACGAAAACTACCGCCCGGGCCGATTCCTCCTGACCGGCTCCGCCAATGTGCTGACGCTGCCACGCATTGCCGACAGCCTCGCCGGAAGGATGGAGACCATCCGCCTGCTGCCTTTGGCGCAAGCAGAGATTTTCGGCCGCAAACCATCGTTCCTGGAGAGCCTCTATGCAGGCAACTTGCAAAGACCCAAGGACCTGATCATTGGCGACGAACTGATAAGGGTCGTCCTCGCCGGCGGGTACCCGGAGGCCGTCAGCCGCACAAGCGAGCGACGGCGACAGGACTGGATCCGATCCTATCTCACCTCGATACTCACGCGTGATCTGCGCGACATCGCCGAAATCGAGAAGCTCACCGACCTACCCAAGTTCGTGCGGCTCCTTGCCGAGCATTCCGGGCAGTTGGTCAACTATTCCGCGTTCGGCGGCGGCATTGATGTCACCTACAAGACGAGCCAGCGCTATGTCGGGCTCCTGGAGCAGGTCTTCCTCGTGGCGACGCTCCAGCCCTGGTACACGAACGCGATCAAGCGGGTCATCAAAACGCCCAAGCTGCACTTCCTCGACTCGGGAATTCTGGCAGCCAGCCGGGGCCTGAGCCTTGCGCGTGTCAAGGCGGACCGCTCTGCGTTCGGAGCGCTGCTCGAAAGCTTCGTGTTTGCCGAAATCATGAAGCTCATGGCCTGCTCGGATATCCGGCTCGCGCCTTTCCACTTCCGCGACCAGGACGGACACGAAGTCGACATCGTTCTCGAGCGCGATGACGGCACGATCGCGGGCATCGAAGTCAGGGCGAGCGCGACCGTGACCGCCGGCGACCTGTCCGGTCTGAAGAAGCTTGTCGAAGCCGCAAAGGATCGTTTTGCCTTTGGTGTTGTCCTTTATGACGGCGATACGATCGTCCCGTTCGGCGAGCGACTTGCTGCAGTCCCCATTTCCTGCCTGTGGCGGTAGATCAATCAAACGAAAACGCCACGCCCGACGCGCCAATCGTCGCCTGCAGATGCGAAGAAGCAACCGCATTGATGCAAATCCTTGGCGCCTCGGCGGATCGGCCGAGATGTCGTATTGTGGCAGATTTTCCGCGCTATGCCATTTGCGGCTCAGGATAGGCGCGAAAGCGCACGAATGTGAAAGTTGCTACGCGTCGCCCAGCGCTGCCTTCTTCGACATCCCGTTTGCTTGTCGCGGCAAGACAGGTAATGCCGCGGGACTGCAAGCGGCGAACCAGCTCGACCGTGAGGGTGAATTCGCCCTGTACGAGGGCATGCGACGTTTCGGGAGGGACCTTTGCTGCCCCGTCGCTCCACAGGTACAGCTCATGCGTCGCCGGAGGTGTGGGATTTCCTCCGAGCCTTTTTAGGGTATTCGATTTCGGAAGATCGCGATTGAGATCGAGGTGCGCGGACAATGCGTCGAGGGCCTCGTTGACCTGCACTCGCCTATCCTTTCCCAACTGCTCAAAATCCTTGCGGACCGCATTCGAGACAATCAGCTTCGGCGAGAGCGGATCAAGCAGCCGCTACGATCGCGAGAGCTTCGCCGGCGGCGTCGAGCCGCTGGATCAGTATCTGCGACAGCAGGCGGTGGCAGGACGCAAGACGACGCGCCGCCTCGTGCTTCGTGCTCGTCCAACGCACGCTACCGCCGCCGATAGCACCCCTCATTCCCACTCGATCGTCCCCGGCGGCTTTGAGGTGATGTCGTAGACCACGCGATTGACGCCCTTGACCTCGTTGACGATGCGCGTTGCGGTGCGCGCGAGAAAGCTCATCTCGAAG
>JADGGK010000068.1 GCA_019689975.1 Pseudolabrys sp.
CGGCGCATCCTCGTCGTCGACGACGAGGCCCTGTTGCGGATGCTGTTCGTCGACACGCTTGCGGCTGCCGGATGCGAGACCGACGAAGCGGGGAGTTTCGCCGAAGCGATGGAGAAGCTCCGCGCCGCGGGACCTCAGCTTGCCGCCGCGATCGTGGATCTCAGCCTGCCGGACCGTCCCGGCGCCGAACTCGTCGCCGAGATCAGAGCGCACCGGCCCGATTTGCCGATCATCGTGGCGACGGGATTCAACGACAAGCAGACCGCCGAGCGTTTCGCCGCCGATCCGCTGATCCGGCTGATGACCAAGCCGTTCGATCCGAAAGCGCTGATCGACGCGTTGCAGGCGATGCGGGTCTGACGTCGAGCGCGCCGCGTGCACATGCGGGCCGCGTCACCTGTTGCATCACGGCGCGGCGACGTCGATCAGCCGCAGTTGCACGCGTGGCTCGCCTTGCCAGCGATCGATCGCGAGGCACCCCGCCGCATGCAGCGCGCGGCCGCGGTTGTCGCGCAACGCCTTGCCGAGCGGGCCTGCCGCGGCGCGGAAGGCGATGGCGTTGATCGACCGGCCGTCCCCGGCCTTGAAGCGGGCGCGAATATGGTGTTCGCCCGCGGGGTCGGCATAGACGAGTACATGCGCGGGCAAGGCCAGCACCGGCTCCGGATTGCCGGCGCCGAAGGGGCCCGCACGCGCGAGCGTCTCCACCAGCGCGACATCCGCCCCGCCGGCGGAGATGGCGCCGTCGACGAGAAGCGCACGTTCGCGCCGCACCGCCTGGACGTGCTCCGCAAGGGTGCTGTCAAGAAACGCGCGAAAAGCGCCGAGCGCGTCCTTGCGCAGCGTCACGCCGGCCGCCATGGCATGACCGCCGCCTTTGAGCAGGATACCTTCGCGCACGGCTTGGCGGACGGTGCGGCCGAGATCGACGCCGGGGATCGACCGGCCCGACCCGGTGCCGACGCCTCCGGGCGCGAGCGCAATGGCGAATGCCGGACGGCCGAAGCGCTCCACAAGACGAGCCGCGACCAGGCCCACGACGCCGGGATGCCAACCGTCCTGCGCGGTCACCACGACCGCGCCTTTTTCCTCCAGCCCGAGCGCCGCGAGCGCTTCGGCCTCCGCCTGGGCGAAGGTTCCCTGTTCGATGACGCGTCTTTCGGCGTTGAGCCGATCGAGCTCGGCGGCGATGCGCGCGCATTCCACGGGATCATCTTCCAGGAGCAGTCGGACGCCGAGATCCGCGCGACCGATGCGGCCGCCCGCGTTGATCCTCGGTCCGAGCAGGAAACCGAGGTGCCACGCCTCCGGCGGACCCGACAGGCGGGCCACGTCCATCAACGAGGTCAGCCCGGGATGCGCGCGCCGTCGCAAACCGATGAGGCCTTTGGCGACGAAGGCACGATTGAGGCCCGTCAGCGGCACCATGTCGGCGACCGTGCCGAGCGCGACGAGACCGAGCATTGCCAACAGATCCGGTTGCGGCCGCGTCGCGCTCCAGAATCCCCGCGCACGCAGCGCGCGGCTCACCGCCACCAGCGTCACGAACACGAGCCCGACCGCAGCCAGATGACCGAGACCGGAGAGATCGTCGGCACGATTGGGATTGATCACGGCCAACGCCGGCGGCAGCTCCAGGTCGGCCTGGTGGTGATCGATGACGATCGTGTCAAGACCGTTCCGTTTGGCTTCCGCAATCGCCTCCACGCTCGTGGTGCCGCAATCGACGGTCACCAGCAGGGTGACACCCTTGTCGGCGAAGCCGCGGATCGCCTCGACATTGGGTCCATAGCCTTCGAAGATGCGGTCGGGAATGTAGACGAGCGGATCAAGACCGCATTGGCGGAAGTAGCGGCCGAGCAGCGCCGAAGCGGTGGCGCCATCGACGTCGTAATCGCCGAACACGGCAACGCGCTCGCCGGCCGCGATCGCCCGCGCAAGCCGTTGCGCCGCCGGCTCCATGTCGGTGAGCCGGTTGGGGTCGGGCAGCAGGTGCCGGACGGCCGGCTCGAGATAGGCGAGCGCGGTATCGGCATCGACGTCGCGACCGGCCAACACCCGCGACAGCAGTTCGGGAAGATTGGCGCGCTGCGCGATGGCCAGCGCACGCGTCTGGCCGCGGCCGTCGAGCCGGTCGCGCCAGGCGCGACCGGTCAGCGAGCGCTCGACCCCGAGGAAGAAGCGCTCATTGTCCGAGAGTGTCGTCGCCGCCACGGCCACGTGCCGAATCCCCCGCCGGAATCATCCCGACTTTATCAGGCCGGGCTTGCGCCGCGCAGGGCCGCAAGAGGCTTGTCGACGTCACGCGCACGCCGGGCCCTCGCGGGGCGCATGGCGCGCCCGGCTCGCAAGCGTCAATCGAGATGGAACTTGGCGAACTCCCGGTGCTCGGCGCGCACCCTGCGCACCGTTCCGGTGACGGAGCGCATCACGACCGTGTCGGTTTCGATGACGTTCTTGCCGAACCTGACGCCGTCGAGCATCGGCCCGCTGGTGACGCCCGTCGCCGCGAACAGGCAATCGCCGCGCACCATGTCTTCGATCTCGTATTTCTTCTTCGGATCCTTGATGCCCATGTGCAGCGTGCGCTCGCGCAGTTCCTCCGTATCGATGATGAGACGCGCCTGCATCTGTCCGCCGATGCAGCGCAAGGCGGCCGCCGCCAGCACCCCCTCCGGCGCGCCGCCGATGCCGAGATAGATGTCGATGCCGGTTTTCGGATCCGCACAATGAATGACGCCGGCGATGTCGCCGTCGCTGATCAACGAAATCGCCGCGCCCGTCTTGCGCACCGACGCAATGAGGTCGGCATGGCGCGGCCGGTCGAGCATGATGGCGGTGATCTCGGACGGTTTGACTCCTTTGGCCTTCGCCAGATTGAGGATGTTCTCTTCCGGCGGCGCATCGAGATCGACGACGCCCTTGGGATAGCCCGGGCCGATCGCGATCTTCTGCATATAGCAATCGGGCGCATGCAGAAGCGTGCCCTCGTTGGCAATGGCGATGGTGGCGATCGCGCCCGGCATGTTCTTGGCGCAGAGCGTGGTCCCTTCCAGCGGATCGACGGCGATATCAACCTTCGGTCCGCGTTTGTTGCCTACCTTCTCCCCGATGAACAGCATCGGCGCTTCGTCGATCTCTCCCTCGCCGATCACCACCGTGCCGTCGATCGGCAGCTTGTTGAGCTCGCGCCGCATGGCGTCGACCGCGGCCTGGTCGGAGGCCTTGTCCTTGCCGTGACCGCGCAGGCGGGCGGACGCCACCGCCGCACGCTCGGTCACGCGCACGATCTCCAGCGTCAGGATGCGCTCGATGGCCAATTCCGGCTGGACGGTGATCGTGACCATGGTTTCCCCTCGCTCGTCGGCCGCGGCGCGGATCAGTTCTTTTCGATCCGGATCACCTGCGGCTGTCCGGAGATCACCCTATCTCGCCCCACCGCCGCAAGGGCCTTGCGCACGGCGTCCTCGGTCGTCGCATAGGTGATGAGGATGACCGGAACGGCTCCCTCCGCCCTCTCGCCGACCGGCTCCCCGCCGGGATGGCGCTGCACGATGGATTCGATCGATATTCTCTGTTCCGCGAGCCGCCTGGCGATCGCGGCCGCCGTTCCCGGCCGGTCCCGCGCCAGCAGGCGGATGTAATAGCCGCCCTCGTGTCGCTGCATCGGCGCCTTCCTGACCGCGGCAAGCCTTCCCGCCGGTCGGCCGAAGGGCGCAACGCGCAGGCCGCGAGCGATATCGACGATATCGGACAGCACGGCGGAGGCCGTGGCAAGACCGCCGGCTCCCGGGCCGACCAAGGTGAGCGGCGCAAGGCCCTCCGCGTCCACGGTCACCGCATTGGTGACGCCCATGACCTGGGCGATGGCGCTGTCCTTGCGCACCATGGTGGGATGGACCCGCTGCTCGATGCCCTTCGGCGTGCGCAGCGCGACCCCGAGCAGCTTGACGCGATAGCCGAGTTCGTCGGCGGCGGTCAGATCGGCGGGCTGGATCGAGGAGATCCCCTCGACATAGACCGCACCCGCATCCACTTTGGTGCCGAAAGCGAGCGCAGCCAGGATCGACAATTTCTGCGCGGCGTCGTGCCCTTCTATGTCGAAGCTCGGATCGGCTTCCGCATAGCCGAGGCGCTGCGCTTCCTTCAGGCAATCGGCAAAGGGCAGACGTTCCTGCTCCATCCGTGTCAGGATGTAGTTGCAGGTCCCGTTGAAAATGCCGTACAGGCGCGTGACGCGATTGCCGGCAAGGCCTTCGCGCAAGGTCTTCACGATCGGAATCGCGGCCGCGACCGCGGCCTCGAAATTGAGTGCGGCGCCGCTCTTCTCGGCGAGCAGCGCGAGGCGGATGCCGTGGGCGGCGAGCAGAGCCTTGTTGGCCGTCACGACCGACTTGCCGGCGGCGAGCGCGGCCTCCACCGCAGCCTTGGCCGGATTGCCCGCCCCTCCCATCAATTCGACGAAAACATCGACCGCCTCGTCGCGCGCGAGCGCGACCGGATCGTCGTACCAGCGGGCGCGCCCAAGGTCGATGCCCCGATCCTTGCGTCGGGACCGGGCCGAGACGGCGACAACCGCGATCTCCCGCTCGCAGCGCGCGGCAATCCGCTCGCGCTCGCGCGCGATCTGCGCAACCAGCGCGGCGCCCACCGTGCCCAGACCGGCAACGCCAATTCTCAGCGGCTGTGCCATGAACGCGTCCGATCCGTGATGCGACGTCAGCGGCGCGTCGCGAGCGGGACGACATTGTGCAGTTGGGCCGGCGCATTCTCGAGGAAGCGGCGCACGTTGCGCGCGGCCTGGCGGATGCGCTGCTCGTTTTCGACCAGCGCGATGCGAACATAGCCCTCGCCATATTCGCCGAAGCCGAGGCCGGGGGAAACCGCGATCTCCGCCTTCTCGACCAGCAGTTTCGAGAACGCCACGCTGCCCAAGCTCTTGAACGCATCGGGAATCGGCGCCCAGGCAAACATGGAGGCGCGCGGCGGCGGCACGTGCCAGCCGGCGCGACCGAAACTTTCCACGAGCACGTCGCGCCGCCGCTTGTAGGTCTCGCGCATTTCCTTGATGCAATCGTCAGGACCGTTCAGGGCCGCGGTCGCAGCGACCTGGACCGGCGTGAAAGCCCCATAGTCGAGGTAGGACTTCACCCGCGCAAGCGCGGCAATGATCCGCTCGTTGCCGACCGCAAAGCCGATGCGCCAGCCCGGCATCGAGAACGTCTTCGACATCGACGTGAATTCCACGGCGACATCGATGGCGCCCGGGATCTGCAGCACCGAAGGAGGGGGATTGCCGTCGAAATAGACCTCGGCATAGGCGAGATCGGAGAGAATGAGAATGTCGTGCTTCTTCGCGAACACGACGAGATCGCGATAGAAATCGAGGCTCGCGACATAGGCGGTCGGATTGGCCGGATAGCACACGACGACCGCGATCGGTTTGGGGATCGAATGCACGACCGCGCGTTCGAGCGTATGGAAGAAGCTCGGCGTCGGCTCGGACGGCACGCTGCGGATCGCCCCGCCAGCCATCAGGAAGCCGAAAGCGTGGATCGGATAGCTCGGATTGGGCACCAGCACCACGTCGCCGGGCGCCGTGATCGCCTGCGCGACATTGGCGAACCCTTCCTTCGAACCGAGCGTCGCCACGACCTGTGTCTCGGGGTTGAGCTTCACCCCGAAGCGACGTTCGTAATAGGCCGCCTGGGCGCGGCGCAGGCCGGGAATGCCGCGCGAGGCCGAATAGCGATCGGTGCGCGGCTTGCCGAGCGTCTCCTTGAGCTTCTCGATGACGTGCGCAGGGGCCGGCAAGTCGGGATTCCCCATGCCGAGATCGATGATGTCGGCGCCGGCATTGCGGGCGCGCGCCTTGGCCTTGTTCACCTCCTCGAACACGTAAGGCGGCAGTCGGCGGATGCGATAGAAATCTTCCATCGTGTCTGACCTTCGGGCGGCCCCGGGGCGCGTTGGCGCAGCGCCGCTCAATCTTTAACCCCGCAGGCTTTTATCACGGGTTTACGCCGGCACCAGTCTTCTCCTCGGCCTGCGGCCGACCGGCCGGCGTTTCGGCTCCGGCGGGGGCTTGTTGGTCCGCCTGGGCACGGCGCTGCTGTCGGTCGCGCGCCGCACTGAGCTCCTTCTCGACCTTGAGTTGCTGCTCGACCGACAGGGCCGGTTCCGGCCGCGGCGGCGGCGAGTCGAAAACCGCGGGATAGTCATAGGCCGTCGCCGGACGCGCCGGCGTACCGGCCGGCAAACCCATGTCCTCCGGCAGCTTGTCGATCACGGCGCCGGGCGCGCAGCCCGCAAGGACGCCGCCGAGCCCGACCACCCATAAAGCCGCTTTCAGCCCGCGCAAAGCCCTCCCCCTGCGCCGCTCCCGCCAAGAAATGCGCGCAAACTCAATAAATTGCAAACACGGTCTTGTTAATGAACCAATGTGGCCTGAGCATGGTGGCATCGCCCCCGGGCCGGCGGGCCGGCCGCTCGTGCCGTCTCACGCGTCTTGCGGGCCGGCGGGGTCCGGTCCACCTGTGGGGCATGGGATGAACGCGCATGCGCAAGCCGAAACAACAGCCGGTGCGGCTCGTGGTCGACCGCGAGGCCGGGACCCAGGCCGGAGACGGGACGCGCGACGGTCCGCTTGAGGAGGAGGCGCGGGCCGCGGCCAAGTCGCGCGCGCTCGATATCGAGGCGCTCTCGCACAACGTCGCCCGGTTGATCGAGGAAGGCGGCAAGGCCTTGGCGGCCTATCTGCGGCCGCGCGAACAGGGCAAGATCAAGGATGGCGGCGAGAATATCGTCGACGCGGTCAAGAGCATCGCGCAGGTCCTCGACTATTGGCTCTCCGATCCGCAGCGCGCCGCCGAGCTGCAGGCGAATCTCGGCCGCGCCTATCTCGATCTATGGGCCGGCATGGCCAAACGCCTGAGCGGGCAACCCGCGCGGCCGACGATCGAGCCGGATCCCAAGGACAAGCGCTTTGTCGACCCCGAATGGTCGCGGAACACCTTCTTCGATTTCCTGAAGCAGGCCTATCTGCTCGGCGCGCAATGGGCCGAGCGCATGGCCAAGGAGGCCGAAGGGGTCGAGCCGCACACGCGCGTCAAGGCGGAGTTCTATATCAAGCAGATCGTCAATGCCCTCTCGCCGTCGAACTTTCTCCTCACCAATCCCGAGCTTCTGCGCGAGACCCTTTCCTCGAACGCGGAAAATCTCGTGCGCGGCATGCATATGCTGAGCGAAGACATCCAAGCCGGCCAGGGATATCTCAAGATCCGCCAATCCGACACGGGGGCGTTCGAGGTCGGTCGCAATCTCGCGATCACCCCCGGCAAGGTCATATTCCAGAACGAGCTGATGCAGCTCATCCAATACGAGGCCACCACCGCGCAGGTGCTCAAACCGCCCTTGGTGATCGTGCCGCCCTGGATCAACAAGTTCTACATTCTCGATCTGACGCCGGAAAAATCCTTCATCAAATGGTGCGTCGATCAGGGGATCACGGTGTTCGTCATCTCCTGGGTCAATCCCGATCCCGACCTCGCCGGAAAGAGCTTCGAGCAATACATGCGCGAGGGAGTGCTCGCCGCATTCGATGCAGTCGAAGCCGCGACCGGCGAACACCGGGTCAACGCGGTCGGCTATTGCGTCGGCGGCACGCTGCTCGCGGTCACGCTCGCCTATCTTGCCGCGCAAAATGACGCGCGCGTGGTATCGGCCACGCTGTTCGCCGCCCAGGTCGATTTCACCTTTGCCGGCGACCTGATGGTGTTCGTCGACGAGGAGCGGATCAAACGGCTCGAGGCGCACATGACGGAACAGGGCTATCTCGAGGCCGCGCGCATGGCGACCGCGTTCAACATGTTGCGTTCGAACGATCTGATCTGGCCGTACATCGTGAACAACTATCTGCGCGGCAAGAACCCCCATCCCTTCGACATCCTTTACTGGAACGCCGATGCCACGCGTATGCCGGCGGCCAATCACTCGTTCTACCTGCGCAACTGCTATCTGGCGAATGCGCTGACCAAAGGCGACATGGAAATCGCCGGCGTCCGCCTCGATCTGCGCAAGGTGAAGCTGCCGATCTACAACCTCGCCACCCGCGAAGACCATATCGCGCCGGCGAAATCCGTCCTGTTCGGCTCGCAGTATTTCGGCGGTCCGGTGACCTTCGTGCTGGCGGGTTCGGGACACATCGCCGGGGTCATCAATCCGCCGGCCGCCGGCAAGTATCAGTACTGGACCGGCGGCGAGGCCGTGGGTTCCGACATAGACCGGTGGCTTGCGGGAGCGACCGAACATCCCGGTTCGTGGTGGCCGCATTGGCACGCATGGCTCACCTCGCACGATGCACGCACCGTGCCGGCACGAACGATCGGCGGCGGCAGGCTTGAACCCATCGAGGACGCGCCGGGCTCCTACGTAAAGGTCAAAAGCTGGGTCTGAGGCAGGACCGGCCGCGGGCTCCGAGCGCTGGCGAGGCGACGACCGGCTGCGTCGGTCATGACGAAAGCTCCACGGGAACCTTGAGATAGCGCACGCCGTTCGACTCGGCCGGCGGCAGCTTGCCGGCGCGGATATTCACCTGGATCGAGGGCAGCAACAGCAACGGCGTCGCCAGCGTCTTGTCGCGGGCCTCGCGCATGGCGACGAAATCGTCTTCGGTCACGCCGTCGTGCACGTGCACGTTGCGCGCACGCTCCTCGGCCACCGTGGTTTCCCAGGCATAGTGGTCGCGCCCCGGCGCCTTGTAGTCATGGCACATGAAAAGTCGCGTTTCGGGCGGCAGCGACAGGATGCGGCGGATCGAGCGGTATAGCGTGCGGGCATCGCCCCCCGGGAAGTCGGCCCGCGCGGTGCCGTAGTCGGGCATGAAGAGCGTATCGCCGACAAATACCGCATCGCCGATTCTGTAGGACACGCAGGCGGGCGTGTGGCCGGGCGTATAGATCACCTCCGCCTCGAGCGTGCCGATCCGGAAGTGCTCGCCGTCCTTGAACAGGTGGTCGAATTCGCTGCCGTCGCCGGAGACATCCATGGCGTTGAACACCGGCCGGAAGATGCGTTGCACGTCGCGGATATGCTCGCCGATCGCGACCTTGGCGCCGGTCTTCAGCTTGATGTAGGGCGCGCCGGAAAGATGATCGGCATGGGCATGCGTTTCCAGCACCATGCGGATCGCGACGCCTTGCGCGGCCGCGGCCCGCAGAATTGCATCCGCCGACTCCACCGTCGCTTTGCCGCTGCGATGATCGAAATTCAACACCGGGTCGATGACGACGCCGTCCCCGGTGGCAGCATCCCAGACAAGGTAGCTCACGGTATTGGTCGCTTCGTCGAAAAAGGCGCGGATGTCCGGCTTCTGCGCGGCAGACATGGCTTCCGCTCCATCGCTCCACGATCCGGCTGCGCCGGATTAGTCTAATGAAATCATATAATGAAATCCGGCATGAGGTCACGGGGCGCCTCACCCAATATGCCGATGGCCGAAGGATTGCATTGCCGACGGATTGCGTCGTCATCGCGCGGCAAAAGACCGGCGTCGCGCCGTCATCGCGGCCGCCGGAACTCGGTCGGCGCGGCGAAAGGCGGCAACCCCGATCGCGAAACCGTCGTGGTCGGCGCGGGCGCGATGCCCGCTCAATCGACCACCGCATGCCGCTCGCCGGGGTCCGGCACCGGCCCTCCTGCGCCCGCAAAGCGCAGGGTGGATCGGCTTTGGCGTCCCGCCCGCCGGAATACCGGCTGACAATCGCCGACCGCTGCGCCAGGATGCGGGCGCCCATTGTGTCCGCCCCGAGAGAAAGACCGGACCGGCCGCAACTGAGATCCGGAGGACTTCATGTCGAAAGAACTGATGTGGCTCACGCTCACCGTCATCCTCACCGGCCTGTTATGGGTCCCCTACATGGCGGACCGCTGCGCCGTCCGCGGGTTGCGCGGTGCCATGGCCAACCCGTCGCGCCACGACAAGCCCCAATCGCCCTGGGCGCAGCGGCTCTATTTCGCCCACACCAATGCGGTCGAGAATCTCGTCATTTTCGCACCCTTGGTGCTGATCCTCGACGCCCAGGGCTATTCGACCGCAACCACCGTGGCCGCCTGCGCCGTCTATTTCTGGGCGCGCGTGGCTCACGCCATCCTCTATGCGATGGGCGTACCGGTGCTGCGCACGCTTGCCTTCGCGGTCGGATTCCTGTGCCAGGCGACGCTGGCGCTCGCGGCATTGGGCCAGGTCTAGAAGTCCTGCGGCAAGACGCGTTTCGACCGGGCACGCCACTCGATCGCGGCGGGAATGAACAAGACTCGAATCGGGAACGTCGTTTTGTTCTGTGCGCCGCCCGTGGCGGCGGAATCCGATCGCATGGAACGGCGCCGCCATTGCGAGACCGCGGCGAGCGACGACGAAGCAATGCAGCCCTTGCCCTCCCGCATGCGCGTTCGATGCCACTGCGGCACTACCCGGTTTTCGACTGCTTCGCGCCCGTTGCGCTCGCAATGGCGGCCAAATGCTGCGCTCGCAGGCACCGGTCGCGGCGGCGCCGGCCACGATGGGTCGATTCCACGAAGTCCCTGCTAGGCCGCGGGCAGAGCGCGTTCGATGAGTGCGCGAAGGGGAAGCCCGCGCGGCAGGAGACCGAAGACGCCGCCGTTGCCGCCCGCGCCCAGACGCGCCGCACAGAATGCGTCGGCAACCGGCGCCGGTGCATGCCGCACCAGCAGCGCCGCTTGCAACGTCTGCACGAGGTCGCGCACGAGGTCGCGCGCCTGCGCCTCCTCGCCGGAGGCGGAGGCCTCGAGGCGCGCGAACAATCGTGCGGCTGACGATGCAATCCGTGCGTCGCCGCACTCGATCTCCGCACGCAGCGCCTCGCACGCCGCCGGCGTGCGCGCGATCGCCCGCAGCACGTCGAGGCACATGACGTTTCCCGATCCCTCCCAGATCGAATTGACCGGCGCCTCGCGATAGAGCCGCGGCAGAATGCACTCCTCGATATAGCCGGCGCCGCCCAGCACCTCCATCGCTTCGACGATGAGGCAGGGTGCACGCTTGCAGATCCAGAACTTGGCCGCCGGCGTCAACACGCGGCGCAGCGCCTGCGCAGCCGCATCGTTCTCGTCGTAGGCGCGGGCCAGTCGCAGCGCGAGCACGGTCGCCGCCTCGGATTCGAGCGCAAGATCGGCCAGCACGTTTTCCATGAGCGGCTGATCCACGAGCTTCCTCTGGAAGGCGACGCGGTGGCGGGCATGATGAACGGCCTGCACCAGCGCCTGCCGCATCAGGCCGGCGGAGCCGATGCAGCAGTCGAGGCGGGTGTAGTTGCCCATCTCGATGATGGTCGGGATGCCCCGCCCTTCCTCGCCGACGAGCTCGGCATGGGCGCCTTCGAACTCGACCTCGCTCGAGGCGTTGGACCGGTTGCCGAGCTTGTCCTTCAACCGGTTGATGCGCAGCGCGTTCCGCGATCCGTCGCGGCAAAAGCGCGGCATCAGGAAACAACTGAGCCCGCCCGCCGATCGGGCGAGCACGAGAAAGGCATCGCACATCGGCGCCGACATGAACCATTTGTGGCCGTAGAGTCGAAACGCGCCCTCGCCGTCGGGCTCGGCCCGCGTGGCATTGGTGCGCAGGTCGGAGCCGCCCTGATTCTCGGTCATGCCCATGCCGAGGAGGACGGCCTGCTTCTGCCCGGCCGGGACAAAGCGTGCATCGTAGCGCGGCGAAAAGATGCGCGGCAGCCATTCTTCCGCGAGCGCGGGGGCCTGCCGCAGCGTCGGCACCGCGCCATAGGTCATGGCGATCGGACAATAGACGCCGCTCTCGATCTGGGTGAGCATGTAGGTGCCGGCCGCGCGCGCGACATGGGCGCCCGTCTGCGGCCGCGCCCAGGGACTCGAGTGCAAGCCGGCCTCGCAGGCGATGGTCAGGAGCGCATGCCAGGCGGGATGGAATTCGACCTCGTCGAGGCGATGGCCGTAGCGATCGAAATTTCTGAGCACCGGCGGGTTGCGGTTGGCGGCATAGCCGAGCGCGACGGTCTCCGGCGATCCGAAGCGCGCGCCGAGCGCCGTCAGCGCCGTCTCGGCCCATCCGGCGCCTTCCCGCCTGACCGCCTCGCGCAGGACGATGTCGGTGGTGAAGAGGTTGTAGGGCTCAAGAGGCGGCGGCTGATTGGCGACCTCGACCATGGCGCTCCCCATTCGGTCCGCAAAAGGGATGCGCAGTATAGCCTGCCCGTCCGCGCGCGCGGGCAAAGGCCGGCGCGCATGGCCGGCGCGCCGCCTGTCGGCGCCTCAGGGAAACAGTGCGATCTGCTCCAGGCCCGTGGTCTCGGGCCAGCCCATTACCAGGTTCATGTTCTGGACCGCCTGGCCGGCGGCACCCTTGACCAGATTGTCGAGCGCGGAAACGAGGATGGCGCGGCCGGGAATGCGGTCGCTGGCCACGCCGATGAAAGTCATGTTGGAGCCGCGCACATGGCGCGTATGCGGCGTTTCGCCGAAGGGCAGCACGTGCACGAACGGTTCCTTCATGTAGAACTTTAAAAGTATTGCATGAAGATCCTCGGCCCGACGACCGCGCCGGCCGCGCACATAGATCGTGGACAGGATGCCCCGGTTCATCGGCACGAGATGCGGGGTGAAGGTGACGATGACCTCCCGCCCGGCGGCGAGCGAGAACTCCTGGTCGAGCTCGGCCATGTGCCGATGCCGGCCCACGCCATAGGCGTTGAAACCCTCCGCGACTTCCGAGAACAGCATCGCCTCCTTCGCCGCCCGTCCCGCGCCGGTCATGCCCGATTTCGCATCGATCACGATCTCGGCCAGGTCGATCGCCTTCTGGCGGATGAGCGGGATCAACGGCAGCTGCGCGCAGGTCGTGTAGCAGCCGGGATTGGCGACGAGGCGCGCGTTCCTGATCGCGCGTCGGTGGATCTCGGCGAGACCGTAGACCGCCTCCTTCTGCAGCTCGGGTGCCTGGTGCTCGTGGCCGTACCACCGCGCGTAAGCCGCAACATCGCGCAGCCGGAAATCCGCCGACAGGTCGATCACTTTCGTGGCGGGCGAGCGGGCGAGCAGCTCCTTGACCACCTTCTGCGTGGTGGCATGGGGCAAGGCGCAGAAGGCGACGTCGAGGGCCGCCGCCGCCCAGTCGATTTCCGCGATCCCCACCAGCGGCGGCAGTCGCGGGAACGGCGAAAACTGGGGGAAGACGTCGCGCATCGACTTGCCCGCGCTGCGTTCGGCGGTGAGCAGCGCGATCTCGACGCGCGGGTGACGCAGCAACAGCCGCACCAGCTCGCCGCCGGTATAACCGGAGGCACCGAGCACGCCGATCCTCGCTTTCGCAGCCATGGGTCGATCCTTATCGCGAGACCATAGAATGCCGGCCGTAGAGGCGCCGCGGCGGACGGGATTTTACCGGGAAAACGAAGGCCGCGGGGCTTAGTCCGGCGGCACGGGGGCGGACGATTAGCGGCACGCCCGTGCCTCGCGGGCACGGCGAAAGCGGCATCGATAGGCGGCGACAATCGTCATGGGGCGCGGGTATAGGCGGCTAGTCGCTGCCCGTCAACCGCGTCGGTTCGGCCGGGCGGCCGCGCAACGGCAACGGCTGTTCGTCGAGCATCGCCTTGACCACGATCTCGCGCGCCCGCGCCGTGTCGATGTTGCGGGCGGCAAGCATCGCCTTGCACTCGGCCACGATCAGCTCCGCATCCTGCATCATCTTCAGCCGCTTGAAATGATCCGCATGGCCGAATCCCATGCTGGCGCCGACGATGTCCAATATGTTGACGATGCGGAACGGCCAATCGCGCTCATGCGCGCAGAGTTCGCGGTGGTCGACGTGGTAGACGGCGACGAGCGCGTCGATACCGGCTGCGGCGGCGGCCTCGAGCTCCGCCTTCTGCAGCGAACGCTTGTATTCGGGCAAGGCGTTCAGCGAATTGCTCATCAATCCGACCGCCGGTTGTGCGAGATCCACGAGCTCGATGCCCGGCACCATGGCGAGCAGCGCGGTTGCCGCTTCCACCACGCCCTTGATGCCGGGATGCTTGTGCAGGGCCACGCGCAGGGGCACCGGGTGCTTGAGCAGCGGTCGCAATTGTTCGAAGCGCGACCGCAGGAACAACATGAACGGCGTCATCTCGAACGGACGGGCGCCGGTCATCCTTTCGACGGCGGGAATGGTGGTTTCGGTAAATTGCTGATGGCAGCTCGCACACCAGGAGATCACGCCGCGCTTGGCTTCGGCGAGCTTGGCGAGCGAGCTCAGCGCCTGGCGGCCCGACACCTCCGTGTCGCCGGCGCGCAACTGGATGATGCCGCAGCAATGCGCCGGTCCGCCCATCACCCGGTAGGTCACGCCGAGCGCGTCCATGATGTCGAGGGCGGTGAGCGCGATGTGCGGCGTCTTGAGTACGTTGCAGCCGGTATAAAAGACGAAGTCGGGCCGCTCGGCAGTGGCGGCGGAGGCCGCCTCCAGGCGCGCGGCGACGAGCTGGCCGAGACGCGCGAGTTCATGATCGGAAAGCTGCATGCGCGCGAGAATGTTGACGCCGTCCGCGACCGCCCTGAAGTTTTCGACGCCGGTCCGGCGCCGTTCGCGCGGCGCAACGTCGCGCTTGGCGATGGCGACCCGCGCCATCGCCAGCAGGAAACGCGGATTGAGGCCCTCGGGGCAAGCCGCGATGCAATCGCCGGTGAGCACGCAACCTTGCGCCCAGGCCTGCGCGGCGGCGGGCCCGCTGCCGGTTCGCACGAGGTCGATGACGCCGGCCATCACCTCTTTCGGCGCGGTCGTCTCGACGCCCGCCGGTACCGTTACCGGGCAGGCTTCGACGCATTTTCCGCACCGCGTGCATGCGTCGATCATGTCCGCCGCGCGCGCGGAGAGAGCGGATTCGAATGCGGTCTCGACCATGCGCCTTCCGCCTGAGGCCCTTGACGAGCCTACCGCAACGGCGGGCGGGCCGCCAGCCGGCGCACGCCACAGCCGCCGGCGCCTTTCTCATATTCCTTTCTTGGAATTTGCTGCCGTGAGCCCCCCGGATAGGCGAATGCCGAGCGGTTGGCTAAGCTGCGCGGCGTCGATCGTCGTGGGAAGTTCAGGCGGTCGAGGACGAAAACCAGTCGTACCCAGTCGGGGAGGAAATCGATGCGTCGTTTGATACTCACGGTCGGCGCGGTCTGCGTCGCCATGCTGCTCAGCGCCCCTGTCTTTGCCCAGGTGCCGCCGGATCCGAACAATCCCAACGAACAGGTTCCGGAGAAATACACCTACACGCCCTATGGCGAGAACATCAAACTGGATCAAGCAAAGAAGGTCGCCGAGGCGGCCATGGCCGAAGCCACGAGGCGAGGCTGGCCGATGTGCATCTCGGTCGTGAACACCAGCGGCGAACTGGTCTATTTCGAGAAGATGGACGAGTGCCAATACGCGTCGATCGACATTTCCCAACACAAAGCGCGCGCGGCCGCGCGTTTCCGTCGTCCGACGCTCGTTTTCGAGCGGCTGATGGGCAAAGGCCCGTTCTTCGCTTATCTGCCCACTCTCGGCGACGCCTTCACCGCCTCGCGCGGCGGCAACCCGATCATCGTCGGCGGCAAGATCATCGGCGCCATCGGCGTTTCCGGCGGCACCGGCTCGCAGGACGACACGATCTCGCAGGCCGGAGCTGCCGCGCTCAAATAATAATCGAACAATCGCCAGCGGCCACGAAACGTCGCCGGGGTGAGACCCGGCGGCGGGCCGACCCTCGCCGGGCCGGTGCCGATCGCGGCTCGTTCAACCGAGCCATTTTAGCGCCGCCGCGATCACGTCGCCGATGGTGAGCAGCATCGCCGCCCAAACCAGGGCCGAGGCCACATTGGCGAGCTGGAAGCGCCAATAGGGCATCGCGAAAATCCCCGCGACCAGCGGCACCGAGGCGCGCAGCGGCCCGAAGAAGCGGCCGATGAAAATGGCCAACGCGCCCCATTTCTTCACGAAGGCTTCGCCTCGCGGGATGAGCTCCGGATGGCGCGACAGCGGCCAGTGATGCGCCACGGCATGTTCGAGCTTGAGGCCGATCCAGTAGGAAAGCCAGTCTCCCGTCGCGGCGCCGCGGGCGCCGGCGGCCCCCCCCCGCCCGCGGGCCCGCCCCCCCCGCCGGCCGCGCCCGGCCCCGGGG
>JADGGK010000069.1 GCA_019689975.1 Pseudolabrys sp.
CTAGAATGTCGTTGCTGCAAATCAAGAACCTGCACGTCGAAGTCGACGGCAAGAAGATCCTTAACGGCCTCGATCTGACCGTCGAGAAGGGGCAGGTCGCGGCCATCATGGGCCCCAACGGCTCGGGCAAATCGACGCTGGCCTATGTCCTGGCGGGCAAGCCGGACTACACGGTCACGGCGGGAGACATCATGCTCGACGGCGAGAGCCTGCGCGAGATGGCTCCGGACGAACGGGCGGCGAAAGGCGTCTTCCTCGCTTTTCAATATCCGGTGGAAGTCCCCGGCGTGGCAACCATGACGTTCCTGCGCACCGCGCTCAACGCCCAGCGCAAGGCGCGGGGCGAGACGGAGGTCTCGACGCCGGAATTCATGCGGCTCGTGCGCGAGGCCGCCTCGCAGCTCGGCATCGATCAGGAGATGTTGCGACGCGCCGTCAATGTCGGATTCTCCGGCGGCGAAAAGAAGCGCAACGAGATCCTGCAGATGGCGGTGCTCCAGCCGCGGCTGGCCGTGCTCGACGAGACCGATTCCGGGCTCGACATCGATGCGCTCAAGGTCGTGGCCGCGGGGGTCAATCGGTTGCGTTCCCCCGAGCGGGCGATCGTGGTGATCACGCATTATCAGCGGCTGCTCAACTATATCGTGCCGGACGTGGTCCACGTCATGGCCAGGGGCCGGGTGGCGGCCTCCGGCGGCAAGGAGCTCGCGCTCGAGCTCGAGGCCAAGGGTTACGCGCAATTCGCCGAAGAGGCAGCCTGAATGAACGTCGAAATGCGCGCCATCAAGAGTCCCGCCGAGCAGGCCTTGAGCGCCGCTTACCAGGCCGTGCGCGGCGCCTCGCCCCCGGCCATCGCGGATCTGCGCGAGGCCGCTTTCGCCCGGTTCGAAGCGGCCGGGCTGCCGCATCGGCGCATTGAGGAGTGGAAATATACGGATCTGCGCGCGCTGATGCGCGAGGCCAAGCCGCTCGCCGAGCCGGCAGCAAGCAGGGGGGAGGCGCCGGCGCTTGCCGGCCTGGACGCAAGCCGCGTTGCCATCGTCAATGGTCGTTACGAGCCCGGCTGGAGCGACGCCGATGCCCGCGAGGCCGGGATCGCGCTCGCCGATTTGTTCGACTTTGCCTCCGCCCCGGTGCCTCATCGCCTGGGCGACGCGCCGGGAAAAGACGACATTGCCGTTTCGCTCAACACCGCTTTGATGACCGGCGGCGTCGTCCTGCGCATCAGGCGGGACGCCTCCCTCGAGCATCCCGTGCATATCGCGCACCTGTTCGCGGGCACGGCGGCCGCGGCCATGTTCCCGCGGTCGCTGGTTGTCGTGGAGCCGGGCGCGCGGCTCACGCTGGTCGAGACCTTCGACGGCCCTGCCGCGCTCGATTACCAGGTCAATTCGGTGCTTGAGCTCGTGATCGGAGACGGGGCGCAGGTCGATCACGTCCTGATCGGCCGTGACGGGGAGGCCGCGCTGCGTCTGTCGACGGTCGGGGCGACGGTCGGAGTTGGCGCCTCCTACAACGAGTTCTTTTTCACCGCGGGCGGGGGCGTCGTGCGCAATCAGCTTTTTGCCCGCTTTGCCGGCGAGGGAAGCGAGGCGGTGATCGGCGGCGCAAGCCTGCTCAAGGGCCGACAGCATGTCGACAACACGCTGGTGATCGAGCATGCGGTCGGCGGTTGCACGAGCCGCGAGCGTTTCCGCTCGGTGCTCGCCGACGCCAGTCGCGGGATCTTCCAGGGCAAGATCGTCGTGGCGCCGCATGCGCAGAAGACCGATGCCAGGATGGCAAGCAACGCGCTGCTGCTTTCCGAGGAGGCGGAGGCGGTCAACAAGCCGGAGTTGGAGATCTTTGCCGACGACGTCCAATGCGGTCACGGCGCCACCGCCGGCGCGCTCGATGCGGGGCTCAAGTTCTATCTGATGGCGCGAGGCGTTCCCGAGAAGGACGCCGAAGCCTTGCTGATCCAGGCCTTCATTGGCGAGAGCATCGAACAGGTCGCCCATGAAGGCGTTCGCGAATGGCTGACGAAGACGGCCGTTGAATGGTTGGCTGCGAGGCATTGATGTTCGAGCCTGGTCGCGATCGACACGGAACGCCCGCAACCCCAGCCGGCAGCGGCTGCCGTCTGCGGCGGCGGAGGCGATGATGCTGTCACCCGCCAGCGATCGCTACGACGTTGCCCGCATCCGCAAGGACTTCCCGGCCTTGGGACTGAAGGTCTATGGCAAGCCGCTGGTCTATCTCGACAATGCGGCCTCGGCGCAGAAGCCGCTGGCGGTGCTCGAGCGCATGCAGAAGGCGCATGTCGAGCAGTACGCCAATGTGCATCGCGGCCTGCACTATCTCGCGAACGAGGCGACCGAGGCCTATGAATCGGCACGGGAAACCGTGCGCGCCTTTGTCAACGCGGCCCGCAAGGAAGAAATCATCTTCACGCGCAACGCCACGGAAGGAATCAATCTGGTCGCTTACACATTCGCCCGCGAGCGGATCAAGCCGGGCGACGAGATCGTGCTCTCGATCATGGAGCACCATTCAAACATCGTGCCCTGGCATTTCCTGCGCGAGCGACAGGGAGCGGTCATCAGATGGGCGCCGGTCGACGAGGACGGCAATTTCCTTGTCGATGAATTCGAGAAGCTGCTGACGCCGCGCACGAAGCTCGTGGCCGTCACGCACATGTCCAACGTGCTCGGCACGGTGGTGCCGGTGAAGGAGGTCGTCGAACGGGCGCACGCGCGCGGGATACCGGTATTGATCGACGGGGCTCAGGGGGCGGTTCATCTCGACGTCGACGTGCGCGAGATCGATTGCGATTTCTATGTGTTCACGGGGCACAAGCTCTATGGGCCGACGGGAATCGGGGTGCTTTACGGCAAATATGACCTGCTCGCCGCGATGCCCCCCTTCAACGGCGGCGGCGAGATGATCCATGAGGTGTTCGAGGATCGCGTCACCTATGGCGAGCCGCCGCACAAATTCGAGGCCGGCACGCCCGCCATCGTGCAGGCGATCGGGCTCGGTGCCGCGATCGACTACGTCAACTCGATCGGCAAGGCGCGGATCCGGGCGCACGAGACGGACCTGCTCCGGTATGCCCATGAACGGCTCGGCGCGATCAATACGCTCAGCATCATCGGTCGCGCGCAGGGGAAGGGGCCGATCGTCTCCTTCACCATGAAAGGCGCTCATCCGCACGACGTTGCGACCGTCATCGATCGCGCCGGCGTCGCCGTGCGCGCCGGCACCCATTGCGTGATGCCGCTTCTCGCGCGTTACGGGCTGACGGCCACCTGCCGCGCCTCCTTTGCGATGTATAATACCAAGGACGAGGTCGACGCCCTCGCGGCGTCCCTCATCAAGGCCCAGGAAATTTTCGCATGAGCGACGAGACCGCCGAAAACGCGCCGGTTCCGAACGCGGCAGCCGAGAAGCCTCCGGAGAACGCGGCGATCACCCGCTCTTCGGCGCTGCCGCAGGACGAGCTTGACCGATTGACGGACGACATCGTCGGCGCCCTCAAGACCGTCTACGACCCGGAGATCCCGGCCGATATCTACGAACTGGGTCTCATCTATCGAATCGACATCGGCGACGATCGCTCGGTGAAGATCGACATGTCGCTGACGTCCCCCAATTGCCCGTCGGCGCAGGAATTGCCGATCATGGTCGAGAACGCCGTATCGAGCGTGCCCGGCGTGAAGGAGACCAAGGTCGAAGTCGTCTGGGACCCCCCATGGGACCCCAGTCGGATGTCCGACGAGGCGCGCCTCGTGTTGAACATGTGGTGAGTCGTCCCCACATCGGGCTGTGGAACGAGGAGTGACATGTCGATTGCTGGACCCAGGCCCCAGGTGATGCGGCTGACGGAGGCGGCGGCTTCGCGCATCAAGGAGGTGATGGCACGCGCCGACCGGCCGATCGCCGGCATTCGCGTGGGGGTCAAGAACGGCGGCTGTGCCGGGATGGAATACACCATGGATTACGCCGACACCATCAACCCGGCGGACGAGGTGGTGGAGGACAAGGGCGTCAGGATCCTGATCGACCCCAAGGCCGTGCTGTTCCTGCTCGGCACGGAGATGGACTACAAGACCGACAAGCTTTCATCCCAGTTCGTCTTCAACAATCCGAACCAGACCGGCGCGTGCGGCTGCGGCGTGTCGGTGCAGCTGACGCCGGCGAAAGCCGCCGAATAGCGCGCGCGTCGCCCTCGGCACGGGCCGTCCCTCAGGCGGCCGGAGCCGCCGAAGCGAAACCGGACGTCATTTCCGGATCGATCTCGCAGATCACGCGGTTGCGGCCCTGGCGCTTGGCGGCATAGAGGCAGGCATCGGCGCGTTCGATCAGGCTCTGCGCGTTGTCGGTCTTGTGCAAGGTCGCGACGCCGACGGAGATGGTGATGCGACCGAGGTGCTCGCCGGTCGAGCGTTTCATCAATTCCTTGGCCATGACCGCACGCCGGATCTGATCGGCCAAGGTGATCGCCGAGCGCAGCGTCGTGTTGGGAAGGATGACGGCGAACTCTTCCCCGCCATAGCGGGCGGTGACGTCCTGTCCCTTGACGTTCTGCTTCACGGTCATCGCGACGAGACGCAAGACCTGGTCGCCGGTCAAGTGACCGTATTTGTCGTTGAACACTTTGAAATCGTCGATATCCGTCATCATCAGCGACAAGGTTTGGCCGTGCATGCGAGCCTCCGCAATCGATTTCTGCAACATGTCATCGAAGAATTTGCGGTTGGCGAGCTGGGTGAGCGGATCGGTCAGGCTTTCGCTGTGCAGGGCCTCAAGTCGGGCCCGCAACTCGTTGATCTCGTGTTTTGACGCGTTGAGCCGCGCTTCGAGCTGGTGGTTGGTCGCCTCCATTTCCTTCGCGGTCTGCACGATACCCTCGACGATCGCCCGCAGATCTTCGCGATCTTTGGATGCGCCGAGCTTCTCGGTCATGTCGACAAGGCTCTCGGTATAGCTGCTCGCCGAACCCGCGGCGGCGTCGATCATCGCCATCACCTGGTCGATCTCGTCCCTGACCCTGCTGCCCAGGTTTTCGATGCGCCTGGTGAGCCGGGTCGGCGCCAAGAACTGGTCGTAGATGTCGTCGAGATCGGCGTCCGTGAGCGTGCCTTTGTGCTTCAGCGTCTCGTTGATCTGCTGGTTGAGCGAGGGCCAGTAGCCCGTCGCATAAGCGTACCAGATCTCATAATTGCGCGGGGTGGCCGCTTGCCGAAGAGCCTTGATCTGCCCGAGCGCGATGTCGGCAAAGGCCATGGTGCGTTCGTGGTCGTCGCTGACATTCCCCATGGGCGACCCCGGCCACATACTCTGCCATTTTGAAGGGACGCGCACGACCATCCGGCCGTCGCCGTATTCAATGGGTCACGCTATGCAATGCGAATGAACGGGAGGTAAAAATTTGACGCGCTGAAAAGCGTAAACTCGAGGTAACGATTCTAGACCTTGGCGGGAAGCGGTCGCAGCAGAAAGGCCGGCAAGTGGGTGCCGTCGCGTTCCGCATGCGGCTCACGCGGTGCCCGCGCACGCGCGTGATCGCGCGCCGGTTCTCGGGGTTGCCGCCGCGACGCGCGGGGCTCGCGCCTGCGCGCCTCGCCGGCGCGGGCACGGCCCGACCGGGGATTTTGCGCGCCGGACGCCTCGCGCGCAGCCTGTTCCGGGCCGGTGGCTCCGGCCGGCGCCTCGATCCAGGGGATGGTGAGCCCGATCAGACGCTCGATTGCCTCGACCTGTTTGCGCTCGGAGGGCGCGACGAGGGTGATGGCGGTGCCGCTCCGGCCGGCGCGGCCGGTGCGGCCGATGCGGTGCACATAATCGTCGGCATGCGAGGGAACGTCGAAGTTGAACACGTGGCTGACATCGGGAATGTCGAGACCGCGCGCGGCGACGTCCGAGGCAACGAGCAGCTTGGCCTCGCCCTTGCGGAAGGCCTCGAGCGCGGCCATGCGTGCCGGCTGGTCCATGTCGCCGTGCAGCGCCACCGCGTTGAACTTGTGCCGCACCAATGATCGGTGCAACAAAGCGACGTCTCGTTTGCGATTGCAGAAAATGATGGCGTTCTTGAAATTGTCGGCTTCGCGAATCAAGCGGCGCAGCCGTTCGCGCTTCTCATGCGCCTCGCGGCCGGTAGCGACCAGGAATTGCGCGATGGTCGAAGCGGTGGTGGCCGGTCTTGCGACTTCAACGCGCACGGGATTGTGCAGGAAACTGTCGGCGATCCGCTGGATCTCCGGCGGCATGGTCGCGGTGAAGAACAGCGTTTGCCGCATGAAGGGTACAAGCCGGCCGATGCGCTCGATGTCGGGGATGAATCCCATGTCGAGCATGCGGTCGGCCTCGTCGATGACCAGCAACTCGACGCCCGAAAGCAGGAGGCGGCCGCGCTCGAAATGATCCAGCAGGCGGCCGGGCGTGGCGATCAATACGTCGACGCCGCGGATCAGTTTGGCGTCCTGATCGTCGAACGACACGCCGCCGATGAGCAAAGCGACGTTGAGCTTGTGGTTCCTGCCGTATTTTTCGAAATGATCGGCGACCTGCGCCGCCAGTTCGCGCGTGGGTTCGAGGATCAGCGTGCGCGGCATACGCGCGCGCGCGCGACCTTGTTCCAGCAAGGTCAGCATCGGCAGCACGAAGGCGGCGGTCTTTCCCGTGCCCGTCTGCGCGATGCCGAGCACGTCGCGTCGCTCGAGCACGCGCGGGATGGCCTGATCTTGAATGGGGGTGGGTGTCTTGTAGCCGGCCGCTTCAATGGCGGCGAGAACTTTTTCGGATAAACCGAGATGGGAAAAGGACATAGACCCTCGGAGCCCGGCCCCGCACCGGACGCAAAAGAATTTGATTTGCGCGGGGAAGTGCGGCCGAATCCCTATTCGGCCTGCACGTCGTCAACATAGGCGCATTAGGGGCAAAGTCAATGCTCGGCCGCCGCAAGAGGCCCCATGAATCGTTAACTTTCTCGCGACGTGCCGGTCGGCCCCGCTTGGCAAGGAGTTCCGCATGCCCGCCTCGCTCCCGTTGGTTCTGGTTCCGGGATTGCTGTGCAGTGCCCGCCTCTATGCCGCCCAGGTGGAATCGCTCTGGTGCTTCGGCCCGGTGATGGTGGCCGATCACCGACGCGACGCCGACATTGCGGCCGTCGCCCGACGCATTCTCGAGGCATCGCCGCCGCGTTTTGCGCTTGCCGGCCTTTCATACGGTGGCTACATCGCCTTCGAGTTGCTGCGTCAGGCGCCGGGTCGCATCGCCAAGCTGGCCTTGCTTGACACCTCGGCGCGGCCGGATACGCCGGAGCAGACCGAGGCGCGCCATGGGTTCATCCGCCTCGCCAAGGAGGGAAGGTTCGACGAGGTCGTCGCAACTTTGACCCCCCGCTTCGTCCATCGCAACCGGCGCGAGGACGCCGCGCTCATGCACACGGTGCGTGCGATGGCCGACGAGACCGGGCCGGAGGCGTTCATTCTGCAGGAAAAGGCCATCATGTCGCGGCCCGATTCGCGGCCTTTGCTGGCGCATATAGGGTGCCCGACCTTGGTGTTGGTGGGCGAGGGGGACGAATTGACCACGCCCGAGATTGCGCGCGAGATCGCCGACGGCATCGCCGGCTCGCGATTGACCGTCGTGCCGGACTGCGGCCATCTCTCGACTCTGGAGCGACCCGCGGCGGTGAACGCCGCGTTGGCGCAATGGCTCGACTCGTAACCGAGAACCGGCCTCGCCCCCGGCGCATCCTTGCCCCGCCATGAGCCAGACCGCGCGTCAGCCGGACGTCCTCGCCCCGCCGCGGCGCGGGACCTTGCATTTCGGCGTCGTTCCGCGCATGGAACGTGATCTCGAAACCGCTGCGGCGATGCCTCATTGGCTTTTAGGCTTTTAAGAGATGTGTTTTCCGCCATGCGTGGCCCGGCCGAGATCGCATACCCGGACTTACCCGTCACGAACGCGCGCTCTTCGTCCTCGCCGCGGCGGGGGTCGCAGAGGCGGCAGCCCGGCACGGCTGGAAAAGGCGCGCATCCTGCTCGCGATGCGTGCAGATATCGCCCGTGCCGATTCCGCGCTAGCGTCGCCGCCCCGGCGGCCGCAGGGCGCGGCGAGCGCTCCGCTTCGCGCGGGGAAGTATCGACACCCCATCATCAACGAGGCCAGCGATGAAATCTCTCTTTTTGCAGGCGCCTTCCTTTGACGGCTATGACGGCGGGGCCGGCGCCCGCTACCAGATGAAGAGGGAGGTGAGGTCGTTCTGGTATCCGACCTGGCTCGCGCAGGCGGCCGCGATGGTCGATGGCGCCAAATTGATCGATGCGCCGTCGCATCGCCTCGGCTTCGAGGACATCGTGGACGATTTGAAGTCGCATGAGCTCATCGTCGTCCATACCTCCACGCCGTCGTTCAAATCGGATTGCAATACCGCGCGGCGAATCAAGGAGATCAATCCTGCGGCCGTCGTCGGCTTCATCGGCGCGAAGGTCGCGGTCCAACCTCAGGAAAGCCTGGAAGCCTGCGAAGCGATCGATTTCGTGGCGCGCAACGAATATGAATACACGATCCAGGAAGTGGCGAGCGGACGCGCGTGGTCGTCGATCAAGGGCCTATCGTACCGTACGCGCGAGGGGGCGATCGTCCATAATGAGGAGCGCGAACTGCTCATGGACATGGACCGGCTGCCCAGCGTGCTGCCGGTCTACAAACGCAATCTTGACGTGACCAACTACTTCGGCGGCTATCTCAAGCATCCCTACATGTCATGGTACACGGGAAGGGGCTGCAAGTCGCGCTGCACATTCTGTCTGTGGCCGCAGACCATCGGCGGGCATAAATACCGGGTCCGTTCGATCGACGTGGTGGTGGAGGAGGTCAAATATGTTCAGCGCGAATTCCCGCAGGTGAAGGAGATATTCTTCGACGACGATACGCTGACCGACAACCTGCCGCGCGTGGAACAGCTCGCCAAGGAGCTCGGGAAGCTCGGCGTCGTATGGTCATGCAATGCCAAGGCCAATGTGCCGCGCAGGACGCTCGAAATCCTCAAGGACAACGGCCTGCGTCTGCTGTTGGTAGGTTACGAGTCGGGCAATCAAAAGATCCTGCACAATATCAAGAAGGGCATGCTGGTCGACGTCGCGCGCAGGTTCGCCAGGGACTGCCACGAACTCGGCATAGTGGTGCACGGCACCTTCATCCTCGGCCTGCCGGGCGAAACGCGCGAGACCATTCGCGAGACGCTGGAGTTCGCCAAGGAGGTCAATCCGCGCACATTGCAGGTTTCGCTGGCGGCGCCTTATCCCGGAACCTTTCTCTACGAGCAGGCAAAGAAGAACGGCTGGCTGATCGACGACGTCGACCTGTTGACGAGTGACGGTACGCAGGTCGCCACCCTCAATTATCCGGGTCTCAGCCACGGCGAGATCTTCGCGTCGGTGGAGGAATTCTACAAGAAATTCTATTTCCGCCCTTCCAAGATCGTGGAGATTCTCGGCGAGATGCTGACCTCACCGGAAATGCTGTTGCGGCGCCTGCGCGAAGGCGTGGAGTTCTTTCAATTCCTGCACACGCGCGAGAACAGGGTCGCCTCTTGACGACGCATCGTCCCCCGCGAGCCACGCGCAGGCATGGCACCTCGCCATGAAATCCTGGACCGTTGCCGCGCTTCTGGCCGGAATAGGGCTCGCCGTCTTCCTGACAGTTCATTTCGGGCTCGCGCAGATATTGCTGGCCGTCGGTCGGGTGGGCTGGGGCGGCTTCATCCTCATTTGCGCGGCCGGCATGGTGGTGGAGATGTGTCTCGGCGTCGCCTGGTATCTGCTGATGTCGCCCTACCGTGTTCCCTGGCACGTGCTCCTGTTCGCCAGGCAATTGCGCGACTCGGTGAGCGATATTTTGCCCTTCACCCATGTGGGCGGGATGGTCGTCGGCGTGCGCGCGATGATGCTCGGCGGGGCGGGCGTCCGGATCGCTTTTGCGGGAATGGTGGTCGACGTGACCACGGAGCTCGTCGGGCAGGTGGTCTTCGTCCTGGTCGGGCTTGCGATCGGCATCGGCCAATTGCGCGCCAATGCGGCCACCGCCGCATATGCCTCGGCCTTGATCGTCGGCACGCTGCTGCTCGTCGTTGCCGCGGTTGCGTTGGTGATGCTGCAACGGCATGGCACCCGCCTGGCGGAAAGGATCGCGGGACGGTTCTTTCGCGCGGCCGTGGTGCATACCAAGGCGTTCTCCCTGGCATTGGATGATTTCTATCGCCGGCCGGCGCGCATCCTGCTTTCCTCGGCGGTTCACCTGGTCGCCTGGGTCGCGAGCGGCCTGTGGATCTGGCTGGTCTTGGTGTTGATGGGCGCGCCGGCGGACATGTCGTCCGCGATCGCGATCGAAAGCCTTGCCGGGCTCCTGCGCAGCGCCACCGCATTCGTTCCGGCTTCGGTCGGCGTTCAGGAGGCGGGCTACGCCCTGCTGACGCCGGTATTCGG
Organism: Pseudolabrys sp.; assembly: GCA_019689975.1. Lineage (GTDB taxonomy): Bacteria > Pseudomonadota > Alphaproteobacteria > Rhizobiales > Xanthobacteraceae > Pseudolabrys. Next base: position 10,476 of record JADGGK010000069.1, read on the forward strand.
CATGGGACCGGACGTCGGGCTTGCGGTATCGCTGCTCAAGCGCGCGCGCGACCTCGCCGTCGGCATTCCGGTCCTTCTCCTGTGGCAGGCGATCGAAGGCCGGCGCGCCTTCTCGCCGCTCGAGACGTCCTGATCGCAGGCGGCGCGCGAAGGCGCAACGGCCGCGCGTCGCGCTTTTCCTCGTCGCGCGGGGCGCGGTTCGCGACACCGCTAATGTCCCATTCTTTCCGGCAATCATCCATTTGCGCCCCGCGGGCCTTGCCTTTATAGGACCGGCGAAAGCGCGTCCTGGAGACTCATCGCGTGCGCACGCAGATCGGCATCGTCGGAGCGGGACCGGCCGGGCTCATGCTGGGGCGGCTTCTGCGCATGCAGGGGATCGAGTCGATTATCATCGAGAACCGCTCCCGCAGCTATATCGAGAATCGCATCCGCGCCGGCTTGATCGAACATTGGGCGGCCGACCTCCTCACCGAGGTCGGCGCCGGCGCGCGCATGCAACGCGAGGGCCTGTTGCATTGGGGCATCAATATCGGGATCAACGGCGATTTGCGTCGCATCGATTTCCGGCGCCTCGTCGGCAAACGCGTGACGATCTACGGTCAACAGGAAGTGGTCAAGGACCTGGTGGCGCAGCGACTGGCCGACGGCGATCCGCTGCTGTTCGAGGTCACGGACGTCACGGTCCACGATCTCACCGATAGCCGCCCGAAGATCCGCTTCAGGCACGACGGGGTGGCGCAAGAGATCGACTGCGACTTCATCGCCGGCTGCGACGGATTTCACGGCGTGTGCAGGCCGAGCATTCCGCAGGGCGTGCTCGCCACCTTCGAGCGCGACTATCCGTTCGGTTGGCTCGGCATTCTGTCGGAGAGTCCGCCGCCCGAGCACGAACTCATCTACTCCTACACCGATCGCGGTTTTGCGCTCTACACCATGCGCTCGATGACGCTTGCCCGGCTGTACCTGCAATGCGATCACGACGAAGCCATCGAGAACTGGTCCGATGCCCGAATCTGGGACGAACTGCACCGGCGGCTCGGCGGCGCGCGCGAGCTCAAGGAGGGAAAGATGCTGCAGAAAGGCATCACGCCCATGCGCAGCTTCGTCGTGGAGCCGATGCAATATGGCCGTCTTTATCTCGCCGGCGACAGCGCGCATATCGTGCCGCCCACGGGGGCCAAGGGCATGAATCTCGCCTTCGCCGACGTCGTCTACCTGTCGCGCGCCTTTGACGCCTTCTACAAACGCCGCGACGACACGCTCCTGCGCGACTATTCGGCGAAATGCCTGCGCCGCGTGTGGAAGGCGCAGCGCTTCTCCTGGTGGATGACGCAGATCATGCATCGCTTTCCAAACGAGTCCGCCTTCGACCACAGGCGGCAGCTCGCCGACCTCGATTACCTCACCAGCTCCGAGTCCGCGGCCCGCTCGCTGGCCGAGCAATATGTCGGCCTGCCGCTGGATTAGGCGCGCCCGATTCCCGCTTCAACCGATGCGTGCCGCGCGGCGGAGGGCAGCCGGCCTGCGCCGGGCCTGCCGCGGCCGGAACGGCGGAAGGTGCGGCGAGCGCGGCATCGGCCTCCACGAATGCCGTTTCCTATTCCGCCTTTCGACGTGTAGGCTGCGCGCAAACGGGGAGGAGTGCGATGACCGGGATCCGAGCTTGTCTGGCCGCGCTGGGGATGGCGATCGCCGCTACGGCGGCGCAGGCGCAGAGCGATTTTCCCAACCGGCCGATCCGTTTTGTTGTCGGCTTCGCCGCGGGCGGGGGCAACGACATCTTCGCCCGCCTGGTGCTGCAGAAATATCAGGAATTGACCGGCGCGGTCGCCGTGGTCGAGAACAAGCCGGGGGCGGGCGGACGAATTGCCGCCGAATTCGTCGCCCGGTCTAACCCGGACGGCTATGTCGTTCTCGTCGGCGCCACCGGACAGATGTCGATCGCGGCGGCGATCTATCCCAAGCTTCCCTATCATCCCACCAGAAGCTTCATCCCGCTCAACATGATCGCATCCTTTCCCCTGGTGCTGGTGGTCCCGGCAGGCCATCCGGCCAAATCGGTGCAGGATCTGGTTGCCTGGGCCAAGGCCAACCCCGAAAAGGCGAATTACGGCACCTCCTCTCCCGCCTTCACCATCGCGAGCGAGCTGCTCAAACTCAAGACCGGCATGCCGGCGGTCGCGATTCCCTTCAAGAGCAGCAATGAATCCAATCTCTGCGTGGTGTCGGGCCAGTGCCTGTTCACGATCTCGGACGGCCCGCCGGCGATCCCCTTGGTCAAGGGCGGCAAGAGCCGCGCGCTCGCGGTCACCGGCAGCGAACGGTCGCCGGAATTGCCCGACGTGCCGAGCATGGCCGAGGTCGGCCTTCCCGATGTCGACGAGCAATTGTGGAGCGGCTTCTTCGTTCCGGCCGGAACGCCGGCTCCCGTCGTGGCCAAGCTGCAAGACGGTCTTGCGAAGGCGCTCGCCGATCCGAGCGTGCAGGCGGGCCTGCGCAAGATGGCGGTCAAGCCGGGCGGCCCGGTCGGCGGCGATTTCGCCCGGCGCATCGAGGCCGATATCGCCAAGTTCGAAGGCGTGGTCAAGGCGGCAAATCTCAGCTTCCCGCAGTAGCATCGCAATTGCGGTCGCAGGTCACCTTGCTATGTTGCATCCTGAAGACGATCGGTGCGGGAAGGGCGTGCGATGCGGCGACTCGTGGCAATGGCGCTGGCATGGTTGGGTGCGATGCCGGCGGCCGCCGCCTCGGCCGAGGATGTCATGCGCGAGTTCCACCTGTTCGGAACCTGGGCGGTCGATTGCAGCAAGCCCGCCTCGCCCGCAAACCCGCATGTCAGCGACGCCAATCCCAGTCCCGGCCTCGTGCTCGAAGATCAGGATCTCGGTCCGGAGCGCGTCGTCAACCGGTACACGATCGTCGGCGCCACCCGTCTCTCCGACACGCGGCTTTCGCTCGACGTGATTTTTCGCCCCGGCGAGGCCGGGGCGCAACGACAGCGGCTCGAGCTCGTCGTGCGTGACGGCACGCGGCGGACCGTTTTCAACCAGCCGGAAGGGGGGCCGGTGCGCGTGCGCAACGGCAGGGTCATCGGATTCGGCACCAAGACGCCGGTCCTGACCAAGTGCCGATAGCGGCGATCAAACGTCCAGCAATTCCTCTTTCGCGAATTCCGCCCGTTCTTGGATGAAAGCGAAACGGCTCTCGGCCCGGTTGCCCATGAGTCGTTCCACCGTCCTGGCGGTCGGCTTCATGTCCTTGTCGACGAGCACGACGCGCAGCAGCGTGCGTTTTTCCGGGTCCATGGTGGTTTCCTTGAGCTGCGACGCCATCATTTCGCCGAGACCCTTGAAGCGCGACACTTCCACCTTGGCATTGGCGTTGAATTCGCGCTTGAGCAGCTCATCCCTGTGCTTGTCGTCGCGCGCATAGACGATCTTGCCGCCGTGAGACAGCCGATAGAGCGGCGGTACCGCAAGATAGAGCCTGCCTGCCTCGATCAGCTTCGGCATCTGGCGGAAAAAGAAGGTGATCAGCAACGAGGCTATGTGCGCGCCGTCGACATCGGCGTCGGTCATGATGATGACCTTGTCGTAGCGCAAATTCTTTTCGTCGTACTGCGCCCCCGTGCCGCAGCCGAGCGCCTGGATGAGGTCGGCAAGCTGCGCGTTCTGCACGAACTTGTCTTTACCGGCCGAGGCGACGTTGAGAATCTTTCCGCGCAGCGGCAGCACCGCCTGCAGACGCCGGTCGCGCGCCTGTTTGGCCGAGCCGCCCGCCGAATCGCCTTCGACAATGAAGATCTCCGAGCCCTCCGCTGCCGACGAGGTGCAGTCCGCGAGCTTGCCGGGAAGCCGCAATTTCCGTACCGCCGTCTTGCGCGCGACGTCTTTTTCCTGGCGGCGGCGGATGCGCTCCTCGGCGCGCTCGACCACGAAGTCGAGCAGCTTGTTGGCCTGCAGCGGATTGGCGGCAAGCCAGTGATCGAACGGGTCCTTGATCGCCTGCTCGACGATGCGTTGCGCCTCCGCGGTGGCAAGCCGGTCCTTGGTCTGTCCCTGGAACTCGGGCTCGCGCACGAACACCGACAGCAAGCAGGCCGCGCCGCTCATGACGTCTTCGCTCGTGATCTGCGCCGCGCGCTTTTCCTGGTTGACGCGCGCGGCATGATCCTTCAGCCCGCGCAGCAGCGCCGCGCGCAGACCCGACTCGTGCGTGCCGCCGTCCGGCGTCGGGATGGTGTTGCAATAGGAGTTGAGGAAGCCGTCGGCATCGGCCGTCCACGCCACCGCCCATTGCACGGCCCCGTGGGCGCCCATCCGGCCCGCGGAGCCGGTGAAGAGGTCAGGATGGACGAGCGTCGCGCCCTTGAGCTGGTCGGAAAGATAATCTTGCAGTCCCTGCTCGAAATGGAAGGTCGCCCGCTCGGGCACGTCCTCGACGCCTTTGAGCAGCGTCTTGTCGCAATGCCAGCGGATCTCGACGCCCGCGAACAGATAGGCTTTCGAGCGCGTCATCTTAAAGATGCGCTCGGGCCTAAACGCGGCCTTGGGTCCGAATATCTGCGGATCGGGCCTGAAGCGCACCTTGGTGCCGCGCCGATTGGCGATACGACCGACCTTTTCGAGCTTGCCCTTCGGCCTGCCGCGCTCGAACGCCATGCGATAGAGCGTCTGATCGCGCGCGACCTCGACCTCCATGCGCTCCGATAGCGCATTGGCCACGGAGACGCCGACGCCGTGCAGCCCTCCGGAGGTCTCGTAGACCTTGGAGTCGAACTTGCCGCCGGCATGCAGCATGCACATGATCACTTCCAATGCCGACTTGTTCTTGAACTTCGGATGCGGGTCGACGGGAATGCCGCGGCCGTTGTCGGTCACGGACACGAAGCCGTCGGCGTCCATCTCCACCTCGATCCAGTCGGCATGGCCGGCAAGCGCCTCGTCCATCGCATTGTCGATCACCTCCGCGAAAAGGTGATGCAACGCCTTCTCGTCCGTGCCGCCGATGAACATGCCGGGCCGCCGGCGCACGGGCTCGAGGCCTTCGAGCACCTCGATGTGCTTGGCGCTGTAGCCGCCATCCGCGCTGCCGCGCGCGGGGCCCGCCCGCCCGGACTGCCTGGCGCGCGCGGCCGCGGCTTTGCGCGCGCCGCCGCGCGGCGGATCGAAGAGATCGGCTTGCGCGGGTGATCTGCTGCTGATCGCGGTCTTGGCCATGGGCGTCTCTATGTAGGGCGGGGACGAATCGCTTGCCACCCACTATGCCATGCGCCGGTCGGGACCCGAGCCTCGCCCGCCGCGCCGGCCGAGGCCGCGGTGACGGGCGGTGCGGGCGCGGCCTCGCCGCGCGAACGGGCAGGGGTGACGTGTTGGCGCCGTGCCGGCGGCCGCGGTAGAGAGGGGCGCGTCCCCGCAAGCACGGTCCCATGGATTTCGAGCCATACGTTCATCACGTCGTCGCGTTCGTGCGCGAGCATGCCGCATGGGCGCCGCCGATCATCTTCGCGCTGGCCTTTGGCGAATCGCTCGCCTTCGTTTCCCTCTTGTTCCCGGCCTGGACGGCGCTCATCGCCATGGGCGCGCTCGTCAGGAGCGGGGGACTCGACTTCTGGCCGGTGTGGGTCGCCGGCGGCCCCCGCGCCCCGCCGGGGGGCAGGGGTTGGTACTGGGGGGGGCGCAAACGCCCACCAGACGGG
>JADGGK010000180.1 GCA_019689975.1 Pseudolabrys sp.
CTTCGGGGCTCCTCGCAATGACGGGTCACATTCCCCGTCATTGCGCGCCCGTGGGCCTCTTCGCCGTCATTGCGAGCCCGAGTGCCCCCCTCCCCGTCATTGCGAGCCCGAGCGAAGCGAGGGCGAAGCAATCCAGAAACGGCAGCGCCGCTGATGCAGGCATTGGGTCTGTGGCACGGCAGAGACTGGATTGCTTCGGCGGCTCACGCCGCCTCGCAATGACGGCATCGTCATTGCGAGCCCGAGCGAAGCGAGGGCGAAGCAATCCAGCAACGGCGGCGCCACGAATCCAGGCGTGGTGTCTGTGGCACGGGCAGTGACTGGATTGCTTCGTCGCCGCTTGCGCGGCTCCTCGCAATGACGCGGAAATGCCGCGCCACGATGACCGCGCGCCGTGCCTGCGGCACGACAAGGCCTGGATTGCTTCGGCGGCTCACGCCGCCTCGCAATGACGGCATCGTCATTGCGAGCCCGAGCGAAGCGAGGGCGAAGCAATCCAGAATTGAACGGCTCACTTTGCGCCTTGACGGCGCCGAGTCGATGCGATCGCAAATTGCTAGCCGTCGAGCTCCGGATAGCGGCGGAAGATGCCCATCTCGTTGAAAGCGATGCGCCGCGGCGAAGCGAGATATGCCCTGATGCGCTCGCGATCGGCCACGCGGTCATGCACCGCGACGATGCGCGGCAACTTGCGTTCGGCACGCCTCATCGCCTCCGGAAACGCATAGCGCAGACCTTCGACCACCTGGAACAGCGACAGGTCCACGTAGCTTGCCCTGCGCCCGAGCACAAAGGGACCGGCGCTTTTCGCGAGGACGCGCTCGAAATAGCCCAGATATTTCGGCAGGCGGTTCTGCCGGAAGTTCTCGGCGTAGCGTCTGGCTTCCGCTTTCACGTCCTCGTAATAGAACTCGCCGCCGAGCGGATGATGGGTGTCGTGGATTTCCTTGAGAAAGTCGGTGAGCGTCAGCTGCAGCTGGTGCAGCCAGAGCCTGTCCGCCTCCGTGCGCGGCGCGAGCCTCAGACGCGCGCCGAGAAAATACAGGATTTCCGCGGTATGCGCGATCACCAGCCGGCCGGCTTTCAGGAACGGCGGGGCGAAGGGCGGGCGCTTGTCGCGCGCGTTCTCCATCATGGCCATCATCCGTTCGAGGCCGCCGGGCCGCCGGGCCACGTCATCATAGGCTGCACCGGCATCTTCGAGCGCGAGGCGCACGAATTCGCCGCGGCCCTGGATCTTCGGCCAATAGTATAGTTGGTAGCGCATTGTCGCTGCTCCGCGGCCGGCCCTTCAGTCCTGCCCGGAATATTGGGCATCAGTGACCGGTTCGAGCCAAGTGACGTGCTCGCCGCCCTGATGTTCCTGCATGGCGATGTGCTCCATCGCGTGATCGGGGGCTGCCCCGTGCCAATGCTTTTCGCCCGGCGCGATCCAGACCGTGTCGCCGGCGCGTATTTCCCGGATCGGCCCGCCCCAACTCTGGACTCTGCCGACCCCGGAAGTGACGTGCAGCGTCTGGCCGAGCGGATGGGTGTGCCAAGCCGTGCGCGCTCCCGGCTCGAAGCGCACCCAGGCCGAGCGCAGCCGCGCCGGATCGGGTGCCTGAATGATGGGATCCTGCCAGACGGTTCCGGTGAAACTCGGCGCGCCCATCTTGCGCGAGGGACGCGAGCCGCAGGCAAATATGTCCATCGTCTTTCTCCCCCATGCGATGATGTCGTGATGTCGTCATGATATACGAAAAGCCCGGCGTTGCCGCCGGGCTCTCCGCTGAACCGTTCGGTCAGAAAGATCAGGCCGGCTGCAGGTTGCCGGCGGCCTGCTTGCCGCGTTCGGTGATGATGTCGTAGCTCACCTTCTGACCTTCGGCGAGCGAGCGCATGCCGGCCCGCTCGACGGCGGTGATGTGGACGAACACGTCCTTGGAGCCGTCATCCGGACGGATGAAGCCGTAACCCTTCTGAGTGTTGAAGAACTTCACAGTTCCGACAGGCATCTTGAGGTCCTTTCACGCCTTTCGTTGATCGCCCGCGCGGACATCGCGCCGGCGGCAACAATCCGAGTTTTGGGAGATCACTTCTAGTCGCTATCCCAAAGCCGGGAGCGTGGCAGTGAACCGAAAACCAGGTTGCGGTGGCGCCAATAGACCGATTTGTGCTCCCGGTCAACGAATTCCTGCATCATCGCCAACCGAGCCCTGATATGTTTCAGGAAATTTCCGTGTCGATGTCGCTGTCCGCCCCGGCGTGAACCGGGAATTAACGAATTGTGAACCCTTCCCCAGCGCCTCGCCAATCGCCCCGGAACACGCACCGGCACAAATTTCGAAATGACCCATGACGCGCCGCATGCGCGGGTCTCGACCGGCTCGATGTGGTACGGCCGCCTCTGGATTGCTTCGCCCTCGCTATTGCTCGGGCTCGCAATGACGGGGAAGAGGCGCGCGGGGCTCGCAATGACGACGCCGTCATTGCGAGGAGCCGCGCAAGCGGCGACGAAGCAATCCCGGCC
>JADGGK010000181.1 GCA_019689975.1 Pseudolabrys sp.
GAATAGGGCGGAATAGGGCGGAATAGGGCGGAAAGGGGCGGAAGGGGGCGGAAATCAGGTGCTCGAATAACGCACCTTCTGAGGAATCAAACGCTTGGGCCGTTTGATTGAACGCCTAACGGCGTTGAGTGTCGCCCCACTTGTATCGATTCGTGCAACTGCTTCTGGCGGCTACGGGAGCTGATGGGGTTGATTCGTGAACGCGAACATGGCGATCGACGCCGCCAGCTGCGCGATCTGGTCCGCCCGAGTGCATCGGTGCATTGCGTACCTACCGAATGAGCCAGCCGATCGGGTGCATCTCGATCTAAAAGCCCAGCTTCAAAGAAGAAGGCCACCCTCTGGCTGCGGGCGCCCCGCGCCACCGCACCTGCGCACCTTAGGGTGCGCACCTGCGCACCAAATGCGCACCCCGGTGCGCACCTTGTGGCGCTTGTAAGCGCTTGTATTTTCGGCGTTATCGGCGCGCGTGCCGTGCGGGTGCGCACCGGGTGCGCACCCGGATTTTCATGCTGCCGCTGGATTTTGATCGGGCCTTTGCCGCCCGCATAGACCGGCCGCCGGGAAGAACCTAAGGGCGAGGGCCCGCCGACACATCTGGCCGCCGATGGCGATGCCGGGTGGCGAGGTCGGTGAAGTCAGTGAAGTCAGTGATTCCGTATCTCTATAATTTTCATCGCCCCCTACCTTGTTACCTCTTGCATTCGCAAAAGGCGCGCGCGCGTGAGGGGAAAAATAATGGAGATAGAAAATCACCGACTTCACCGACATCACCGATGGACGAGGCGGGTTGCGGCGGCGATCCGCTCCCGCATCGCCAGCTCCTTTCGCGCGTAAACCGTCTGGCGCCGGCCGCCGAGCTTCCATTGGCCGTCCCGGGCATCGGCGGGATTGCGCACGGCGACGTAGCCGGCGGCTTCGAGCCGGTGCGGGATTTGCCGCGCGTTGCGGCGGTCGTTCAGGAAGTCACGGAAGGACGCGCTGGTGGTGTGATCGGCAAGCTGGCTGATGGTGAGCGCCGGCGGTTTGCCGAGCGCCTCGATGGCGTCGGCCATCTCGGCGTCTTCCGGTGCCCGGTTCGCGGCCACGATGTCGTGCCAGGCCGCGGTCTTGGGCGGCGGCGCCTTCGCGTCGAAGGCGGAAAGGTCGATCTTGCGCAGCCACGCGGCGACATTGGCGATGCCGCCGGCGGCATACCAGGCATAGAGGTCGCGCCAGTAGCCCTCCGGAAAGTCGTCGCGCGTGAGGTCCGACCACGCCACGAAATGGCGGCGGTCGTCGGCGGGCAGATAGATGCCGTCGGTCTTGTGGTTCGTCGTCATGATGACCCCGCAGACATTGGGGACGTAGTGCTCGCGGATGTTCTTCTCATCGACGCGCAGCACGTCGGGCGGGGCCGCGGCATAGACCTTGCTGTGTTCATAGAACGAATACCGGTCGATCTCGCCGAGGTCGCGGGTTTCGCTGATCCGCAGAATCACGCTTTTGACGAATCCGTTGAAGCGCCCGAGCAGGTGCGCCGGCGATACGTCGATGAAATTCCACGGGCCGATTGCCGCCTTGACCGGCTCGAGGATGGTATCCTTGCCGATGCCTTGGGCGCCGCCGAGCACGAGCGCGTGGTTGATCTTCTCGCCCGGCCGCTGAACCCGATGCGCGAGCCAGAGCGCCACGTGTCGGGCGTCGTCGCCGAAGAGCCGGCGTAAATGGTTGATCCACGGCGCGACATCCGAAGCGTCGCCATCCGGCAGGCGCGGCGGCCGGTAGAGGTTGAAGACGGTCGCCCCGCCATGCTCGATCCAGCCGCCCTGGGAGATGAGGCGGTCGCGAATGATCTTCGGCTCGCCCGGCGCCCAGGTCATCTGTTCGACGGGCCGGTGCCGATCGAGCCACTTGCTGGCCGTGATTTCCTCGCCGTCCGCCCATGCCGTGCCGAGCCGGGCGTTGACGCTTGCGGCCGGCCAGAGTTCGCCCGTGGGCTCGAAAATGTATTGATGCATGGGCATGTAGGCCCAGAAGGACTCCAACGTGACCGGCTCCTGGGAACGCGGATCGCCGCTGGCCTGCTTGCGCGCATCCGCGTCAGTATTTGCCGCAAGCCGTGCGAGCTCCTCGGCGGTGCCGCCGCGCGCGATCCAGTCGGCAACATCCTCCTTGGGCCCGAGGCCGGGAAGGCGCAGGATGCGCACCCGCGCGGCAACGGGCTTGAGATTGGCCGCGACCTGCCTTGCGTGGGATTCGCCGGCCTCGTCGTTGTCGGGCAGGATCACCACCTCGGCGCCGCGGAAGTATTCGGCGAATTCCTGGCGCCATTTGCCCGCCCCGCCGGGATTGCAGGTGGCAACGAGGCCGAGCCGTTCGAGGGCAAGAACGTC
>JADGGK010000182.1 GCA_019689975.1 Pseudolabrys sp.
CTGCCGGCTACGATCGACGCCTGTCTTTCCACATCGGTCGCCGGTCCGTACGCCGGTCCATCCCTGAGCATCCGTTGGGATACCGCCTTACTCCCACTCGATTTCTCTGAAGCATGGCAACGCCTTGACCAAACGGCGGCAATTTTCTTCCTGTCTTGAAGAACCGTCTCTGCGATTTGTCAGAAAACTGCGCTGGTGATCTCAAAAGGGGAATTTCGAAGGCCATCGATCTGCTCGGTTTCGGGGACTCGCGGTGCCGATTGCTTGATTTCTTGCAACTGCAGCTGCGATTCTGAAAATCGGATGCGTGGCCGGCCGCTCAGACGTTGAAATACCCCGGCTGACCGATGTCGGCGATCAGGCCGATCTCGGTGGGCTTCCAACCCAACTCGGCCTGCGTCCTCTCGCTGGATGCCGCCATGTCGAGACCGACGAATGTCGCAAACGCCCCGAAATAGTCGCCGGCTTCTTCCTTTTCGATCGAGATCACAGGCATGCCCAAGGCCCGGCCGAGTATCTCGGCGATCTGGCGCATGGGGATGCCTTCTTCGGCAACGGCATGGTAGACGCCGTCCGCGGCACCTTTTTCCAATGCGAGCCGGTAGAGACGTGCGACGTCGAGCCTGTGCGCGGCCGGCCAGCGTGCGCTGCCGTCCCCGACATATGCGACAAAGCCTTTCTGGCGCGCGATGTCCCACAGATACGTGATCAAACCTGCTTTGCCGTCGCCGCCATGTACGTGCGGCAGGCGTATCGTCATCGCGCGCACGCCGCGCCGGGCATAGGCGAGACCGGCCTGTTCCGACACGCGCGGAAGATGGGCGCTGGCCGCGGGCCGCATATCCTCGGTCGCCACTGTTCCCGGGGCGACAAGACCCGTTCCCGAGGTGACGATGAAAGGCTTGCCGGTTCCCTCCAGCACATCGCCCATTGCCTCGATGGCGCGCTTGTCGATCTGTCCGTTCTCCGCGAATTTCGAAAAATCGTGAATGAAGGCGAGATGGATGGTGGCATCGGTTTGCTGCGCGCCCTTGCGCAGGCTGTCGAGATCCTGAAGCGAACCGCGATGGACCTCGGCGCCCAACGTCTCCAGTACCGCAACATTGGCATCGGAGCGGGCAAGGCCGAGCACCTCGTAACCATTGGCGATCAATTCCCTGGTGGCGGCGGTGCCGATAAATCCGGCCGCGCCGGTGATAAAAACCCGCATAACAAGCACTCCATGTTCCGACGGCTGTTCAGACGGGCCGAATATTTGTACGCTGGGATTCCGGGTAAAGTAGTGGCTTTATACAGGTATAATCGCCAACACGATGTCGGACGCGAACCCGTTTGGGAATTATCTGAAAAACCGCCGCACCAAACTTGATCCTGCGGCATTCGGTTTTCCGTTGACGCGCCGGCGCACGCCGGGACTTCGGCGCGAGGAAGTGGCGCGGCTCGCCAATGTGAGCGTCACCTGGTACACTTGGCTGGAACAGGGGCGCGGCGGAGCCCCCTCCGCCGATGTACTGGACCGCATTGCCCGCGCCATGATGTTGACCGATGCGGAGCGCGAGCACCTGTTTTTGCTCGGCTTGGGTCGCCCGCCCGAACTCCGCTACCGCGCGCCCGGAGGCATCACGCCGCGGTTGCAGCGCGTGCTCGACACGCTGGATCACAGTCCCGCTATCATCCGGACGGCAACCTGGGACGTGATCGCATGGAACAAGGCCGCCGCGGCGGTGATGACAGACTACGGCACGCTGCCGGACGGGCAACGCAATGTGCTGCGCATGATGTTCCACGACTCGCGTGTCCGCGCAGCGCAGTCCGACTGGCAAAGCGTTGCGCGCTATGTGGTGGCATCGTTCCGCGCAGATGTCGCGCGCGCCGGCGCGGCCCGCAACGTCCAAGCGCTTGTCGACGAACTGTGCGCCACGAGTCCAGAATTCGCAGCGATGTGGCGCGACAATGATGTGCAAGGACACGGAGATGGCCTGAAAGTCTTGCACCACCCTGTCGCCGGGCGGCTCGCGATGGAATTTTCGGCGTTCGCGGTCGACGGCCGACCCGATCTCACCATGGTGATCTATACCCCCGCGACGCCCGCGGACACAGGCAAGATCCGTGCGTTGCTTAAGTCCCCGCCGAAGCGGCGCAAACACGCCCAGCGGCCCTGAACGCTTCATGCCTGAGACGTTGTGGCCTTTCCGCACTCTTTCGAGTTTCTCCGCTCCTCGATTACTCCCACTCGATCGTTCCCGGCGGCTTTGAGGTGATGTCGTAGACCACGCGATTGACGCCCTTGACCTCGTTGACGATGCGCGTTGCGGTGCGCGCGAGAAAGCTCATCTCGAAG
>JADGGK010000183.1 GCA_019689975.1 Pseudolabrys sp.
CGGCCGCACGATTTGTAGTCTGTGAGACTACATCCAGCCGCCGCCGTCCTGTCCGCGGTTGGCGAGGCTCGCCTCCTCCAGGTCGAGTTCATATTCTATGCGTCGCCGCGCCTCATCCGTGATTTTCCCTTCGCGCAGCAACCGGTAGATGAATTCGCGCTCGGCCGCGATCAGTTCCCTCTTGAGCCGAGCGGCCGTGCGGGCGAGGTCGACGCCATCCCGCAGGTTACGCGGGACGATCTGTTTGCGATGCGTGTTGCGCGTGCGCAGGTGCTCGATCACCTCGTCCGGCAGGTTCTTGCCGTCGGTGGCCGCCTCGAATCGCTTGCCGACTTCGGCAAGTGCCGCCTGCCGGGCCGCAAGTTCGGCTTCCAGTTCGGCGGCGTGCTCCGTTCTGCCAAGGCGGGAAAGGCCGAGCCATCGCACCATGCTCGGCAGCATCAGTCCTTGTCCCACCAAGGTGAGGATGATGACGCCGAACGTGATGAACAGGATGAGATCACGGTGGGGAAAGGGCTGGCCGTTGTCGAGCGTGTAAGGAATTGCCAATGCCGCTGCGAGCGAAACGACGCCGCGCACGCCGGTAAACGCCAACAAAAACGGCAATTGCCAAGGCGGCGCCGGATCGCGCCTGGCCAGCGAAGGACTGACCCAGCGCGGTATATAGGTTGCGGGGAACACCCAGGTGAAGCGCGCCGCGATCGCGATGAATGTCGTCCAGACGGTTGCGGTCACCAGTTCGCTTACCGGGAATGCCTGCGTTTGTGCGATCAGCGTGCGCGCCTCGAGACCGGTCAGCAGGAACACCAGGCCTTCAATCAGGTAGACCAGCAGGTCCCAGAAAAAAACACCCTGCAGACGCGTCGCCGACGAAATGAGGCGCGGCCCGTTCCAACTCACGTAGAGCCCGCAGGCGACGGTGGCGAGCACGCCCGAGCCGCCGAGATGTTCGGGCACCCAGAAGGCGACGTAGGGCGTCATCAGCGACAGCGTTATTTCGACGCGCGGATCGCCTGCCCATTGCCGCAATCGCAGGCTGAGCCAGCCGACGCCGATACCCCAGATCACCTCGCCGACCACGATCGCGGCGAATGTGGCGGCGGCCCGATCGAAGGAAAAAGACGCCGTGGCGACCGCCGCGACCGCAAACCGGTAGAGAATGAGCGCGGTTGCGTCATTGGCGAGACCCTCGCCTTCGAGCACCACCAGGAGTCGACGCGGCAGCACCAATCTCCGCGCGATCGCAAGGGGCGCGACAACATCGGGCGGAGCGATGATCGCGCCGAGGACGAAGCCCACGGGCCAGGCAAAACCAAGCGCGTAATGTGCGGCGGCGGCGACCGCGAAAGTCGTGAACACGACGCAACCGAAGGCAAGCAGTGCGATCGGTCGCAGATTGAATTTGAACTCGCGCCAGCTCATGGCGACGCCGGCCGAGTAAATCAGCGGCGGGAGGATCACCAGCAGAACGACCTCCGGCGCGAGCTCGACCTGCGGCAGACCGGGAACGAGCGCTATGCCGACGCCGGCGATGACCAGCAGGATCGACGGCGCAACGTTAAGCCGCCTGGCGGCGATCGCCACGACGACCAGCACGGACAGCATCAGCAGCAGCGTCTGCATGATGGAGGCCATGGGGGCTCGACGCTGCCTTATTGGGGTGCCGTCTGGATGGCGCTCGCGGCGATATTGACGGTGAGGGCGAGCAGCGCCGCGTTGAACAGGAACGACACGATGCCGTGCGCCGCAACAGTGCGCCGCACCGTCCGCGACGTCACCGCCACGTCTGACACCTGCGAGGTCATGCCGATCACGAACGAGAAGTACACGAAATCCCAGTAATCGGGCTGATCATTTCCGGGGAAGTTCAATCCCCCCTGTTTGCCACCGCGTTCGCCGTAATATTCGTGCGCATAATGAAGGCCGAAGATCGTGTGAATGAAAGCCCAGGACAGCAATATGGTGATGGTGGCAAGCGCGAGCTGCGCGGCGTCGCGCGTGCCCTGATGCGTGCTGGCGAGCAGCGCGACGATGGCGCCGAGACTTGCCAACGCAGCGGCCACGGTAAGTATCAGAATGCCGAAGCGGCCTTCGTCCTCGAGCGCCGCCCAGCGACGCATACGCCGTTCGTCGCCCATTGCGATCAGGTGGTATGCGGCGGCAAGGTAAATGGCGACGCCGATGTCCCAGCCGGTCAAAAGCCGCGTCGACATCCACCAGCCGCGTGGCGCCAGCGCGGCGGCGATGGCCCCGAGGGCCGCCGCCACGAACAGGCGCGGTCGGGCGCGAATGATGCGCAGCATGCGGGGCAGCCGGCGATGGGTAGGGGAC
>JADGGK010000070.1 GCA_019689975.1 Pseudolabrys sp.
GGATTGCTTCGTCGCCCCTTCGGGGCTCCTCGCAATGCCGGCGACCACCCCCGTCATTGCGAGCCCGAGCGACAGCGAGGGCGAAGCAATCCAGAAACGACAGTGCCACGAATCCAGGCATTGTGTCTGTGGCACGGTCTGTGACTGGATTGCTTCGGCGGCTTGCGCCGCCTCGCAATGACGGCGGAAATGGCGTGCCGCAATGACCGCGCGCTGTACTTGTGACACGGCATGGTCTGGATTGCTTCGGCGGCTTGCGCCGCCTCGCAATGACGGTGTGGGGTGACGTCGCCCCTTCGGGGCCCTCGCAATGTCGGGTCACGTCGCCCCTTGCGCGGCTCCGCGCAATGGCGGCGAGGACGCCACCGCGCTATGGCGGCGCCGGGAGGATACCGTGCCTCGGGGCGCGGCCGATTCAGGGTTGCGCGTCCGTTCCCGACCCGCCGAGATGCGCGTCGAAATAGCGTGACCAGAGCACCGCGCCGGCATCCGCTTCCGCGAAGCGTGCGGATGCCGCGCCGCCGCCCAGCTCCTCCTCGCTCGCCCGCTTCACCATATCGAGGCCGCGGAAGAACAATTCCGCGTTGCGGCAGCCGGAAGCGAACCGCCTGTCCCTCGCCGCGTCGTAGTAGCAGACCTCCTCGCCGAACAGGTCCGCCGGCATTCCGGTGATGTCCGCCCATGCCCGCGACTGGATGAGCGCAAGATCGTCGCGGCCGAGCGCCCCCGCGCTGCGGCGCGCGATCAGGGTGATGAGCATGGCCAGGAATCCGACGATATACGGATCGCGCCATGCCGCGTCGGGAATCCCGCCCAGGCGGCGCCGCGTGCCGTCGACCAACGGAATGATCTGGGCGGCGGCCGCACGGCGCCCGCGACGGGTCTTCCATGGAGCGAGCATGTGCCCTCCGCCGCAGCGCCACTTCGCGGACGACGCCGCTTCCTTCCGCGGTCGATTCTACGCTATGTTGGCTTGCCTTCACAGACCCGCGCGGCGCGGGGCCCGGCGCATGATCCCGGAACGGCAGGCCATTGGTTTTCGGACCGGATCGCGCCTCTGGGAGCACCGCGGACGGCGGCCGCGGGGTCGCTTCGCGCGGATCGCGGCCGGTTGCACGGTCCGATGGGCACGCGGTTCCGCGCGCGCGTGGTTCGATGAGAACGGGGCGGAAGGCGCGGCAAACCGCCGGCCGGGCGAGAGGCGCCGAAGGGTGCGAGCATCGCGCGCAGCACCGATGATCGGGCCGACGCCTTGCGGCATCGGCACGAGCGGATGTCGTCCGGGGCCGGCGCATGCGCGCTTCCCGCTCCGGCCCGTCCACGGGTCCGCGGCCTGACGAGGATGGCCATGTCGCAACTGCCGCCTAAACCGGATTTCGCCGCAATCGAGGCGGCAGCGCACGCAACCGCGGACCGCCGCAGCTTCATCCTGGCCCTGATCGGCAACCTGGTCTACAGCTGGGCGAACAACGAGAGCATGTTCATCTACGTGCTGATGATATTGATGAACACCGACGAGGCTTCGGCCGCCGTCGTGTTTGCCACGCTCAACACGACGCGTGCGCGCCTTGATCTCGTCGAACGGCTGGCGCGGATAAAGATCAGGGAGAGAACCGTTCAAAAAGCGCTCGAACGCATCATCGCGCAGTTCAACGAGCTCACCAAAATTCGCAATGAATTCAATCATTGCATGTACACGCTCAACGAGCGCGGCGAAATCACGCACACCCATTCGATCCGGATGCAGGAAGTGCAGGGCAAACTTCAGCTCGGTGTCGTGCGCAAGATGGACGACGCCCGGATCAAAGAGATGCTGCAGGCCATCCGCGCCATGACCAAGCTCAATCGCGAGATCTGGGACTTCCTCCCGCGCCTGCAGGCAAGCCTGCAGGGATCCGGGGAGACGGCCGGCGCGAGGTGATCCGCGCACGGATCCACGACGCGCGCCCCGGCGGGATCGCGACAACGACCGTGCCCGAGGGCGGTCGTCCCGGCCCGCGCGCTACCCGATCGCCGCCGGCAGCCAAGTGGCGATCCAGGGAAAGATGAAGATGGCGACGAGCAGCAGCAGGCTCATCACGATATAGGGCGTGACGGCGCGGAAGATATGCAGCATCGTCACCTGTGGCGGCGCCACGCCCTTCATCGTCATCAGCAGCAGACCGTGCGGCGGCAGCAGCAGACCGAGCTGCATGCAGATGAGATAGAGAACGCCGAACCATATCAGGTCGACATCGAGCCTTTCGACCACCGGCATGAAGACCGGCAGCGTGATCAGCATCATGCTCACCTGATCGACGAAAATGCCGAGGAAGATGAGCAGCAGCAGCATGCCGGCGATGATCGCCGCCGGCGGCAGACGATGGCCGAGAATGGTCGAGACGATACCGTCGGTCGCGCCGGAGAAGCTCAGGATCTGCGAAAAGGTGGTGGCGCCGAGAATGATGAACAGGATCATCGCCGAGATGCCGACCGTGCCCTTGAGTGATTGCGCCAAGGCCGCGAGCGACAGCGAGCGATAGACGACGGCGAGGCCGATGGTGGCGATGGCGCCGAGCGCCGCGGATTCCGTGGGCGTCGCGAAACCGCCCGACATGGCGCCGATGACGACGACGAAGATCGAGATCAGCGGCAATACGTAGAGCACGAGCAGGCGGTATTTCTGCCATCCAGAACGCGGCTCGATCGGGGTCGCCGGTGCGAGCCGCGGATCGAGCAGCACCCTTGTGACGATATAGCCGACGAAGGCGACGCTGAGGATCAGGCCGGGCACCACGCCTCCGATCAGCAGCCTCGAGATCGAGATGCCGGAAAGACTTCCGAGCAGCACCGTCAGCGCCGAGGGCGGGATCAGCATGTCGACCGCGCCGATCGCCATGATCGGCCCCGTGGCCATGGTCGGGTTGTAGCCGCGCGCGAGCATCACCGGCAGCATCAGCGAGCCGAGCATCGCGGTCGTGGCGATGGTCGAGCCGGAGATCGCCGAGAACACCGTACCGGCCACGACCGCGACCACCGCAAGGCGCCCCGGTACCTGCTTGATGAGCCGCTCGATGCCCTCGATCACCTTGAGCGCGAGCCCGGTGTGGAACAACACCTCGCCCATCAGCACGAACAGCGGGATCGGCGTCAGCGCAAAATTCGCCACCGCAATGACGCTGTTGCGCACCACCTGCTCGATGCCCACCGCGCCGCCGAGATAGAGCAGGGCGCCGACGATATTGACGGCGATGAATGTGATGGCGACCGGGATGCCGAGAAGCAGCAGCACGGTGGATCCGCCGAGGAGCAGGAGAGCCGAGACTTGCCAGGACATGGTGCACCGCTCGCGGAACGCCGTTCAGGACGCCGACACGGCGTCCGACCGCGGCACGCGCTCCGACCGGGCGAGCTGCCGCATCCGGAACAGGAACTCGACCGCCACCATCAGGAAGCAGACCGGCAGCGGCGCGAAGATCCACCACTCGGGGAAGACCAGCGTCTTGATCGAGTAGGAGCCCGCCGCGTAGCTCATCTGCGTCACCCGCACGCCGTACCAGAGGAAATACAGGCAGCAGACGATGCCGGTTATGTCGCCCAGCCACTCGATCATCCAGGCGAGGCGCGGCGGGATCGCGCGCAGCACGATGTCGACACGGATGTGCTGGCCGCGCCGCAGCAGTCCGGGCGCGGCCAGGATGGTGATGAGGTAGAGTCCGTATTCGGACAATTCGTTGCTCGGCGGAATGCCGCCGGCGCCGATATTGCGCAGCACGACATCGAGGCCGATCATGAAGGTGATGCCGAGCAGGATGACCGCGGCGGCCGCGATCATCCCGTCGAGCAGGTGTCCGTAAAGCTGCGACAAGCGTTCCATCGCGCCGACGCTCCCTTTCGGCCTTCGCAAATCGCGGCACTGCCGAATCGCGGCACCGCTTCTCGCCGGCAAGGCCTGCCCCGAGAAGACCCGTTACCTGGCGAAGAATTTCTCCAGCGTCGGCCCGTGCTCCGGGCTCTGCCGGATCACGCCCTCCCAGCCGGCGGCATAGGCCTCGTCATAGAACTTCCGGGCGACCGCCGGCTCGAAGGTGATGACCTGAATGCCGGCCTTGGCCTGCCGTTCGATGTCGGCGGCGTTGAGGCGGGCGAATTCCGCCACGGCCTCCTCCTCACCCTGCGCGGCCGCCCCGGCGAGCAGCGCCTTCTGCTTGTCGTTGAGCTTGTCCCAGCTGGACTTGTTGATCAGCACCGAGACCTCGGCCGAATAGAAGCCGGGATCGACGCGGTATTTGGTGCGCTCGTGCCAGCCGAGATCGAAGATGCCGGTGATCGGCCAGCCGTAGCCGTCGACCACGCCGCGCTCGAGCGCGGTATAGACCTCGCCGGGCGCGGTCTGCACCACCGTGGCGCCGAGCTTCTGGAAGAAGTCGCGATAGACCGGCGTGATGCGCAGCTTCAGCCCGGTGAGATCCGGCTTGTCGATCTTTTTGTTCAGGTAGAGATGGAACGGATTGTTGTCGACCAGCCGCGCCAGGAACACCGCGTTGAGTTTCTGCGCGTAGAGCCTCTGCATGTAGTCGAAGCCGCCGTTCTTGCGCAGCTCCGCCATCGGCCGCTGCGTCAGCTTCCAGGCGTCGGCCTCCGGCATCAGATTGGTGTAGAAGGCGCCGGTGACGTTGGCGATGTCGACCACGCCGTTCTTGAGCGCGTTGCCGACCTCGAAGGGCGGCATGGCTTTCGGGCCGCCGATATAATTGATCCGCAGCACGCCCTTGCCCGCCTCGTTGACGCGCTCGACGAAGCGCTCGAAGCCGCGGGAATAGGTGGTCTTCTCCGCAAACGAGGAGACGGCGCGAAGCGTGACCTCCTGCGCCGCCGCACGCGTGCACAGCCCGAGCGCCAGCACGGCGGCCGCCATGATCATGTTACGCATGAGTCCTCCTGTCGCTTGTCCGGTTGCGCTGGGATGCGGCCACGGCTTTCCGCCGCCTGGCTCGGGTTCGCGTGCCGAACCGGAGCGGGTCGAGACCTCGATCCGGGACCGAGCATCGTCGGCGCGGCGCGGACGCCGGATCGGCATCGCTTCCCCTCCCCCTCGTATCGACAGCCCAATCATTTTATGTTTGAAATATTGATAGCGTGGCCCCGCGCCCAAGGGAAGCCGGAGCCCCTGCGGGCGCCTGAGGACGTGGGTGATATCCGATGGCCGAAAGATCCTTCGCCAGCGAGGTGCACAAGCTCACGCTCGGGGACGGCCAGGAATTCCGCGGCGAAGGCATCCTGGCGATCACCAAGGCGTTGCTGCAGTCGGGCGTGGGCTATGTCGGCGGCTATCAGGGCGCGCCGATCTCGCATCTGATGGACGTGCTGTCCGACGCCCAGGAGCTGCTGGCAAGACTCGGCGTGCAGTTCTCCGCCTCGGCCTCCGAGGCCGCCGCCGCCGCGTCGCTTGCCGCCTCGATCATGTATCCGATCCGCGGCGCGGTCGCCTTCAAGGCGACGGTCGGCACCAATGTGGCCTCCGACGCGCTCGCCAACCTCGCCTCGAGCGGCGTCACCGGCGGCGCCCTCATCATCGTCGGCGAGGACTACGGCGAGGGCTCCTCCATCATGCAGGAGCGCTCGCACGCCTTCGCCATGAAGTCGCAGATCTGGCTGCTCGACCCGCGGCCGAACCTGCCCTCGATCGTCAAGGCCGTCGAGGACGGCTTCGAACTCTCCGAGGCGTCCAACACGCCGGTCATGCTCGAGGTGCGCATCCGCGCCTGCCATCTGCACGGCTCGTTCATCGCCAAGGACAACAAGCCGCCCGCCTTCACGCTGAGGCAGGCGCTGGAGAACCCGCGGCGCGACGTCAACCGCATCGTGTTGCCGCCGGCCTCCTACCTGCAGGAACGCGACAAGATCGCCAGGCGCCTGCCGGCCGCGATCGAGTTCATCAAATCGCGCCGGCTCAACGAGGTGTTCGACGGCGAGGAAAAAACGATCGGCATCATCGCCCAGGGCGGGATGTACAACGGCGTGGTGCGCGCCCTTATGCGGCTCGGCCTCGCCGACCTCTGGGGCACGACGCGCGTGCCGATCTACGTGATGAACGTCACCTACCCGCTGATCGACGACGAGATCGCGGGCTTTTGCGCCGGCAAACGGGCGGTGCTGGTCGTCGAGGAGGGCCAGCCCGACTTCATCGAGCAGGCGATCGGCAGCATCCTGCGCAAGCGCGACATCAATACCGCGCTGTCGGGCAAGGACGTGCTGCCGATGGCGGGCGAATACACCGCCGAGGTGATGTTGGCGGGCCTGCGCGCCTTCCTTGCGAAGGCCGCCCCCGACCTGCTCACCGACCGGGCGCGCGCGCCGAATCGGCCGAACGTCGCCGACGACCCCCGCGTCAGGGCGCTCGAGCGCGTGGTGCCGCCGCGCGGGCCCGGCTTCTGCACCGGCTGCCCGGAGCGCCCGATCTTCGCAGCGATGAAGCTCGTCGAGAAGGAACTCGGGCCGCACCATGTGGCGGCCGATATCGGCTGCCACCTGTTCTCGATCCTGCCGCCGTTCAACATCGGCACCACCACCATGGGCTACGGGCTCGGGCCGGCTTCGGCCGCCGCCTTCAACGTGCCGGCGGGCAAGAAGTCGATCTCCATCATCGGCGACGGCGGCTTCTGGCACAACGGGCTTGCCTCCAGTATCGGCAACGCCGTCTACAACAAGCATGACGGCGTGATCGTCGTGATCGACAATTTCTATGCCTCGGCGACCGGCGGGCAGGACCTGCTCTCCTCCCGCGCCGACAACCGGACGCGCTCGACCGGACATCCCATCACCAAGGCGGTCGAGGGCATCGGCGTGCATTGGGTGCGGCAGATCGACCGCACCTACGACGTCGCCAGGATGCGCGACACGCTGAAGGAAGCGCTGTCGAACAGCGAACCCGGACCGAAGGTCATCGTCGCCGCGTCCGAATGCATGCTCAACCGGCAGCGACGAGAGAAACCGCTGTTCGACAAGGCGGTGCAGGGCGGCGAACGCAGGGTGCGGCCGCGCTTCGGCGTCGACGAGGACGTCTGCACCGGCGACCATGCCTGCATCCGCCTGTCCGGCTGTCCCTCGCTCTCGGTCAAGCGAACCGACGATCCCTTGAAGGACGATCCGGTCGCGGCGATCGATGACACCTGCGTCGGCTGCGGCAATTGCGGCGAAGTGGCCGACGCGGCCGTGCTCTGTCCCTCCTTCTACCAGGCCGATATCGTCTACAATCCGCGCCCGCTCGAGCGGCTGCGCTCGCGCCTGCGCAACGCGATCATCGGTTTCCTGCAGCGCCGGCGCGCGCGGCGGCATCCCCTCACGACGCAAGCCGCGCCGGCATGAGCACCTCCTCCGGCCGAGCGCCGCTCGACACCACGCGGCCGCTGAGCATCGCGATCATGGCGCTGGGCGGTCAGGGCGGCGGCGTGCTGGTCGATTGGCTCGTGGCCTTGTGCGAGGCGAACGGCTGGGTGGCGCAGGCGAGCTCGGTGCCCGGCGTCGCCCAGCGCACGGGCGCCACGGTCTATTACATCGAAACGCTGTCCGTCCCGCCGGCGGCGCGAGGCACGCTGCGGCCGGTGCTCGGTCTGATGGCGGCGGCCGGCGAGGTCGACGTGGTGGTCGCCGCCGAATGGATGGAAGCCGGCCGCGCCATCCTGCGCGGCCTGGTGACGCCCGACCGCACCACGCTCATCGCCTCGACCCACCGCGCCTATGCGGTGGTCGAGAAACAGACGCCCGGCGACGGCATCGCCGACCCGGTCGCGGTGTTCGAGGCGGCGAAGTCCTGCGCGCGGCGCCTCATTGCCTTCGACATGGCCGCCGTCGCGGAGGAAACCCGCAGCGCCATCTCGGCCGTGCTGTTCGGCGCGATCGCCGCCTCCAAGGTGCTGCCGTTTGCGCGCGAGTCCTACGAGGCGGTCATCCGCAGCGCCGGCATCGGCGTGGAAGCGAGCCTGCGCGGCTTCGCGCGCGGCTATGAGCGGGCGACGCTGCCGCTCGACCGCTGGCAGGACGAACGGCCGGCGGTCCGACCCGCGCTCGCACCGGTCGGCCATGCCGCCTTCGATGCGCTCGTCGCGCGCGCCCGCGACCAGTTCCCGGCTCCCTGCCATGACATGCTGGCGGCGGGCCTTGCCCGCGTGGTCGATTTCCAGGACGTCGACTACGGCCGCGACTATCTCGACCTTCTCGCCGGCCTGCTGGCGCTCGACCGCTCGATCGGCGGCGAGGCGCGCGGCTTTGCCCTGACGCGGACGGCGGCGAAATATGTCGCCCTCGCCATGGCCTATGACGACGTCTACCGGGTCGCCGAGCTCAAAACGCGCGGCAGCCGCTTTTCCCGCGTGCGCCGCGAGGTGGCTGCCGCGCCCGACCAGCTCCTCGACATCACCGACTACATGCATCCGCGCATGGACGAAATCGCCGGGTCCCTGCCGGCACCGCTCGGCCGCTTCATCGCGCGGCGACCGCGGCTGTTCCGTGCGCTCGACCGACTCGTCAACCGCGGCCGCCGGGTGCGCACCTCCAGGCTCGGCGGCTTCCTGCTGCTCTACGCGCTCGCCGGCCTGCGACGCTTCCGGCGCGGCACGCTGCGCCATCAGACCGAGATGGCGCATCGCGATGCCTGGCTTGCCCGCGTGCGCGAGGCGGCGGCGAAGAATTACGACCTTGCCCTCGAGCTGCTCGCCTGCCGCCGGCTGGTGAAAGGCTATTCCGACACCTACAGCCGCGGCCGGTCCAAATTCGACCGCGTGATGGCGGCGGCGAAGCGGCTCGAGGAGCGCAACGATGCCGCTGCCTGGGTCCGCCGGCTGCGCGAGGCCGCGCTCAGGGACGAGGACGGCGCCGCGCTCGACGGCGCGCTGAAGACGGTCGAGAGCTTCCTCTGACGCTCGCGCGGCATTCGGCCTCGGAATGCGGATTCATGAGCAAGCCGAGGCGCGAGGCGTCGCCGACAAGCGGGCCCGTCCGGTAAGCGTGCCGGCGGCGGGTCGGACGAACGACGCCGCGCGGGAAAGCTCGTCGCCGCGGCCGATCCGCGTCACCGGGATCGCCCGGTCGAGATTCCGCGCCCGCGGCTTGCCCGCCGCGACGGCGGCGGCGATGCCGCCTCCTCGACGAGCGCCAGCACCCTGAGCGGGCTGCCCGAGCCCTGTTTGATCTTCAGGGGCGCGGCGAGGATCACCGCCCCCTTGGGCGGAAGCTGGTCGAGATTGGTCAGGCACTGCAGGCCGTAACGGCCCTTGCCGTGCATGTAGAAATGCGCCGGATAAGGCGGGTTGAAGTGCTGCGCCTGGCCGTAATCGGTGCCGATCGTCTCGGTGCCGAAGCCGTGCACGTCGCGCTCCTCGACCAGCCATCTGACCACCTCCGGCGCGGGGCCCGGCGTATGCGCGCCTTCCTCGGTCAGGCCGGCATAGTCGGCGTAGGATTTCTTCGACCAGTCGGTGCGCAGCAGCACCCATTCGCCGGCGGCGATGCGGCCGTGCCGCTTCTCCCAGGCTTCGACGAAGGGCACGGTCAGCATGAATTCGGGGTCGGCGGCGCATTCTCGCGAACAGTCGATCACCGAGGCCGGGGCGATGAATTTCGCCGGCGGGATGGTATCGACCGAGTTGTGGGGCAGGTCTTTGCCGGAGATCCAATGGATCGGCGCGTCGAAATGCGTGCCGCAATGCTCGCCGACGGTGATGTTGTTCCAGTACCAGGCCGGCCCGCGCTCGTCGTAGCGCGACACCTCCTCGATGCGGAACGGCGCGCACTGGCCGAGCTCCGGCGGCAGCGTGATGACGGGAAATTCCTGGGTCAAGGTCTGCGTCAGGTCGACCACCCGGATCGACCCTTGCGCCACGCGCTGCACCAGCCTGAGAAGGTCGCTCGCCATGATTTTCTGTCCTCACCCTGCAAGCTCGCGCTCGAGCGCCTTGGGATTGACGGAAAGCCGCGCCCGCACCTCCTCGGCGATGTCGCCGACGAACACGTCCTCGAGACCGCGCTGCAGCGCCTGCACGACCGCCCGCGCGAGCGCCTCCGGCGCAACCTTGGGGGGCGGCACGGTCTGGAACCATTCGGTGTCGAGCGGGCCGAAGAACACGTTGAGCACCTTGACGCCGCCCGGCCGCAGTTCGGCGCGCAGACATTGGGCGGCCGACAGGCATGCCGCCTCCGTCGCCGAATAGGCGCCATAGGCGGGCCAGTTCATCAGCGCATAGACCGAGAGGAGGTTGACGAAGGCGGTCGCCGAATTGACGCCGTCGGCGCCGCGGCTGCGCATCGCCGGGCCGAATGCCTGGGCGAGCCGCATGAGCCCGAAATAGCGGACGTCCATCTCCTCGCGCGCGACGGTAAGACCGTGCCGCTGCAGGATGCCGCCCGGCCGCACGTGCTCGGCGGTGTTGACGATGATATCGGTGCGCGCGCCGTTCTGTTCGGCAAGCTCCGTTACCGACTCGGTGTCGGTAAGATCGAGCGGCACGATCTCGACGCCTGCGAGCTTGCGCAGCATCTCCTGCCCCGCGAACGGCTTCCAGGCATCGGCCACGCCGACGAAGACGATGGCGGCGCCGGCGTCGGAAAAGGCCTTGGCCATCGCCTGCCCGACGCTGTTGCGGCCGTCGGTGATCAGCACGCGGCGGAACTTGGGATCGCAGGTCATTTCGCGCAGTTGCCGGTCGTCGGTCATGTGCGGCGTGTCCTTTGCGGGAAGCGCGACGAGCACCGGCGCGCCGCCCTTGTCGAGCTTCAGATCGAGGCGCACCCGGTCGCCCTCCCTCGCGTCCCCGTGCAGATGCGCGAGCACGACCGGCCCGCAATCGAGCCGGACGAGACCCACGCGCCAGGGCATGCGCTCGCGGAAATAGGGGTCGGTCGAGGCGTGGATCGTGGTCTCCACGGCGAGCGTACCGCGGTCGTCGACCGGCACGAAGGGGACGCGCGGGGAGAGGCAGCGCGGGCAGGCGTCGCGCGGCGGGTAGAAGACCGCGGCGCAGTCGACGCAGCGCTGGAGCTCAAAGCGACCCTGCGCGGCGGCCGCGGTGAGCCCGTGCGCGGTGCGGCTGCGCACCGATTGCGGCAGCAGCGGCTGCCGCGTCCGCCTGAGCGGGTTTTTGCGTTTCGGGCGCGCGAGCGGTTCGGTCACGAGGCCCTCGCAAGAATGGCGGCGCCGGACGAGAGGCCGCGATCATAATTGATCATACCGAAGCCGGACACGAGCGCGAGCTCGGCCTTGGCGGCCGGTCGCCCGATGGGCCGGCCGGTCAACTGACGCATCGCCTCGGTCAGGCCGAGATAGCCGCCCGCGGCGCCCGCCTGGCCCATCGACAACTGCCCGCCGCAGGTGTTGTGCGGAAAGTCGCCGTCGGTCGTGAAGCTGTGGCTGCGCACGAAGTCGGGTCCCTCGCCCTTCTTGCAGAAACCGAGATCCTCGAACTGCATCATGACGACGACCGGATAGTCGTCATAGGTCTCGACGATGTCGATCCGGTCCGGCGTCACCCCGGCCATGCGCCACAGCTCGCCGGCGTCCATGGCCCAGCCGCCGCGCTCCTGCACGGGATCGTCGGCGAAGGCATTGTGGCGCTCGATGGTCGCGAGCAACCGGACCGCCGGAATCGCCAGCGCCTTGGCGTCGTCGTCGCGACAGACGAGAAAGGCTTCCGCACCGGCGCAGGGCATGACGCAGTCGAACAAATGCAGCGGATCGCAGATCGGCCGCGCCGTCATATAGTCGTCGAGCGTCAGCGGCTTCTTCATCATCGCGAAGGGAACGGCGAGCGCGTTCTGCCGCTGCGCGATGCAGATCTTGCCGAAATCCTCGCGCCTTGCGCCGTATTTGTTCATGTAGTTCTTGGTGATCAGCGCGAAGGAGGCGTTGGCGCCCCCCGCGCCGTAGGGATAGACGGCATCCTGCGCGAAGCGCGAGAAGGTCGAAAGCGTCTTGCGGAACGAATCGACATGGTTGGTGTCGCCGGCCACGCAGGCGACGAACCGCGCGTCGCCGCACTGCACGGCGCGGGCGGCGCGGCGCAGGCCGACCACGCCGCTCGCTCCGCCCATGGGCACGTGATCGAGCCAGCGCGGCGACAAGCCGAGATGCTGGGTGACGCCGACCGCGGTGTCCGGCCCGAGCGTGAAACTCGACAGCACGAGCCCGTCGATCTGCGACGGCTCGAGCCCCGCCGCGCGCCTGAGGCCATCGAGCGCGCGGGCGATCCACCAGTGCGCGGTGTTGATCGAAAAGCGCCGGTACGGCACCGTGACCGGCGCGCAGGCGACAACGCCGTCATAGGCCATGCGGATCGCACCGCCCGTCATGCGCGCACCGCCCTTGTCGGCTCCGCCCGATGCGCCCGCATCACATGAAGAGCCGCATGGCTGCGGACGCCGCCGCGCCCGCGACGGGACCGGTTCGCGCCGGCATAGGCTCGCGAGCGCCGCGCTGCCTCGCCGGCGCATGCCGCATCGGCGCCGCGCGACGCCGCAGGCTTTCGCCGTTCGTCCTCACCCGTGCGCGCCCCTGCGCATGCGCCCATCCCGCAGCCGACCGTTCACAGGCCTTTGGGGTGTGTCATGAACTCCTCGATGATCTCGGGCGGCGCCAGCGTGTAGTCGCCCGCCCGGCTGACGCCGAGACCGGAGATTTTACGCAGCTTGACCGCGAGCTCCGCCATCTTCACGGCGATCGGAATGCCGTTGATGACCGGCGCGCCGTCGACGGCATGGCCGTGCAGCGTCGAGAACAGCAGCATCGGGATGCCGCCGCCGGGAATGAGCACCTCGCAGCCGGCGGCCACCAGCGGTTTGGCCTGCGCGGCGAAGAGCTCCCGCACCTGTTCGGCGAGCGCCGGCGATTCATAGGCCTTGAGAATCTGGCCCGGCTCAAACTGCATGGCGTGCACGCCCGTCACCCGATCCTGGAGGCCGTATTTCCTGATCTGGTGGCGGAACCAGGGAATGTAACGGGTGTTGATCGTCACGATGCCGAGCCGCTGGCCGAGCTGGCAGCCGTAGAGCATCGAGGCCTCGCCGAGCGCAACCACCGGAATGTTGACGACCGAACGCGCCTCGTAGAGGCCGGCATCCTGGAAATGGCCGATCACGAAGGCGTCGTAGCCCTCGCGCTCCGCCCGCACCGCGTTGCAGATCACTTCGCGCGCGCAGCGCATCTCGACGATCGGATGCGCATAGGAATCGTGCGGCGTGATGCCCTTGACGTCGACCTGCGTGCCCTCGTCCACGATCGCGCGCAGATGGACGCGCAGGCGGTCCCAATAGGTCTTGCCGTTCTCGTAGTCGACGTAGCTTTGATACCAGATGCGAATATCGGCCTCCCCTATTGCGTCGTCGGCATGCGACGGGAGCGCGTCGGCGCCCGGGCGACCCGTCCCGCGGTCGACGCCGCGACCGGCTTGTTTCTCTCGCTCAATATATTTTAGGGTTAAAGTAATTGTCCAGAATGACCGCCGCGTCGCATCCGCCCCATCCGCCCCCGGCGCCCTTCGCGCCGCGCGAGCGCACGCTGCCGACGATGCTGGCGCGGCAGGCCGAACGCCACGGCGGCAAGCTTCTGGTATCGGCGGGCGGGGTCCGCTGGAGCTTCGCGCAGGCCCGCGACGCCGCGAGCCGATTCGCGGCGACCCTGCGCGACGCGGGGATCGGGCGCGGCGACCGGGTGGCGCTGATTTGCTCGAACCGCATCGAGTTCCTGCAGGTCTTCCTCGGCTGCGCCTGGCTCGGCGCGATCGCGGTGCCGATCAACACCGCCTCGCGCGGCCCCCAGTTGCAGCACATCCTGGCGAACAGCGGCGCGCGGCTGATGGTCATCGAAGGCGAATTCCGCTCCAATCTCGACCAGCTCGACGTCGCCGCTTTGCCGCTCGAAACGATCTGGACGATCGGCGACGAGGCGCCGGTCAGGATCGGCCGGCTCGCCTCCTCGCCGCTGCCCGCGCCGGGCGCGCCCGATGCGCCGGCGGTCCTGCGCCCGGGCGACCTGCTGACGATC
The DNA here is from genome assembly GCA_019689975.1 of Pseudolabrys sp. GTDB lineage: Bacteria > Pseudomonadota > Alphaproteobacteria > Rhizobiales > Xanthobacteraceae > Pseudolabrys. Next base: position 14,012 of record JADGGK010000070.1, read on the forward strand.
CTCTATACCTCCGGCACCACCGGCCCGTCGAAGGGCGTGTGCTGTCCGCATGCGCAATATTATTGGTGGGCGCTCAACACCGCCGAACTGCTCGAGCTCGGCGCGGACGACGTGCTGTGCACGACGCTGCCGCTGTTCCATACCAATGCGCTCAACACCTTCTTCCAGGCGTTGTTGACCGGGATTCCCGTTACCTTCGAGAAACGGTTCTCGGCCTCGGACTTCTATGCCGCCTTGCGGCGCGCGAATGCGAGCGCGACCTATGTGCTCGGCGCCATGGTGCCGATCCTGCTGTCGCGGCCGAGGGGAGCGGAGGAATCCGCCCATCGCGTGCGACGCGCGCTCGCGCCCGGCGTGCCCGCGCGCTTCCACGCCGAGTTCACCGAACGCACCGGCATCAGGCTGATCGACGGCTGGGGATCGACCGAGACCAATTTCGTTCTCGGCACCACCGCCGACCGGCAGCGGCCCGGCCTGATGGGACCGGTCCATCGCGGCTTCAGCGCCCGCGTCGTGGACGAGGACGACAACGACCTGCCGGACGGCACGCCGGGCGAACTCGTGGTGCGCGCCGACGAGCCGTTCGCCTTCTCGACCGGCTATTTTGCCGCGCCGGAAAAAACGGTCGAGGCCTGGCGCAATCTGTGGTTCCACACCGGCGACCGGGTGGTGCGGGAGGCGGACGGCTATTTCCGTTTCATCGACCGCATCAAGGACTCGATCCGCCGTCGGGGCGAGAATATTTCGTCGTTCGAAGTCGAGCAGGTCCTGCTCAGCCACCCGGCGGTGGCCATGGCAGCCGCCTTCCCGGTCCGTTCCGCGCTGGGCGAGGACGAGGTGATGGCGGCGGTCGTGTTGCATCCGGGGCAGGCGCTCTCGCATCTGGAACTGATCATGTTCTGCGAGCCGCGGCTGCCTTATTTCGCCGTGCCGCGCTATCTCGAATTCGTGAGCGCCCTGCCGACGACCGAGAATGGAAAGGTCCAGAAGTACAAGCTCAGCGAGCGCGGCGTCACCGCCGCGACATGGGACCGCGAGGCGGCGGGCTATCAGGTCAGGCGTCGCTGAACGCCGCGCCGCGTGCGGGCCGCCGCCTTGATAGCGGACGCTTGCCGGATGCCGGCGCCGACCGCGGTGCGCCCGTCGAGGGCCGCCGCGCCTCGCGGCGCGACGGCGCGCACATTCGCCTTGCCGCGAGTTGACAAGGCCGAAGCCATTATTTT
>JADGGK010000184.1 GCA_019689975.1 Pseudolabrys sp.
GGCTCAGACAGATTTGAGACGGGTTGAGCAAGGAAAGGGGTTCGCCGAAGCTCGGGTTGCCGTGACTCGAACCAAGGGAGAACCCCGATGCAGGTGTTTGGCCTGCCTGGCCAGGTTATCAGAGCCGGCAAGCTTGCGGCGCGGATCGCGGCGAAGAAGCCGGGCTCATACGCCTGAAGATGTCAGCCCGGCGGCTGGTTGTCGAGGAATCGCATGTAGCTCGGGGCCCGCTCGGACCGAACATGATCGCATCGTACCGCTCGGCTTTTCCGTTCTCCATGCCCGGAGAGCCAATGGCCATGCCCGGGACCGCACGACTCATCGCGGCCGGCATTTCCGAAAGGAAGCGCCGGAGGGCGCTCGCGGCGACGCGACCCTCGACCACGTAGTCGGCGATCTCCGCAGTCTGGCAAGCGGCGAGATCGTCCGGAACACCAAGCCCCTTTTCTGGGCATCGATGTCTCGCGCGTCGATGATCTTGGCTCGAAAGCCATCCTTTCGCAGGTGCTGTACCCGTCCGGAACAGCAGCCGCAGTTCGGTCTTTGTGCACGGCGATGACCTGCTGTTCGGCGGCCGCGAGCAAGCGTGCATTGAGCACAGTCGCGGCACCTGCGACGAGAGCGCAGCGACGTGTGAGGCACGCATTCCAGGCGCTCAGTGCGAGCCTCTTTCCGTCGTGAATTCAGCGTGATGGTTCCGGTCGACGGACTCAATAAGCGGGCTCGCGAATTCGTCACTTACCTTGAGACCGCCCAATCTGCTATTTTTTCCCGCATCATGAAGGTCGGTCGGACCATAGTGGTGCTCCTGATCGCCTTATCGATAGCCGCGCTGCCCGCAGCCGGCGGCATCGGCGTTGCGGTAAAGGCGACCGGCCATGCAGATATGTCCTCAATGCCGGACATGTCCGCAATGGAGGACATGGACTGCTGCCTGCACACGGTAAATCCTTGTGGCAAAGCGATGGGCGGCTGTTCGTCCATGGCTACGTGCGCACTCAAGTGCTTCACTTTCTCCGGGCCGGCGTCTTCGGCCGTCACGTTTCCCTCGCACCTTGCGAATTTGGGTCCGGCCTTCGAGACAAACCCGTTCGACTCGCAAACGGGTAGTCCGCCCTTCCGACCTCCCCGCATCTGACAGCGCCTGAAATCGAGATGTCATCTGCGTGCGCATTTGCTCGCGCGGAGTGTCGTTCGGCTGCGCGTCGTCTTCTTCAAATGAGCGCGGCCAGGAATGGGGGGCGAATCCTTGGGCAGAAATGGAGGCCGCCATGTACCGTCTAGCTGACTTCGGAATTGCGCTGATCGGATTGTTCACGACGGCTGCTGCCGCTTGCGCGCAAACGCAAACGGACGAGATCGCCCGCGGCGAGCGCCTGTTCCGTGCCTGCGCCGCCTGCCACTCGCTGGAGCCCGATCGAAATATGACGGGTCCGAGCCTTTCGGGACTCTGGAACCGCAAGGCTGGTTCGCTACCAAATTTCGACCGCTACTCGGCCGCCCTGGCTTCCTCGGGAGTCATCTGGAACGACACCAGCCTCGATCGCTGGATCGCTGACCCGCAGCATTTCATTCCGGGAAACACCATGACGTTTCCGGGTATAAAGGGTGCGCGCGAACGTGCGGCACTCCTGGCGTTTCTCAAGGAGGCGACGCAGCCGGGGCGCGCGCGTGCCGCGACCGCGCAACGCGACCACCAAATGGGCGGCATGATGGGGATGATAGGTACGGGTTCCGTTCCCAACCTAAAGACATTGGAGCCCGGTGAGCGCGTCCAACAGATTACCCATTGCCGGGACACCTATCGCGTGACGACCGCGGATGGAAATACGCGCGCATTCTGGGAACGAAATCTGCGTTTCAAAACTGATGCGAGTGATGACGGCCCTCAAAAGGGAGCCCCGGCGATTGTTGCGGCAGGAATGATGGGCGACCGCGCGGACGTGATCTTCGCTGGCCCCGAGGAGATCAGCGGCTTCATCGCGGCAGGATGCTGATCGATGGGCTTTTGTCAGGACAACATCCTGCCGTGGCTGACCCACTTGATGATGCGGCAATCGAGATTGATGCCGCATCGGCAGCGGAAGACAACCGGCACGCCGCGCCGTGTCCTGGAGATGAGCACCGGCTCTGGATTGAACCAGCCCTTCTGTGGACCAGGCGTAAGCCGGATTGTCGGCATCGAGTCTTCGCCGATGACGTTGACCAATTGTTATCCATGCGGAACGAGAGCGGTTCACGCCTCGACTGACTCGAGGGGGATTCTCGTGGGGCGCAATGTGTGATTCAAGATGCCGGCCGGGGAGGAGGCCAGCATCGGAT
>JADGGK010000185.1 GCA_019689975.1 Pseudolabrys sp.
AAACACCTGCATCGGGGTTCTCCCTTGGTTCGAGTCACGGCAACCCGAGCTTCGGCGAACCCCTTTCCTTGCTCAACCCGTCTCAAATCTGTCTGAGCCTAATCAGCATGCCGTTTCCGACAATGCGGCCCAGCAGGTCGAATCTCCCGCATCGTGGCTCTCCTTTGCCTCGAGCCTCGCAAACCGAGCATCGGAGCATGCCCCCCTTTTCTCAATATACGTCTCAAATCTGGCTGCGCCGCGCCGTCCGCACCAGGGGACACTTCCCCCCATGACGACGCGGCCATGAAGCTGCTATATCTGGTGCTCAACCACGCGGCCGAGGAATGGAAACGGCCGCCGCGCGAGTGGTTGGAGGCCAAGACACAGTTCGCCATCCTCTTCGGCGAGCGCTTCGTCGGCCAATGACGAAACCGGCCTCGCGCACAGAATTCCTGACAGGCCCGCGCACCGGCCATGCGCCCCCAAATAATGACATTTCGTAGCATCCTTTCGCGCGCCTTCGCTTCCATCGGAGTCACGCGCAACCCGGCCAGCGACCAGCCGTTCGAACGGCTGATCCTGCTCAACTGGCGCGGGGGACTGCTGGCGATCTGCGCCGGGATGCTGCTCTCGTTCCTCGTTGCGGGCTTCTGGTATCCGTATTGGCGCGTCGCCGACATGGACTTCTGGATCGTCTACAACGCCTTCCTGCTCAATGCCCATCTGCCGCAGGAATATTTCGATCACCCCGGCTATCTGTCGATCCTGTTCTTGAGCGGATGGCTGCGCGCGCTGCACTGGCTTGGCCTCGTGAATGTATCGTCGCTTACCGCACTGCCGCCAGTGGGCCACATGGCGGATTTCACGCAAGCGTGGACCGCGGCCACGCGAGCCGGACGCATGCTGTCGCTGATCTACGCCATGATATTCGTGACGACGTTCACGTATCTATTGCGCGCGTTGGTGCGCGACTGGCGCATCGCGGCGCTGGGCGGATTGTTCCTGGCGTTTTCCGGCGGCATGGCCATGGAGATGCGCATCTTGCGCACGGAGCTGCTCGCCTCGGGGCTGTTCTTCACCGCGTTATTGATGCTCCTCATCGTCGCCCGGCGCAGATCGACGTCATGGCGGCCGGCGGTCGTTGGTCTGGCGAGCGCGTTGATGACGCTGGCGATGCTGAACAAGATTCAGATCATCTTCCTGATTTGCGCGGTGCCGGTGATATTGCTGCCATTCGGGCCAGCCGGTGCAAGCGCGCGCGGATTTTGGGATGCGACCGGCCGCGGCTTCGCGGCGCTGACGGCGGCTGCCGTGCTCGCGGCCGTCAGCGTCTATCTTGCCCATGATCTCTTGTCGTTCGGGTTGTCGACCACTTCGACCTCAGCGCTCAACCTGCCGACGCTTGCACTGAGCGCCAAGACCTACTGGGCCGCAATCGTCATCTGGTTCGCTCTCGGCGTTTCTGCCTATTGTTTGATTTGGAAGATTCCCGCGCTGGAAGCGGTGGCGGCAGCGCTCGCCGCTTTGGCCGGCTGTATGATTGGCCTGCTCACGCTTTATGCGTGCTACAATCCCACCGACGTCATGGTGGTCTTCCACCCCTTCGAGCAGATGTTCATATGGGCGGCCGACTCATACCCCGGGTTGGCGAAACACAGCCTCGGTTACGACATCAGGTTCGTGGTCGATGCGATGGGCCACGTGGTGCTGCGGCGAACGTTCTTTCTGGAGTCGTCGCCACGCCCGGCGATGTTCCTCGAATGGTTTATCATCTTAGCGATGGTGATCGCCGTCCGCCGGCGCGAGTGGCCGTTAGTGCTGCAGGTCGCGGTGCTGATGCTGACCGACTGGGGCGTCGACACGCTGGGAATGAGCCGTGGCCTCAAGCAGGAATATTTCTTGTTGACCGATCCGCTCGCCATCATCGCCGCGGCCTTATTGATCGCCAAGCTCACCGACCTGCAGCGGCACAGCTGGACCTACCCCGTCGGCGTGGCGCTGATCGGGGCCCATCTGGTCGTCAGCCAGGCCGAGCCGGTAAAGCACGCCCTCAAGACCGGTGGGCCGGACGTGTTGTGCGGGCTCTATCAAAACGCCAAACGGGTCGAGCACCTGCCGGTGTGCAAGCCGCCCTGACGTGCCGACAGCGATTCAGCGCTCGCGACGCTCGTCACCCGATGGCTGATATAAGCGAGCAGCTTTGCTTCCCAGCGGCCGCGCGTCACGGTGTCGAGCACGAGGCCGCGGCGGTCGACAGGAACGCCAACAGCATCAATCCGGTCGATCGTATCGCGGTGGGCCACCGCGGCACAGCACCACGGCGGGAGCGGG
>JADGGK010000017.1 GCA_019689975.1 Pseudolabrys sp.
GCGCCACGCCCCTCCCGTCGATGGTCATGTTTCCCATGGCGGCGCGGATGTCTGCACTCCGCATGAAGCGGATTGGCGCATTATATGCAATCGGCCGCAGGTGATCCACCGTCAGGCGTCACACCGCGACATTGTCGATCAATCTGGTCCGGCCGATGCGCGCGGCGACGAGCAGGCGGATCGGGCCGTCCTGCACCGAGACGATCGGGGCCAGCGTGCGCGCGTGGCGCGCCTCGAGATAGTCGAGCGCAAATCCGCCCGCGCCGATGGCGGCCGCGCCGGCGGCGATGACCTGGGCGATGTCCTCGCCGCGCCGAATGCGGCGCGCGCTTTCCTGCAATACGCGATGCAGCAGCGGCGCGGCGGCGCGTTCCTCAGCCGAGAGATAGGCGTTGCGCGAGGAAAGGGCCAATCCGTCCTTCTCCCGCACCGTCGCCACGCCGACGATCCTGAGCGGCAGGTCGAGATCCTTTGCCATCTGCGTAACGACGCGAAGCTGCTGGTAGTCCTTCTCGCCGAACACGGCGATATCCGGGTTCACCTGCATGAACAATTTGGCGACGACCGTCGCCACGCCGCCGAAGAAATGCGGGCGGAAGCGGTCCTCGAGCCCGGCCAGGGCGACCCCCTCCGGGACGAGGCGCGTGGCGAAGCCCTGCGGGTACATCACCTCGACGGAAGGCGCCCAAACGATGTCGACCTTGGCGGCGGCAAGCGCGGCAATATCGGCGGCGAAACGGCGCGGATAGGTGGCAAAATCCTCGTTGGGCGCAAACTGGGTGGGATTGACGAAGATCGACACCACCACGCAGCGCGCGCGCCGGCGCGCCGCACGCACCAGCGCAAGATGGCCCTCGTGCAGCGCGCCCATGGTCGGCACGAGCGCGACGGTCTGCCGGGCCTTGCGGCGGCCGGCGAGCGCGCGCCGCAGCGCGGGAATGGTGCGAAGGATGAGCGGCCTCTTCGTCATGAACCGGCGGGTGTCTTGCGCCTTCCTTCCGCGACGATCGGCGATAAAGAGCGACGGCGGGGTCCGACCGGATTGACCCGGACGCCTCATCGTCGGGGCCCCGCGGCGGCGAGGAGGCGATCCGGAGTCGGACCGGTCGATGCCGGCCGCTCCGCTCGGGCCGGCAACGACGCGTCAATATCGCTGCAATCCGCTCTAGCAGAACCGCATCGGGTAGGCCACACGGGGCGCGACGGCGGCGCTCGCCGGCAAGCCCGCACCGGCCCGCAAGGCGACACACCGGCGCGACCGGAGTCAACGATCGGCGCGGATGGTGTAAGCTTGCAGGCATGAGCAAGCCGCGGATCCCTGCGTCCGTCTCCGCCAGGGCCGAAATCGACGCCTTTCTCGCCGAGGTGCGCAGGCGCGCGCCGGCTGCGGCCGGCGCCGCGCGCGGGCGGCTGGTCTTCGCGCTCGACGCCACCATGAGCCGCCAGCCGACCTGGGACAGCGCCTGCGTGTTGCAGGCCGAGATGTTCCGCGAGGCGGCCGGTATCGGCGGGCTCGAGATCCAGCTGGTCTATTTCCGCGGCCTTTCGGAATGCCGCGCCTCGGGCTGGATCAGCGCGAGCGCCAAGCTCGCCGAGCTCATGGGCCGCATCGACTGCCGCGGCGGCCATACGCAGATCGGCAAGGTGCTCGCGCATGTGCGGCAGGAACATATGCGCGGCGGCGTGCGGGCCGCAGTGTTCGTCGGCGATTCCATGGAGGAGCGGCTCGACGACCTGTGCCGGACCGCGGGCGAGCTCGGGCTTCTCGGCGTGCCGGTGTTCGTGTTCCAGGAGGGACATGATCCCGTCGCCGCGCACGCCTTTCGGGAGATCGCGCGCCTGTCGGGCGGTGCGCATTGCCGTTTCGATGCCGGCGCCGCGCATGAGCTCGGCGCGCTGCTGCGTGCGGTGGCCGCCTATGCCGCCGGCGGACGCGCGGCGCTCGCCGCATTGGCATCGCGTCGCATGGACGCGGCGCGCAAACTGCTCGCGCAGTTGTCCTGATGCCGGCGTTTTTCTTCGGCCTGCTGGTGCTGGTGCTCGCGCTGTGGGCGCTCAACGTCATTGCCAAGGTCGACCCGGGGATCGGCGCGCGCGTGCTCAAGGCCGGCGGCGGGCTCGTGGCGCTCGGCCTTGCGGTCTTTCTCGGTTTGCGCGGCGAGATCGGCCTGGCGATCCCGCTCGGCGCCTTCGGCCTCGGCCTGCTCGGTTGGCTGCCGTTCGGCCCGGCCGGCTTCTTCGATCGCACCCACAGGAGCGCCGGACAGGTCTCGCGCGTCCGCACGGCTCACGTCGAGATGGAGCTCGATCATGACACCGGCGCCATGCGCGGACGCATTCTTTCCGGCCGCCTTCAGGGCCGGGCGCTCGAGCAGCTCGACGTGACGACGCTCGTCGGACTGCTCGCCGACTACGACGAGGAAAGCCGCGCGCTACTGATGGCGTATCTTGACCGCCGGGAGCCCGGCTGGCGTGAGCACGCGCAAAGTGATGCGGCAGCGCCGCGCGCGGCTGCGTCCGGAAAAATGACGGAAGAGGAGGCCTATCAGATCCTTGGCCTGCAGCCCGGCGCGAGCGCCGAGGCGATCGCCAAGGCGCATCGCGCCTTGATGAAGAAATTTCATCCCGATCAGGGAGGAACCACCTATCTTGCGGCCCGCATCAACGAAGCCAAAGACCTTCTTCTTCGCCGCCATCGCTGAGGAACTCCATACGCAACATCTCCAGCGACTCCTCGACCCGATGCTTGGCGCGTTCTCCCCGGTATGGCTTCATGTTCTTCAATTCCGCAGCAAGAAACACGGGATCTCGCTGCGCTTGAGGCTTCTGCATGCCGCCTCCGCCTGCGACTTCTCGAGGCCGGCGAAACGGGCGCGATAGAGCGCCCTGTCGCCCTTGGCGATCTTCTCGGTGAAAGGAATGGCGTCGCTGAGCAGACCATGCGCCTTGGCGCGGGCGTTGGCGAGGCGCTGCCGCGCGTCGCTCTCGTCGTCGAGCGCGCCGACCTGGATCATGTAGGGCCCGCGCGACCTCGCAAGGGCGGCGGTCGCCGCCGGCGTATGGCCCGTGATCGCGGCTGAGTCGCTCGATGATGCGGGCCGCGCAGGGGAGGGCGGCGCCTCGGCCCCGGCCGCGGCGGGGATGACGGTCGCCTCGTGCTCGGGCGGCGCTGCAACCGGGCGTTCCTCGACGCGACCGCTCAACGCCGTCCGCGCGGCTGCGTCCGGGATGACCGCGACCGTCTTGACCGGATGCGGCTTGATCGGCGCGTTGGCGTTGGAGTCCGCCACGGCCGGCACCGGCACCGCAACGTTCCGCGCCGCGGGTGGAACCGGGGCCGGCAGCGGCGGCGCGTTCGCCGCCGCGGCGGCATTGCGGCTGCTCCAGCCTTCCACCACCATGGGCGCGGTGCGTTTGGTCGCGGCTTCGCCGATATTGGCTTCGATAAGGCTGCGCACCCGGGCGTCGCGCCAGGCCGCGGTGCGACCGCCGAATACCACCGCGATGATGCGACGCTCGCCGCGGTGCACCGAGGTCACGATGTTGAAGCCGGACTCGTGAATATAGCCGGTCTTGATGCCGTCGACGCCCGCCACCCGGTCGAGCAGGTGGTTGTGATTGCGCATCGCCCGGCCGTGATAGACGAAACGGCGCGTGGAGAAATAATGGAAATATTTGGGGAACCGGTCCTGCAGCGCGCGCGCGAGGATCGCCTGGTCGCGCGCGGTGGTGATCTGCGCCTCGTCGGGAAGGCCGGAGGCGTTGTGGTAGTTCGTGTGCATCATCCCGAGTTCGCGCGCTTTGGCCGTCATCAGGCGGGCAAACTCGCTCTCGCTGCCGCCGAGCGCTTCGGCAACCACGACCGCGACGTCGTTCGCCGACTTGGTAACGATGGCCTTGATCGCGCTGTCCACGTCGATCGTGTCGCCCGGCGCAAGCCCGAGTTTGGACGGGGCCTGATCGGCGGCATGGGCCGAGACTTTCATTTCCGTCGACAATTGGATGCGGCCCTGTTCCAGCCGTTCGAACAGCAGGTAGAGCGTCATCATCTTGGTCAGCGAGGCGGGATGACGCGGGCTGTCGGCATTGGTCTCTTCCATCACCCGGCCGGAATTCGCGTCGACCACGATCGAGGCATAGGCCGGTGCGCGGACGGGCTCGCCGGCGGGGCGGTGGACCCGGTGGTGGTGCTGGTGGTGGCGGCGGCCGCGCGCGTCGGCCGCGCCGGAAGCGGCGATCGTCGCCAGGATGCCTGCCATGAGGAGAGCGCCGCAGCGCAACGCGCCAGGAATCCGCGAACGCGACAAGAACTCCTCCCCGCCCGAATTTTTGCCCGCCAGAATTTCTTGCGGCGTGCCGCGTTACCGGTCCGAAAGGGCCGATCCGTGGCGCTCCCGCAGCGCCACAATGTCCCACGCTAGGGGAGCGAGGTTTACAGGAAGTTAAGGCAAATTCACCGAAATTTCCGTCTTATTGCACCGCAAAAATAACGCTTGACAATTTGTGCAGTGCAATATATCTGCTTGATGACGGTCCCGCATGCGGCGGGGACGCAAGCCAATGGCCCCGCGAGGGCGGGCCGGGAGAGGGCGGATCATGATCAAGACTTTCGAGGACTTCGAGAAAGCGGGCAGGGACAATATCGACCTGACGCTGAAATCATTGAGCGCGCTGTCGAAAGGCGTGCAAGCCATCGCCACCGAGGTGGTCGACTATTCCAAGAAAACCTTCGAGGACGGCGCCGCTTTCGTCGAGAAGCTGCTTGACGTCAAATCCTTTGACAAGGCGATCGAGCTGCAGAGCGAATATGCCCGCAACGCCTATGACGGTTTCGTGGCCAAGGTTTCCAGGCTCGGCGAGCTCTATGTCGACCTCGCCAAGGAGACCTGCAAGCCCTACGAGACGCTGCTCGCCAAGGCGAAATAGGCGGCCGCGGTAGTTCGAGTCCGCGCCCCGGAGGCGGCCCGCGTTCGTAGGCGGGCCGTCCCCGGCGGCGCCTCGGTTTATTGCGCGAGGCGCAGCTGCGTGAGCGCGGTGCCGATCTGGTTGAACACCTGGACGATCTGGTCGGCCGATGTGAGCAGGAAGAATTTCTGCCCTTTCGGATCGGTGTCGAAGGAACTCGCGCAATTCTGCAGCAGCGTCGAGGTGGGATCGCCGCCGGTATTCACCTGGATGGTGTAGAGCACGTTGTCGCTGCTCGCCGCCTTGAAGTTGTTGCAGGTGAGCTGCTGGCGCGCGTCGATCGAGTTTTGGCTGGTGTACCAGCGGTCCTCGGTATTGAGGCCGTCGGTGAGCAGGATGATGACCTGCTTGTACTGGTAGGCGGGATCCAGCGGCGGCGGAGTGGGGAACGGCCCGCCGCCGACGAGCGACATCCAGCCGAGCTGCAGCCCGATCGCCTGGTTGGTGTTGCCGTTGGGCTGCATGGCGTTGACCAGTGCCTTCATGGCCGACCAGTCATAGCTCAGGCCGGCCACCGGCTGCGGACAGGCGCTGTATTGCTCCGCCGGATAGAGCGACGACGGGCGCGGCGTGACCGGATCCGGCGGCGCAGCGTTGGTGTCGAAATTGTAGACGGTGTCGGGAGAATTGCGCAGGCCGCGATCGGTCACGCAGCCGTTCCAGGTGTAGCGTCCCGGCGTCGCGTAGGGCAGGCCGGAGGAGTTCAGGGCGAGCGCGGGGGTATAGGTCTCGGTCGCGGCCGGACGCCAGGTGTGCTCGTAGTGATTGGCGCTGACCGTGCAGGTCTTGCTCGCGCCGCTGCCGGTGCAGCTGCAGATGGAGGTGTTGGTGGTCGTGCAGCGGCAATTGGCCCCGACGCATTTCGTCCAGCTGTTGTAGCAGCCGTTGTAGTAGTCGCTGGCCTTGAGCGGCTTGCGATTGCCGTTGTCGATGCTGGGGCAGATCAAGCCCCTGAAATTGCCGCTCGAGGGAATGGTGGAGATCGTGGATGCGCCGCTGGTCGCAGGCCCGTTCGTGCATCGAAATCCCTGGCTGTTGGTGCTGAAGGGGCAGGAGGATCCGGGCCCCACGCTGTACCAGTTGTTCGGCTTCGAGCCGCCATTGGCGGTGTCGAGGATCGGCGGCTCGCCCTCCCATTCCGTCCAGTCGATCCAGGCGGGCGAAACCCAGCTTGCATTGGCGGGACTGGGCGGACCGACATTCACGTCCTTCACGAAAGGAATGATCGACACATAGACGTCGCCGTCGGTGGTGACGGCATTCTGAAGCTGGTCGAGCAGGTTGCTGGTCGCGGTCTTGAGCGCATCGATCTTGCCGCTATCCGCCATCGAACCGGTATTGTCGAGCACCAGCGCCACGCGCAGGCGCTTGTTGCCCCATTTGGCGACCGTCGTGCTGCCGACGGTCATGGTCGGAATGCCCAGGATGTTCATGAACGTCGTCGGCACGTCGGCGGTGGCCGTGACCGTGAGCGCCGAGCCGTTGTCGCCGTTGTAACTGGCGTTGACGGTAATGTCCTTCGCGTCGGTCCGGGTGAACAACGCCTTGAAATAGGTGTCGGCCTTGGCCGTGAGCTGGTCCGCGCTCAGCGTGCGCGCGTCGTGCGACAGCATGAGCCCGGTCGAATCGAGAGCGGCTTGCAGCGCCGCCTTGACCGAATTGGCGCGGCTGTAGTCGATGGCCGCACCCACGAAGGCAATAAGCGGAATGGCGGCGAGGCCGAAAATGATGGCGACATTGCCATCGCGGGCACGGCCGAACCGGCGTAGCGCGCGATGGAATCCGGACCAGATCGTCGGCATGGCGGATCACCGAATACGGGTGCAACGAACGCCGCTCCTCTTACGAAGGCCGGTTAAAGGCCTCGTATACCGGCAGGCGGAAAGGTCTTAAGATCAGGTAAGCAAGGCGCCGTCGCCGCCCGCCCTCCTTCCGCCCGATCAGGCATTTGGCTGGTTAATCGCCCTTCTCGGGGCTGGCGCGAATGCGGCGCAGTTCTTAGCCATTGTCGTTAACGGCGGGTTTGCCGGCGCGGCGAAAGCCGATGCCGGCGCGCGCCGCGCGCGCTCTTGTCGGCGGAGGCGCGCGTCCGGGCTCGGCGCGCCTTGCGAGGTCAATAGGCGAGCCGCAGGTCGGTGATTGCGGTGCCGATCTGATTGAAGGTCGACACGATCTGCGTCGAGGAGGTCAGCAGGAAGAACTTGCTGGGATCGCTCGCGCAGTTCTGCAGCAGCGTCGAGACCGGCTCGTTGTCCGTGTTCACCTGCACCGTGTAGATGGTCAGGCCGGCCGCCTTGATGTTGTCGCAGGTCTTCTGCTGGCGCGCGTCGATCAGCGACTGGCTGGTATACCAGCGGTCCTGGGTGTTGAGACCGTCGGTGAGCAGGATGATGACCTGCTTGTAATTGTATTGAGGATCCATCGGCGGCACGGTGAAGGGCGCCGCCGTCAGCGTCTGCCAGCCGACCTGCAGGCCGATCGCCTGGTTGGTGTTGCCGTTGGGCTGCATGGCGTTGATCGCGTTCGACAGCGCGGTCCAGTCATTGGTCAGACCGATGAGCGGCGAGGGACACGACGAATATTGCTCCGGCGGGTAGAGCGTGCCGCCGGCCACCGGAGGATCATTGGTGGTGTCGAAATTCTGATTGCGGTCGGTGACGCAGCCGTTCCAGGTCGAGTGATTGGCGTGCGTCCAGGTGCCCGCGGTGCTGTACCAGATGCCGCCGTGACTGACGCATTGGCTCGACGTCGTGTATTGCGACTTCGAGCAGACCGGGTAGGCGAGGCATTTGCTGCGGGTCTTGAAGGCCGAGCCTCTGCTGCAGGTGCCGTTGAGGGCATCCCAGTAATTGTCGGCGGTGGTCACGCCGTCGTCCCAGTAAAGCCAAGATTGATTGTAGTTGCCCGGTCCGACATTGACGTCCTTGCTGAAGGGGACGATCGAGACATAGACATCCTCGGGATTGACGGCGACGAATTTGAGCTGGCTGAGCAGATTCTGCGAGGCGGTCTTGAGCGCGTCCATCTTGCCGTCCTGCGCCATGGAACCGGTATTGTCGAGCACCAGCGCGACGCGCAGGCGCGTATTGCCCCAGACCGCGGTGGAGGATGCGCCGATATTCATCGAGTCGAGATCGGACAGGTTGAGAATGGCGCCGACGGCGTGCATGAACTCGGTCGCGACCTTCGCGGTGCCGGAGACGATCACCTTGGAGCCGCCGTCGGAGGAATAGGTCGCCCGGATCGTCACGTCCGAGGTGTCGGGTCGGTTGAACAGGGCATTGAAATATTTGGTCGCATTCGCCTGTAGATCCGCGGCCGAACTCGTGGCCGCGGTTTTCGATATCATCAGCGCGGTCGAATCGAGCGCGGCCTGGAACGCCGCCCGGGCCGCGTTGGCGCGGGAATAATCCACCGCCACGCCGACCGCGACCAGCAATGGAACAATCGCGAGCCCGAACAGCGGAGCCACACCCCCCTGCCGGCAATCCCGGAAACGCGCGCGCAGCATGGCTGATCCCCCCTTGAAAAACGGCGTAAAACAGCGGTCGCGGACGCGCCCGGACTATTCGGCCGACCCATTGAAAAATCGTCAGAACCGCCGCCGTTAATTGAGCAAAATTGGCCCGATTTTCGCCCAACATGCGCCCTTTTGCCCGCAGCCGCCAAAGCGGGCGGCACGGGCGTCTTCGCGGAGGGAACCGACTGGCTCGCCGCGGCTTCTGCCCGCAAGGGGCTCAGGGTCGTCGATTTGCCGGCTTGTGGAAGCGCGGGGTCGGGATCATTAATATTAGTGGAGGGCCGCCGACGCGGCCCCCACGGGACTGACAAGAATACTGTCTAAACACTACCTGTCGCGGCCACTGCCATGAGGGTCACAGCCACTATACGCCAATCCACCGCGCCGGCCGTCGCCAGCGGCGGCCCGGGCATGAGCGATGATGAGCGCAAGCGGCGGAACGAGCCGGGGGCTCCCGGCACCGCCGTCATCACCAGGACCAAGCCGCAGACCAAGCGGCCCAGCATGTACCGGGTTTTGATCCTCAACGACGATTACACGCCGATGGAATTCGTCGTGCACGTGCTCGAGCGCTTCTTCGGCAAGGATCACGAATCGGCGACACGCATCATGCTGCATGTGCATCACCATGGCATCGGCGAGTGCGGGGTCTATACTTACGAGGTCGCCGAGACCAAGGTGACGCAGGTGATGGATTTCGCCCGCAAGCACCAGCACCCGCTTCAAT
Source organism: Pseudolabrys sp. (assembly GCA_019689975.1). GTDB lineage: Bacteria > Pseudomonadota > Alphaproteobacteria > Rhizobiales > Xanthobacteraceae > Pseudolabrys. The sequence goes on from JADGGK010000017.1 coordinate 9,213, forward strand.
GCGTGATGGAAAAGAAGTGACGCCGGATGATAAAAAAGCCATGAAACCGGGAGGGGCGGCCAATACAAATGCAAGTGGGACGTTAAATGCCGACATTCTCCCGTAGCCTCGAGCAGTCGCTCCATCGCGCGCTGGCGCTCGCCAACGAGCGGCATCACGAATATGCGACGCTCGAGCATCTGCTTCTCGCGTTGATCGACGATCAGGATGCCTCTGCGGTCATGCGCGCCTGCAATGTCGACCTCGACAAGCTCAAGCGCAGCCTCACCTCCTACCTGGAGACCGAACTCGAGAACCTGATTACCGACGGCGCGGAGGATGCCAAGCCGACCGCCGGTTTCCAGCGCGTCATCCAGCGTGCCGTCATCCACGTGCAGTCCTCGGGCCGGGAGGAGGTGACCGGCGCCAACGTGCTCGTTGCCATCTTCGCCGAACGCGAGAGCCACGCCGCCTATTTCCTGCAGGAGCAGGACATGACGCGCTACGACGCGGTCAACTACATCAGCCACGGCATCGCCAAGCGTCCGGGCCTCTCCGAGTCGCGGCCGGTGCGCGGCGTGGACGAGGATGCGGATGCCAAGGGCGGCGAAGAGCCCAAGAAAAAGGGCGATGCGCTGGAAGCTTATTGCATTAATCTCAACAAGAAGGCGAAGGACGGCAAGATCGATCCCCTGATCGGCCGCGACGCCGAGATCAACCGCACCATTCAGGTGCTCTGCCGGCGGCAGAAGAACAACCCGCTGTTCGTCGGCGACGCCGGCGTCGGCAAGACGGCGATCGCCGAGGGGCTTGCCCGCCGCATCGTGCACGGCGAGGTGCCGGACGTCCTCAAGGGCGCGACCGTCTTTGCGCTCGACATGGGCACGCTGCTTGCCGGAACGCGCTATCGCGGCGATTTCGAGGAGCGCCTCAAGCAGGTGATCAAGGAGATCGAGGCCTATCCCGGCGCGATCATGTTCATCGACGAGATCCATACCGTCATCGGCGCCGGCGCGACCTCCGGCGGCGCCATGGACGCCTCGAACCTGCTCAAGCCGGCGCTCGCCTCCGGTACCATCCGCTGCATCGGCTCCACCACATACAAGGAGTACCGCCAATATTTCGAGAAGGATCGCGCGCTGGTGCGGCGGTTCCAGAAGATCGACATCAACGAACCGTCGATCGCCGACGCGATCGAGATCATGAAGGGGCTCAAGCCCTATTTCGAGGAATACCACAAGCTCAAATACACCAACGAGGCGATCAGGGCCGCGGTCGAGCTTTCCTCGCGCTACATCCACGATCGCAAGCTGCCGGACAAGGCAATCGACGTGATCGACGAATCGGGTGCGGCGCAGATGCTGCTGCCGGAAAGCCGGCGCAAGAAGACCATCGGCATCAAGGAAATCGAGACCACGATCGCCACCATGGCGCGAATTCCGCCCAAGACGGTGTCGAAGGATGACGCCGAGGTGCTTCAGCACCTCGAGCAGACGCTCAAGACCGTGGTCTACGGCCAGGACAAGGCGATCGAGTCGCTTGCCGCCTCGATCAAGCTCGCGCGTGCCGGCCTGCGCGAGCCGGAAAAGCCGATCGGTTGCTATCTGTTCTCGGGGCCGACCGGCGTCGGCAAGACCGAGGTCGCCCGGCAATTGGCAGCCGCGCTCGGCGTCGAATTGCTGCGCTTCGACATGTCGGAATACATGGAGCGGCACACGGTCTCGCGGCTGATCGGGGCGCCGCCGGGTTATGTCGGTTTCGACCAAGGCGGCCTGTTGACCGACGGGGTCGACCAGCATCCGCATTGCGTGCTCCTGCTCGACGAGATCGAGAAGGCGCATCCCGACCTGTTCAACGTGCTGCTGCAGGTCATGGATCACGGCAAGCTCACCGACCATAACGGCAAGCAGGTCGACTTCCGCAACGTGATCCTGATCATGACCACCAATGCCGGTGCGTCAGACCTCGCCAAACAGGCGTTCGGGTTCACCCGCACCAAGCGGGAAGGTGACGACCAGGAGGCGATCAACCGGATGTTCTCGCCTGAGTTCCGCAACCGGCTCGACGCCATCATCACCTTCGCGCATCTGTCGCAGGAGGTCATCAAGCAGGTGGTCGACAAGTTCGTGCTGCAGCTCGAAGCGCAGCTCGGCGACCGCAACGTGACCATCGAGTTGTCGGAAGAGGCCTCGCGGTGGCTGATCGCCAACGGCTATGACGAACTGATGGGCGCGCGGCCCATGGCGCGGGTCATTCAGGAGCACATCAAGAAGCCGCTCGCCGACGAGGTGCTGTTCGGCCATCTCAAGAACGGCGGTCATGTGCGCGTCATCGTCGCCAAGGACGAGAACGGTCGCGACAAGCTCGGTTTCGAGTTCCTCGACGGGCCGGTCACGCCCAAGCCCGAGCGGTTGCCGGCGACGCCGAAGTCGCGGCCGCGCCCGACGCGGCCGCGGAGCAAACGCGGCTCGGTGCCGAAAGTGCCCTTGATCAAGGCGTAAAGACGCCGCCGGGGCGCAGCGGCGTCAGCGCGCGGCGATGGCGGCTGCGAGTTTCTTTGCCTGGGCCGCAAGCACCTCGGGCTTCTCCTTCTCGCTTGCCGGCGGTTTCATCGCCACGCCGCTTTTGCGCGGAATGACGTGCACGTGGAGGTGAAAGACGACCTGGCCGCCAGCCCCTTCGTTGAACTGCTGGATGGTGATGCCGTCGGCGTCGAAGGCGGTCATGGCGGCCTGGGCGATCTTCTGTGCCACCCGGGCGACATGCGCGAAGTCGTCCGGCGAGACGTCGAGGATATTGCGCGCCGGCGCTTTCGGCAGCACCAAGGTGTGGCCCGGCGCACGCGGCATGATGTCGAGGAAGGCGAGGGCCTTGTCGTCTTCGTACACCTTGTAGCAGGGCAGTTCGCCGCGCAGGATCTTGGCGAAGATGTTGTTGGGATCGTAGCTCGGCATCGTTCCCCCCGATCATTCCTGTTCGACATCCGCCAGATCCTTGCGGAACGGCGAGGCCGCCGCAAGCTCGCCGGCGGCGGCCGCGACATAGGCGCGCTCGCGCGACAGATAATCGGCCACCGCCCGCCTGAGGCCCGGATGCACGATGTAATGGGCGGAATAGGTGGTGCGCGGCAGGTAGCCGCGCGCCAGCTTGTGCTCGCCCTGCGCCCCGGCTTCGACGTGCTTGAGCTTGTGCGCGATCGCGTAGTCGATGGCCTGATAGTAGCACAGCTCGAAATGCAGGAAGGGGTGGTGCTCGATCGCGCCCCAATTGCGGCCGTAGAGCGTGTCGCGGCCGATGAAATTGATCGCGCCGGCGATCCAGCGGCCGCCGCGGCGCGCCATCACGAGCAGGATACGCTCGCCCATGGCCGCGCCGACGATGGAGAAGAACTCGCGCGGGAGATATGGCCGCCCCCATTTGCGCGACCCGGTATCCATGTAGAAGGCAAAGAACGCGTCCCAGACATCCTCGGTGAGCTCTTTTCCCGTCAGCCAGCGGACCTCGATCCCTCCCGACAGAGCATCCCTGCGCTCGCGGCGAATCACCTTGCGCTTGCGCGAGGACAGCCGCCCCAGAAAGTCCTCGAAGCTGGCATAGCCTTCGTTGTGCCAGTGGAATTGCTGATCGGTGCGTTGCAGAAACCCGAGTTCGCCGAGCGCGCGCCACTCCGCTTCGGTGAGGAAGGTGACATGGGCCGAGGACAGGCGGCGGGCGCGGGTGAGGTCGACGAGCGCCTCGGCGAGGGCGGCGCGCACCGCTTCCGCGTCGGGTCGGCGCCGCACGAGCAGGCGCGGCCCGGTCACCGGCGTGAAGGGGACGGCGACCTGCAGCTTGGGATAATAGTCGCCGCCGGCTCGCTCGAAGGCGTCGGCCCAGCCGTGGTCGAACACGTATTCGCCGCGCGAATGGGTCTTCACATAGCAGGGCGCGCAGGCGAGAAGGCCGTCGCGGGGATGTTCGAGAAGCAGGTGATGCGGCTGCCATCCGCTGTGCCCGCCGACCGCGCGCGACTGCTCGAGCGAATGCAGAAATGCGTGCGATACGAATGGATTGTCGACGAAATCTCGTGTTAATGAACAAGTGGAAGAAGCGGCCCGAGCGTCATGATCGGTCCGATGCTCCGCGCCGGCGCAGGCGTCCCATGCGGCGGCCGGGACGGCCGCCAGCGAAGAGGCGATACGGAGACGCAGTTCGGTCATCGCGGCGATATCTCCGGCAATTTTAGGCCTTCCCGTGACCGCAGGTCATGCGGATGGCCGCAATGCCGGCCCCCGGTAAGCGCAAACCGCGCCGGCCCGGCCCGGTTCCGCTCCACTCGCGCCGTCACGGACGCCAGCCCTCGAAGATGATCTGGTCGGCAAAGCGCGCAACGCGCCGCCGCTCCTCGGCGTCGCGCACGGTCCAGGCAAGCAGCGGCAGACGCAGCAAGCGCCGCGCCGCCCACGGCCCCGGCGCCGGCAGATCCTGCGCCGCATAGGCGATGAAATCGGGGCGCGCGCGCGCAAGCTGCCAGCAATAGGCCAGGCGGCGTCGCCCCGCGGGAAGGGCCAGCGTCTTCCCGTTGTCGCCGGTCCGCCTTTCGGCAACGATCCCGCGCGGCAAGCGCGGGGCAATTCGTCGCGCCGTCGCCATCATGGCCGGGTCGAAGGACATCACCGCGACCGGTCCGCGGTAATGGGCGAGAACGGCGAGCGTGCGTGCCACGAGCCGCTTGTCGCCGTCGAACCGGCTTTTCAGTTCGAGCAGCAGCGCGACGCGGCCTGCCACCAATTCGCACAATTCGGGCAGCGTCAGGATGCGGGCCTCGCCGTCGGCCTTGAATCGGACGGCCTTGAGCGCCGCGGCGGTCATCGCGGCGAGCCGGCCGGCGCCCTCGGTGAGGCGACCGAGCGCGTCGTCGTGATGCACCATGGCCTCGCCGTCGGCGCTGATCTGCAGATCGCATTCGATGGCATAGCCGCCGGCGATGGCCGCCGTGAAGGCGCCGGCGGTGTTCTCGATCACGCCCCGCGCGCCGTCGTGCAGCCCGCGATGGGCGATCGGCCGGGCGGTAAGCCAGGTGAAGCGCGGCATCGGCCGTGGCTCCGGTTCAATGCGGGATCCTGACCATATGATTATGGATCATGATTGGCGCCGCCCCGGCTGCAGCGATCGCCTCGCCGCCATCGGCCGCCGGCAACGGCGCCCACGGCCGCGCGGCGGCTGAGCGGCACCCGCATCGGCCAAGGGCGGATTGCGGCCCGGCACGCCGCGACGACGGCGGGGCGTGCGAAGGAGGGCCGCAACCATGCGGGCCTCAGTCGGCGACCTCGAACAGTCCCTCCACTTCGACGGCGGCGTTCGCCGGCAAGGCCGAGACGCCGACCGTCGTGCGGGCATGCCGCCCCCGATCGCCGAACACCTCGACCATCAGGTCGGAGGCGCCGTTCATCACCTTCGGTCCCTCGGCGAAGCCCGGCGCCGAATTGATGAAGCCGCCGAGCCGTACCACACGCACGACCGCATCGAGATCACCCAACGCGGCCTTCGCTTGCGCCAGCAGGTTGACGGCGCAGGCGCGCGCCGCCTGTTGCCCGTCCGCGATCGAAACGGCTGCGCCGAGCTGGCCCGTCGCCGTCAGCTTGCCGTCGGGGCCGAAACAGAGCTGGCCGGAAATCACCAACAGGCGGCCGACACGAACATATGGCACGTAATTGGCGATCGGCGCCGCCGGCGTCGGCAGCGTGATGCCGAGAGCGGCAAGCCGCGCTTCCACGGTTCTGGACATGGCTGTCTCCCGCGTCAGGGGTCAGGACGATACCAAGACACCGTGTTGGCCCATCATCGCCGCTCGGGCAAGCGCAACCGGTTGATTGCGGTCGCGCCGCGTGGTCTCTATCTTGCGCATTTTGCGGCGTCGCTCGGAGCCGCGACGGCGGCACGAGCGTCTCTCCGGTGGAGGACCGCGATGAATTCATCCGTTTGCCCGCATCGGGTCCTGTCGGCCGCGGCGGTCGCGCTGGCCTGCGCGGTCGCCGTGTCGGCGGCGCGCGCCTCGCCGGGCGCGGTGGTGCTCGCGCCGCACCGGGCGATCTATGATCTCGATCTCGTCGCCTCACGCGGTACCCGCAATATCGACGCGGTGAGCGGGCGCATCCTCTATGACTTCTCCGGCAATGCCTGCGACGGATACACGCTCCAATTCCGCCAGGTTTCAAAGCTTTCCTCCGGCGACTCGGAGCCGGTTCTCAACGATCTGCGTTCGACCACCTGGGAGGACGGCAAGGCGAAGAAGTTCCGTTTCAATTCGCAGAACCTGCTCAACGAGCAGGAGACGATCGCGGTCGGCGGTCATGCCGACCGGACGCCTGCGGCGGTCACCGTCACGCTGGAGAAGCCGCAGCGAAAGACGCTTTCCGTTCCCGCCGGCGCGGTGTTTCCAACCCAGCACATCCGCCGCATCATCGAGGCGGCCCGCGCAGGCAGGACGGTCCTCGCCTTTCCCGTCTATGACGGCTCCGAAAACGGGCAGAGGCTCTATCACACCCTCACCGTGATCGGTAAGCCGATCGCGCCGGACGGCCATGCGCCGGACGATGCTGCCGCCAAAGTGCCCGAGCTCGGCAGGCTCGTGCGCTGGCCCGTCACCATCAGCTATTTCGACGCGGTGAGCGATCACAAGGAGCGGAGCGGCGAGCAGGAACCGGTTTACGTCATCGGCTTCGAGCTCTATGAAAACGGCATTTCCCGCGCGCTCAAGCTCGACTACAGCGACTTCGCCCTTGCGGGCAAGTTGACCTCGCTCGAGCTCACGCCGGTCAAGCCGTGCCCGTGAACGGGGCCTATTCGTCGATCATCAACCCTCGCACCACCGCGCCGCGGCCGAACCTGGCGCGCAGACGGTCGACCGCCTGCTCGACCTGCGCGCTGCGGCGTTCGAGAAGGTCGTCGAGATCCTGGCCCGCCGCGTCCTGCAGCCGGCTCACGCCGATCCCGATGAGGCGAAAGCTCGTGCCGCCGACTTCGCGCGCGAGCAAGTCGCGGCCGGCGGCATAGATGCGCGCGGCAAGCTGAGTCGGCGCGCCGAGGGCCCGCGCGCGCGTGCGCAGCTTGAAATCGGCGCTCTTGAGCTTGAGCGTCACGGTGGAGCCGGCCAGCGCCGCGGCCTTGAGCCGCTCCGAAACTTTCTCGGCAAGCGGCCACAACGCCTGCTCCAGCGGACGGCGCTCGCGGATGTCGCGTTCGAACGTGGTTTCGGCCGAGATGCTCTTGGTTTCTCGATCGGGATTGACGCGACGTTCGTCAATGCCATGCGCAAGCCGCCACAAGCGCAAACCCTCCTCGCCGTAGCGCCGGGCGAGATCGCCCGCCGCGGCCCTTTGCAGGTCGGCGATGGTGTGGAAACCGTCGGCGGCGAGCCTCGCCGCGCTTGCCGCGCCGACGCCGTAAATGAAGCCGACCGGCTTCGGCGCCAGGAATGCGGGCGCCTCCTCCGCGGCCAGCACGGCAAAGCCGCGCGGCTTGTCGAGGTCGGAAGCGATCTTGGCGAGGAATTTGTTGGCGGAAAGCCCGATCGACACGGTGATGCCGAAGGCGCGCTCGACCTGCAGGGCGAAACGCGCGAGCACCTTTGCCGGCGGCAGGCCGTGCAATCGCTCGGTGCCGGTGAGATCGAGAAAGGCCTCGTCGATCGACATCGGCTCGACCAGCGGTGTGAGCGCGAGCATTGCCCGGCGCACCGCGCGTCCGACCTCCGCATATTTCGCCATGTTGGGACGGATCACCACCGCGTGCGGGCAGCGACGCAGGGCGTCGAACATCGGCATGGCGGAGCGGACGCCAAAAGTGCGCGCGACATAGCAGCAGGCGGCGACCACGCCGCGGCGACCGCCGCCGACGATGACGGGCTTGTCGCGCAGCGAGGGATCGTCGCGCTTTTCGATCGTGGCATAGAACGCGTCGCAATCCACATGCGCGATGGCGAGACGATCGATCGCGGGATGACGGGCAAGACGGGGCGAGCGGCAGGCGCGGCAGCGCGCGGCGGCAGGCGGTACGTCGGCAAGGCAGTCGCGGCAGAAGCTCATGGCCGGTCGCCTTCCCCGGTGCCGCTCAGGACAATCCGCGCACGGTCGATATCGGCGGGGTCGCGGCCCGCCTCCGCCGCGAAGGCACCGATGAGCCGCTCGCTGCCGGCAAGGTAGTCGAGAACGCCGGCGAGAAAACCCGGCGCGGCCGCCGCCCGGCGAATCTCGGCCGGCGCGATGCCCGTTTCGGCGAGAAACCGCCCGAGTCGCTCGCGGTCCTCGGCGAGATAGGCAAGCGCTTGAATTGCCAGCGCTTCTGCTGCGTCCCGGGTCATAGTCGGGCGGCCTGTCATGGATTGGATTTGCCTTTTTCTAAGGAATCCCCACTACCGTCACTATCATGCCGGACGCTTGATGGATTGGCGACGCCATGCGCGCTGCGCCGGCGGCATGGGGAAAACGGGGGCGGGACAGGGAATGCCGAAAACCGTCCTGATCGTGGAAGACAACGAGCTCAATATGAAGCTCTTTCACGATCTCCTGGAAGCGCACGGCTACCGCACCGTCTGCACCCGCAACGGGATCGAGGCGCTCGAGCTCGCCCGCAGGCATCGGCCGGATCTGATCCTGATGGACATCCAGTTGCCGGAGGTTTCCGGCCTCGAGGTGACGAAATGGCTCAAGGACGACCCCGAGCTGCGGGCGATCCCGGTGGTGGCGGTGACGGCCTTCGCCATGAAGGGCGACGAGGAGCGTATCCGCGAAGGGGGCTGCGAGGCTTACTTGTCGAAGCCGATTTCGGTCGGAAAATTCATGGAGACCATACGGCAATTTCTCGGACCTGCTTGAAATGACCGCGCGCGTTCTTGTCGTCGATGATCTGCCCACCAATGTGAAGCTGCTGGAGGCGCGGCTGCTCGCTGAATATTTCGATGTGCTGACGGCCTATAGCGGTCGCGACGCGCTGGCGATCTGCGAGCGCGCGGAATGCGACATCGTGCTGCTCGACGTGATGATGCCGGACATGGACGGGTTCGAAGTCTGTCGGCGTCTCAAATCCGATCCGGCAACGCACTTCATTCCCATCGTGATGGTGACGGCGCTCGACCAGCCATCGGACCGGGTGCGCGGACTCGAGGCCGGCGCCGACGATTTCCTGACCAAGCCGGTCAGCGACGTCGCGTTGATCTCGCGCGTGCGCTCGCTCGCGCGCCTCAAGACCGTGACGGACGAACTGCGGATGCGGGCCGGTACGTCGAGGGAGATCGGCATCCGCAACGCGGAATGCGAGGCGATCGCCGACACCGGCCGGCAGGGCCGCATCCTGATCGTCGACGACCGCGCCGGCTCCCGCGAGCGCACCGTCGCCACGCTCGCGGGGGAACATGCGATCGAGGTGGAAGAAAACCCGAACGACGCCCTGTTCCGCCTCGCGGAAGGCGATCACGACCTGCTCATCGTCTCGCTCGGCCTGCAGAATTACGACGCCTTGCGTCTGTGCAGCCAGGTGCGCTCGCTCGAGCGCACCCGCAGCTTGCCGATCCTCCTGGTGGCCGAGGCCGACAACGATCAGCGGCTTGCGCGCGGGCTCGACATCGGCGTCAACGACTATCTCATCCGGCCGGTCGACAAGAACGAGCTGTTGGCGCGCGTGCGCACGCAGGTCAAGCGGAAACGCTACACCGAGCGGCTGCGCGACAACGTGCAGATGTCGATCGAGATGGCAATCACCGATCCGCTGACCGGCCTCTACAACCGCCGCTACATGGAGACGCATCTGGCGCGGCTCGTGGAGCAGGCCGGCAATCGCGGCAAGCCGCTGGCGGTGCTCGTGGTCGACGTCGACTATTTCAAGGCCATCAACGACAGCTATGGGCACGACGCCGGTGACGACGTGCTGCGCGAATTCGCGCTGCGCATGCGCAAGTCGGTGCGCAACATCGATCTCGCATGCCGCTACGGCGGCGAGGAATTCGTGATCGTCATGCCGGAGACCGATATGGGGGTCGCGGCGATGGTCGGCGAGCGTCTCAGACGGCTGGTCGCGAACGAGCCTTTCGCGGTGCAGCAGGGGGAGCGCCGGCTGGGGGTGACGATCTCGATCGGCATTGCCGCCCTTGCCGGTCCCGACGACACCGCGGCGGCGCTGCTCAAGCGCGCCGACCGCGCCCTCTATCGCGCCAAACGCGACGGGCGCAACCGGGTCGTTCCCGATGCCGCATGAGCCTTGAGTCGGTTCCCGCGCCGTCGACGATGGCGAGGGCCGCGACGGATCGCCGAACTTGTCCAAGGGTTTGAGGGGCGATTGGCCTTTGGCGGCGGCTTGGTCTAACCTTGCCGCCGATCAGTCTGCGTTACCCTGCGGGGTGCCAGGTCCGCCGCATCTCCTGGGGTCCTGCGGGGTTCGGCCGGCCTCGAAGCGGCGCGAGTGGCCTCCTCATGACGTCGCTTCGGGCCGGCCACTTCCGACGCGCCGTTGCCGCAACGCGAGCGCGCACCGCCGAGCCGATGCCGTCCGCAGGCGCGGGCAACGCTGAAGCGCGCGGTGCCCGGCCGTTCGCTGCGCGTTGACTTTCGCGATCGTTGTCCGAATACTTCCCTATCGCACAACAACAAAACGACCGCTCGCGCGGCTCATCCGGGGAGGAACGCCATGAAGACCTCGCGCCGAACACTGCTGAAGAATTCGGTCGCCGCCGCGGCCGCCCTGAGTCTCGACTGGCGCCGCGCTCGGGCGCAGAGCGAGACGGTGCGCATCGGCGTTGTCTACGATCTCTCGGGACCCTTTGCCGCCGGCGGCTCGGTCGCCTCCGCGGTGGGCACGCAGATCGCGATCGACCTGTGCAACGAAAAGGGCGGCGTGGCGGGAAAATACAAGGTGGTGCCGGTCAAGGCGGATTCCCAGAGCAAAGCGGACGTGGCCATCAACGAGGTCGAACGGCTGATCAACCAGGAAAAGGTCGACATCATCGACGGCATCTATTCGAGCGCGCATGCCGTTCCGCTGGCCGCCAAGGTCGAGGAGCAGAAGAAGATCCTGTGGATCACGACCGCGGTGGCCACCGCCGTGTTCAAGGACAGAAACCTCAAATACGTATTCCGTGCGCAGATCCACTCCGACCAATATGGCGAGGCGTTCGCGGCCTTCCTCACCGAACACGCGAAGCAAAAACTCGGCGTGGAGCCGAAAGAGGTCAAGGTCGCCATCATCCACGAGGACGGACCCTATGGCGCGGGCGTCGCCGCGGCGGATGAGGCCTATTCAAAGAAAGCCGGCCTGCCAATCGTGCTCAAGGAAGGTTACTCGGCGGCGGCGCCCGACCTTTCTTCGCTCGTGACCAAACTCAAGCGCGCGCGGCCGGACATCATCTCGCATATCGGTTACAATCCCGACATCACCCTGTTCCTGCGCCAGGCGCGCGAGGGGGGCCTCAGATTCAAGATGCTGTTCGGCGCCGGCGCCGGCTACAGCCAGCTCGACAAATTGCGCGCCACCTTCGGCAAGGACATCGACGATTTCTGCAACATCGATCCCGTGCCGGCGCAGCTGCTCGACCCCAAGAAGCTGGCACCCGGGCTGGGCGAGCTCATCACGCTCATGGTCGAGCGCTACAAGGCCGCGACCAAAGCCAACGACGTGCCGCCGCACTGCTCCATGGGCTTCAACCAGACCTGGATATTGCTCAATCACGTGCTGCCGCTCGCCAAGGAAAAATACGGCGGCTTCGACCCCGAGGCGGTGCGCAAGGCCGCGCTCGATGTTGATATCCCGCCCGGCGGCACGATCCAGGGCTACGGCGTGAAATTCTTTCCGCCGGGCACGCCCCTGTCGGGCCAGAACGCCCGCTCGACGCCGGTGGTGATGCAGAATGCCGGCGAGCATATCGCGGTGGTCTGGCCGACGAATATCCGCACGCAGGAACCGGTGCTGCCGCTGCCGAAATCCTCGGTTTACGCTCTGTAGCCGCTAATGCTGGTGGTCGAGGGGCTTTCCAAGCGCTTCGGAGGATTCCTGGCGGTCGATCGGATATCCTTCGAGGTGCGCCAAGGAGAGATCCTGGGGCTTATCGGGCCGAACGGATCCGGCAAAACCACGACGTTCAACCTGATCGCCGGTAATCTGCGGCCGACCGCGGGCTCGATCCGGCTCGACGGCGCCGAGATCGGCGGTCTTCCCGCCTATGCGATCTGTCATCGGGGAATTGCGCGCACCTTCCAGATCCCGCGGCCGTTTCACAAGCTGTCGCTGCTCGAGAACGTGGCGCTTGCGGCCTTCTACGGCGAGATGAAAGGCATCAGCCGCGCGGAAGCGGAACGTCGCGCCCGGCAGGCGCTCGATCTCGTCGGTCTGCCGTCCGACCCCTCGACGCGCACCGCCGGTCTCGGCGCCGCCGCGCTCAAGAAACTGGAGCTCGCCCGAGCGCTCGCCACGCGGCCGCGGCTCCTGCTGGCCGACGAAAGTCTTGGCGGCCTCGATGCCGCCGAAATGGAGCAGGCCGCCGATCTGCTCGGCAGCCTGCGCAGCCGCATGGGCATCACGATCATCTGGGTCGAGCATATCATGGGCGTGCTCATGCGCATCGTCGACCGCGTCATCGTGCTTGACCACGGCGAGAAGATCTTCGAAGGCGCGCCCGCGCAAGCGGCGGTCGATCCGCGCGTCGTCGAGGTCTATCTCGGGAAGACGTGAGCGGCACGATGCTATCTCTCTCCGCGGTTTCCGCCGGCTACGGATCGTTTCAGGTCCTGTTCGACGTCTCGCTTGAGGTGCCGCGCGGCGAGGCCGTCGGGGTCATCGGTTCCAACGGCGCCGGCAAGACGACGCTGATGCGGGTCATCTCCGGTCTCATCCCGCTCCGTGCCGGGACAATGACCCTGGAGGGCCTGCCGCTCGCAGGCCTGCCGGCGCATCGCATCGTCGAACAGGGCATCGCGCATGTGCCCGAACACCGGCGGCTGTTTCCGCGGCTCACCGTGGAGGAAAACCTGCGCATCGGCGCGTTCATCCCGCGCGCCCGGCGGCGCTTCGCCGCACAGCTCGATCGCGTCTATGCGCTGTTTCCGCGTCTGAAGGAACGGCGGCAGCAGCCGGCGGGGACGCTCTCGGGAGGCGAGCAGCAGATGTGCGCCATCGGTCGCGCGCTGATGTCGGATCCCAAGCTGCTGCTGCTGGACGAGCCGTCCGCCGGCCTCGCCCCGCTCGTCGTGCGGCAGGTATTCGAGCTGATCCGTCGCATCCGCGGCGAGGGCCTCACCGTCCTCATCGTCGAGCAGAACGTCCAGCAGGTGCTTGACGTCGTCGACCGCGCCTATCTGCTCGAAGTCGGCGCGATACGGCTCGCCGGCACGGCCGACGAACTCAAGGGCAATCGTTTCATTCGCCAATCCTATATGGGGCTCTAGCCGCCATGGACATCTTCCTCGTCGAAGCGATCATCAACGGCATCCTTCTCGGCGGGGTGCTGGCGCTGCTCGCGCTCGGGCTCAACCTGATCTTCGGCGTGATCGACGTGGTCTGGATTGCCTATGCCGACATCGTCATGTGCGGAATGTACGTGATCTATGTCCTTTACACCCACTACGACGTCCCGCTGCTCTTTGCCTGTCTCGCCGGAATCGCGGGAATGGCCGCGTTCGGCGTCGCCGTTCATCTTCTCATCATCGCCCCCGTGCTGAATTCGGCGCCGATCAATCAGCTTCTTGCCACCGGCGGGCTGCTGTTCTTCCTGCAGAGCTTCGCGACGCTCCTTTTCGGTACCGACTTCCGCAATATCGGCGTGCGCTTGCCCGTGGTCGAGGTCGCCTCGATCTACATCAGCTTTGCCCGGCTGATCGCATTCCTCTTCGGCCTGATCGGCGCGGTCGCGCTCTATCTCTTCCTCAAGCGGACCTATATCGGCACGGCCATCCGCGCCGTCGCCCAGGACCGCGACATCGTCGGCCTCATGGGCATCGACCAGCGCCGCATCTATCTTGCCACCTCGGCGATCGGCGGCGCGCTCGCCGGGCTCGCGGCGTGTCTATTGGTGTTGCAGTACGACGTGCATCCGTTCATCGGCAACACGTTCGGTCCGGTGATATTCATGATCTGCGTGCTCGGCGGGCTCGGCAACATGATCGGCGGCTTCGTCGCTTCGTTCATCATCAGCCAGATCATCGCCATCGGCGGCTACTATTCCAACACCGAACTGTCCTATGTGCTCGCCTTCACGATGTTCATCATTCTGATGTTCGTCAGGCCGCGGGGATTGTTCGCGCGATGAGCAGGCTCGGCGCATCGGCATTCGCGCTCGCGGCGCTCGCCGCCGTGCTTCCGGCCGCCGGACCGGCCTATTTTCTGCACCTCTTGATCCAGATTCTGATCTGGGCCTCCGTTTACACGGCCTGGGCGTTGATGGGACGCTTCGGTTTCGTCTCGTTCGGCCACGGCGCGTTCGTGGGGGTGGGAGCCTATGTGCCGGCGCTGCTGTGGAATTATTTCGGGCTGACCCCGTGGGTCGGGATCCCGGCCGGCATCGCGCTCGCGATCCTCGTCGCGGTCGTCATCGGCTATCCCTGCTTCCGGCTCAGGGTGGTCGGTCATTATTTCGCCCTGGTCACGCTGGCGCTGAGCCAGGTCGTGCTGCTCACGCTCGTCGCCGCGCGCGAGATTACCGGCGGCTCGCTCGGTTTCACCCCCAAGGCGGCGGGACATTCCTGGTATGCGCTGCAGTTTCCGGAAAAGACCTATTTCTACGTGATCGCGCTGATGCTTTGGCTGCTGGCCCTGTCGGTCTGGCGTTGGATCGACGGCGGCATCAACCGCGAGGCGCTCGAGGCGATTTCGGAGGACGAGGACGCGGCGGCCGCCATCGGCATCGACGTGCTGCGGGAAAAGTTGCGGATCACGGTCCTCAGCGCGGCGCTGACCGCGCTGGGCGGCGCGATCTACGGGCAATACATGATGTATCTCAATCCGGAATCGGTATCGGGCATCGCCGTCTCGCTGCAGATCGTTTTCGCGGCCATCGCCGGCGGCGTCTATTCGCTGCTCGGTCCCACGGTCGGCGCCCTGTTGACGATTTCGCTCACCGAAGGTCTGCGCGTATGGTTCGGCGTCACCTTCATCGGCGCCGCCAACACCATCTACGGCGCGCTTCTCGTGCTCTGTATCATCTTCATGCCGCAGGGGATCGTCGGCACGCTGCGGCGCGCGATGGCCGCGCGCGCGCCCAAGGCCGCGGCCGCGGACTGACACAGGCCTCGCACGCGCCGCGCGGCAAGGCGGTCGGCCTACGGCCGCACGATGGTCCAGCCCTTCTCGGCAAGCTCGATCAGCGTCACCACCCCGGCGGTAACGCGCGTCGCATTGTCCACCAGCGGCGGCTCCTTGCCTTCCTTGCGGGCGATCGCGTCGAGCGTGTTCTGGCAGGCCATGAACGAGACGTTGGGCATGCTCTGCTTGAACGATTTCAGCCGCTCGAGCACGGGCGATTTGTCCGCCCGCAGCATGGTGAGCCCGGCGTTGAAGGCAACGATCTGGATTTCGACCTCGTCGCCCTTTTCCGAATAATAGCGCGAGACATTGGCGGCGACGTTTAGCACCGCGTTCATCTTGGCCGGATCGTCGTCGCTGATCTGGAGCGCGAGACGATGCTTCTCGAACGCGGCGGCATTGCCGATGGCAAGCGGCAGGAGCAGCAAGGCGACGAGACCGGCGCGGATAAGGGCGGACATGGGTCAGGCTCCCGGATGATCCGACGGCGCCATCATATCAGGTCCGAGAGGGGCCGAATATTCCGCCTCGCCGGGGGAGGGCGGGGCCGGTCGGGACACGGAGGGCGCCGGGCGTGTCGCCCGCCTCGCCGTGGAAATCCCCGCCCTTACTTGATCTTCGCTTCGCGATACTCGACGTGCTTGCGCGCGATGGGATCATACTTCTTCTTGACCAGCTTCTCCGTGTGGGTGCGCGAATTCTTCTTGGTCACGTAGTAATGGCCGGTGTCGGCGCTCGAGACGAGCTTGATCTTCAACGTTACGGCTTTGGCCATGGGATCCTCGATACGTCCGCGGGCTTGCTCGTTTGCCGCGCAACCTGGCGCCGGTTGCGATCGGATTGAATCGGCCGCGTCACCGCGTCTTGCCCGTAAGGGACGAAGCGATCCGGGCTGGGCGTCGGGCCTGGATTGCGTCGCCCTCGCTTCGCTCGGGCCCCGCAATGACGGGTCACTATCGCCGAAATCCGCTCTAGCGTCAAAAGGGGAAATGTCAAGGACGGCGAACGGCGCGGCATGGCGCGAGCGGCCGGCCCGGGCCGGCAAGGCGGCGGCCAAAGGGGCCGCGCCGCCCGCCGCCGAGAGATCCTTCCGGATGGCGCGAATGCGCGGGTTGCCGGCGGCGAGGAGCGGTCCGCGCGGGCGCGTTCACAGCAGCTCGCGGTAGAAGCGCTGGCCTTCCATGAAATAGAACGGCACCGGCAGGGAATGGTCCATGCCGGCCCGCACGCGCGCCAGCAGTTCTTCCAGGACGATGCCGGTGATGGTTGGCACGTCGAGCCGCGCGGCCTCGGCGATGGGCACCCAGGCAAGCTCGACGAGCTCGGAGTCGGGACCGACGACGCCGTCGATCCTGTGCGCGACCCCGGAGGCGTCCGCGGTGAAGAAACGCGTGTCGAAGCGCCGCGGCCGCCGCGGCGGGGTGACGGCGCGGGCGATGAAATGGATTTGCGCCAGATCGGGATGCACGCGGGCCTCGGCAAAAGCGGCCCAGATGCCGCCCGGCGCGGGCGGCGGTTCGTCGCGTTTGACGCCGAGCAGCAGCCCGGTCTCCTCGGCCAGCTCGCGGATCGCCGTCAGGGCGAGGGCGCGCGCAAAGCGCGGACCGGGATGGGCGACGCGCGCGGTGAGCTTCTTTTCCATCTCCGGATCGATGTCGCTCACGGACGACATCTGTCCGTCGATCGCCTCGATGCGGCCGCCGGGAAAGACGAACTTGCCGGGCATGAATGCGTGGCCCTGGTGGCGGCGGCCGAGCAGAACCCGGGGCACGTCGCCGGAACGATCGATCAACATCAGCGTCGCGGCGTCGCGCGGCTCGCTGTCGGGGTAGGACTGGTCGCGTTCCGCCTTGGTCATGCGCTCGGCCCATAGCCGGCCGAGATGCGAGGTGTCATGCGTCGAGGTGTCATGCGTCATCGTGCGCTCCGTTGCCTCTTGCCGCGGCGCGGGTCGAGCCGGGCGGGCCGCCCGACTCGACCGCGCGACAGGAGTTCGAACCGCAGCGCGCCGGCGACCGGCGCGGCCTCGACAAGCCTTACGGTCACCGGATCGCCGAGCCGGTAGGTCTCGCCGCTGTTGCGGCCCACCATGGCATGGCGCGCTTCGTCGTAGCGGAAATAGTCTTCGCCGATCATGCGCGCCGGTACCAGGCCGTCGGCGCCGGTGTCGTCGAGCCGCACGAAAAGGCCGGCGCGGGTGACGCCGGAGACGCGGCCGGCGAAAACGGCGCCGACGCGGTCGGCGAGGAAATGGGCGATCAGGCGGTCGATCGTCTCGCGCTCGGCAACCATGGCGCGGCGCTCGGCCGCGGAAATCTCGGCTGCGATCTCGGCGAGCATGGCGCGGTCGATCCCGTCGGCAAGTCCGCCTGGACCGAGCGCGAGCGCATGGATCAAAGCGCGATGCACCACGAGGTCGGCATAGCGGCGGATCGGCGACGTGAAATGCGCGTAGCGGCGCAGGTTCAAGCCGAAATGGCCGTAGTTCTCGGCTGAATATTCGGCCTGGGCCTGGGTGCGCAGCACGATCTCGTTGACGAGCTTTTCGGCATCGCCGCCCTTGACGCGCGCCAGCACGCGGTTGAACGCCGCCGGCCTGAGTGCACCGCCCTTGGGAAAATCGATATCGAGCGTGCGCAGCAATTCGCGCAACGCCTCGACTTTGTCCATCGCCGGCTCGTCGTGCACGCGATAGATGAGCGGCACGCGCGCGCGCTCGAGCGTTTCGGCCGCCGCCACGTTCGCGAGGATCATGCATTCCTCGACGAGCCGATGTGTCGTGAGCCGCTCCGGCACCACCACGCGGTCGACCGTGCCGTCGGGCTTGAGCAGGATCTTGCGTTCGGGCAGGTCGAGATCGAGCGGCTGCCTTTCGCGACGCGCGCGCGCAAGACATTCATAGGCCGCATGCAGCGGCGTCAGTACCGGCGCGAGGAGGGGCGCGGTCGCCGCGTCGGTGTGGCCATCGAGCGCGCGTTGAGCCTGCGTGTAGGAGAGCCGCGCCGCCGAACGGATCATCACGCGATGAAAACTGTGCGACCGCTTGCGGCCGTCGCCGCCTATGACCATGCGCACGGCGAGCGCCGCGCGATCCTCGTGCGGCCTGAGCGAGCAAAGATCGTTGGAGATGCGCTCGGGCAGCATCGGCACCACCCGATCGGGAAAATAGACCGAATTGCCGCGCCGCCGCGCTTCGCGGTCCAGCGCCGAACCCGGCCGCACATAATAGGCGACGTCGGCGATGGCGACGGTGAGCACGAAGCCGCCGGCGTTGTCGGGGGAGGGATCGGGCGCGGCATGCACCGCGTCGTCGTGATCCTTGGCGTCGGGCGGATCGATGGTCACGAACGGCAGGTCGCGCCAGTCCTCGCGGTGGTCGAGCGTCGCCGGCCGCGCCGCGGCGGCTTCGGCAAGCGATTCGCGCGTGAATTCGGAGGGGATATCATGCGCATGGATGGCGATCAGGCTCACCGCTCCTTCGCTCCCGAGCGAGCCGAGCCTCTCGACCACCCGGCCGGTCGGCAGGCCGAGGCGCGAGGCGCGTGCGGCCTCCACCGCGACGAGATCGCCGTCGCGCGCCGCGGCGGTCGCGCCGGGAGGAACCGCGATGTTCTTGCCCAGCATTTTCTTGTCGAT
The DNA here is from genome assembly GCA_019689975.1 of Pseudolabrys sp. Classification (GTDB taxonomy): domain Bacteria; phylum Pseudomonadota; class Alphaproteobacteria; order Rhizobiales; family Xanthobacteraceae; genus Pseudolabrys. The sequence continues at coordinate 28,089 of JADGGK010000017.1, forward strand.
CGGCTCGATGCGGCCGCCGCCCTGCGGCAGCGCGCGGAACACGCCGAGCACGCGGTGCCTTGGATGCGCGAGAATGCGGATGACGCGGCCGCGATAGCCGTCCTCCGCGGCTTCCACGCGCAGCAGCACGCGGTCGCCGAGCGCGGCGGCTTCGCCGGGACGCGGCTTGCGCGGCGCGGGGACGAAGATTCTCGGCGCCGGTCCGCGCCCTTCTTCGTCCCATTCGACGGGGACGGCGACGAGGTCGCCGTCGCGATCACGCGCCGTGACTTCCGCAAGCACGGTCGACGGCAGGGCGCCGGTGGGATGCAGCTTCCGGCGCCGTTTCTCGATCACGCCCGCCTCGGCAAGGTCGCGCAATGCGCGTTTGAGGTCGGCGCGCAGCGCGTTCTTCAATCCGAATGCGCGGGCGATTTCGCGCGTGCCGACCTTGCCGGGCCGTTCGCGGATGAAGGCGACGAGTTCGTCTGGGGAAGGGAGCGAGGCTGCCGTCTTGGTTGTTCTGGTCAAACGCAATGATCCTGCGCCGCCGCCGGCGCCAATGAATGGAGGGAATGTAATGCCTGCCGGCGTCCCTCGCTACTCGGCCGCCTTGATCGTCCGCGCCGGCCTCGCCTTGGCCTTGGCCTTCTTCTTCGGCCGGGGCGCGACCGCTTGGGTCGTCGCCGCTTTGGCCGGGGTGCCGCTCTGGCGCCGGGCGGAGCGCCGCGTCGGCCGCGCCTTGGCGACCTTGGCCGCGCGCGCCTCCAACAGGCCCACCGCCTGTTCCAGGGTGACGGTATCGGGCGTCATGCCGCTCGGCAGCGTGGCATTGATGCCGTCGTGAGTGACATAGGGTCCGTAGCGGCCGTTCTTGACCAGGATCGCGCCGCCCTTGTCGGGGTGCTCGCCGAGGCTCCTGCCGGGATCGCCGCCGAAACGGCGGCCGCGGCCCGGATTGGCCTTCTTCTCGGCGATCAGCGTCACCGCGCGATTGAGCCCGATCTTCAGCACGTCATCGCCGTCCTCGAGACTGGCATAGGTGCGGCCGTGCTTCACATAGGGTCCGAAGCGGCCGACGCCGGCGATGATCGGCTCGCCGTCTTCCGGGTGCAGACCGACCTGTCGCGGCAGCGCGAGCAGCGCCAGGGCCTTTTCAAGATCCACATCCTCGGGAGAAAGGCCTTTCGGCAGGCCGGCGCGCTTGGGTTTTTCGGCGCCCTTGGCCCTGGATTGCTCGCCGAGCTGGACATAGGGTCCGAAGCGGCCCACGCGCAGCGAGACTTCCAGCCCCGTTTCGGGATCCTCGCCCAGCACCTTCACCCCGTTCGCGCCGCCATTGGCGGTCGCTCCCGGCGTCATCTGCCGCGTGAAGTTGCAATCGGGATAATTCGAGCAACCGATGAACGCGCCGAACCGGCCGAGCTTGAGCGACAGCCGGCCCGTGCCGCATTGCGGGCATTGGCGCGGGTCGCCTCCGTCGGCCCGGGGAGGATAGATGTGCGGCGCGAGCAGGTCGTTGAGCGCGTCGAGCACCTGCGTGACCCGGAGATCCTTGATCTCGTTCACCGCGCCGATGAAGTCGACCCAGAAATCACGCAGCACCTGGCGCCAATCGATCTCGTGATTGGCGATCCGGTCGAGCTGCTCTTCGAGATTGGCGGTGAAATCATATTCGACATAGCGCGCGAAGAAGCTTTCCAGAAAGCCGACCACGACCCGGCCCTTGTCCTCGGGCACGAGCCGCCGCTTTTCGACGCGAACATAGCCGCGATCCTGCAGCACCTGCAGGATAGCGGCGTAGGTCGAAGGCCGGCCGATGCCGAGTTCCTCCATGCGCTTGACCAGCGAGGCTTCCGAATAGCGCGGCGGCGGCTCCGTGAAGTGCTGCGCCGACGCGATCGCCTGCTTGGCGAGCGGTTCGCCGGGGCTCATGGCGGGCAGCCGGCGGCTCTCCTCGTCCTCGACGGGTTCGTCGTAACCCTCCTGGTAAAGGGTGAGAAAGCCGTCGAACTTGACCACCTGGCCGGTCGCGCGCAGCTCGAACCTGCGGCCGGCGGCTTTCGCCTCGATGTCGACCGTGGTCCGTTCGAGCTCGGCCGATTGCATCTGGCTCGCCACGGCGCGGTTCCAGATCAGCTCATAGAGCCGCGCGAGATCGCGGTCGAGATATCGGCCGACACTCGAGGGCACGCGATTGGGGTCGGTCGGCCGCACCGCCTCGTGGGCTTCCTGCGCAATCTTGGATTTCTGCTGGTAGGTGCGGGGCGCCTCCGGGACATAGGTCGCGCCGTAGCGCTTGGCGATCATGTCGCGGATGGCGGCCACGGCTTCCGGCGCGACATCGATGCCGTCGGTACGCATATAGGTAATGAGACCGACGGTCTCGCCCCCGATCTCGACGCCTTCGTAGAGGCGCTGGGCGAGGCGCATGGTGTGCGCCGGCGAGAAGCCGAGCTTGCGGCTTGCCTCCTGCTGCAGGGTCGAGGTCGTGAACGGCGGCGGCGGGTTGCGCCGCGCGGGTTTGGCCTCGACGCTGATCACCCTGAAGCTCGCGTTCTCGAGGTCGCGCGTGAGGGCCTCCGCCTCGGCGCCCGAGCCGATATCGAGCCGCTGGATCTTCTGCCCGTCGGCGCCCACGAGCCGCGCTTCGAACACCTCGTTGCGCGGGGTGACGAGCGTCGCCGTGATCGACCAGTATTCGCGGGCGACGAATTTCTCGATTTCCAGCTCGCGGTCGCACACGAGCCGCAGGGCGACCGATTGCACGCGTCCGGCGGAACGAGCGCCGGGCAGTTTGCGCCAGAGCACCGGCGAGAGCGTGAAGCCGACGAGGTAATCGAGGGCGCGCCGGGCGAGATAGGCATCGACCAGCGCGGCGTCGATGCCGCGCGGATGCTTCATCGCCTCGGTCACGGCCTGCTTGGTGATGGCGTTGAACACCACCCGTTCGATGGCCTGGGAGGTCAACGCCTTCTTCTGCTTGAGGACCTCGAGCACGTGCCAGGAGATGGCTTCGCCCTCGCGGTCCGGGTCGGTCGCCAAAATGAGCTTGTCGGCCTTTTTGAGCGCCCGGGCGATCTCGTTGATGCGTTGATGCGATTTGGCGTCGACCTCCCAGAGCATGCGGAAGTCGTTGTCGGGGTCGACGGAACCGTCCTTCGCCGGCAGGTCGCGGATATGGCCGAAACTGGCGAGGACCTCGTAGCCGGGGCCGAGATATTTGTTGATCGTCTTCGCCTTGGCCGGGGATTCGACTACGACGATATTCATGAAAATCCAAAGGGTTGCCCGCCAAGACCGCGGCAAGAATGAGCGGAATCGGCGGCTGAGGCTGGCCGGAACATGGGGAAGGCGGCATCCCCTGTCAAATCGCGCCGCCGGGCGCCCGCTGCAAAGCAGTCAAATGCGGCATGATCGCGGCCCGCATCGCCCCCGCGTCGACAGTCAATCAGGAGTTGTGAAGATCTGATAGACAATCGAAAATATATATCTTCCCGGCGCCTGGGCGCGTCCGCCGCGCGGCGTGCCCTTCGGCTCCGCCGCCGGGATTCGAGCCCGGCATGGCTCAAGGGACCCGCAGGCCGAGGCGCGCGAGCAGCGCCGGGGTCGGGGCACCGTCGGGCACCATGCCAAACCGCTTCTGTTCGGCGCGGATGTCGTCGCGCAGGTCGAAATCGATATGGCCCTCGAAGTCGTTCACCTTGTAGCCGAGCGCGGCCAGTTTCTTCTGCAGGGCGATGCGCGCCTCGCGCGAGAGCTGATGGTCATCCTTCGGCCAGGCGGCCCTAAACGCCGGGCCCCCTTGCAGGCGGTCGGCGAGATGGCCCACCGCGACGGCATAGGCGTCCGAATTATTGTATTCCTTCAGCACGGCAAAATTTGCGGTGGCGATGAAGGCGGGCCCCCTGCTGCCGGCCGGGAAGAACAGAATGCCGCGTCCCTCGCGCGGAAAAGGCTTGCCGTCAGCGCGGCGCAATCCGCGCCGGCTCCATCCCGCAAAGGTGGCCCGGCTCATCATGTAATCGAAGTCGGGGGGCACGACGACCTCGAAGCCCCACGGCAGGCCCGCGATCCATTGCGACCGGTGCAGGTAGTTGGCGGTCGAGGCGAGCGCATCGGGCACGCTGTCCCAGATGTCGGGCGGGCCGTCGCCGGTGAAATGGACGGCGAAATCGACGAAATTCGACGGCATGAACTGGGTCTGGCCCATGGCGCCGGCCCAGGAGCTCGCCATTTTCTCGCGCGGCAGGCGGTACTCCTGCAGGATGCGCATGGCCACGATCAGTTCGTTGCGGAAATAGGGATGGCGGTAACGCGCGAAGGCGAGTGTGGCCAGCGAGCGGAATACGTCCCACTTGTCTTTTTCGGCGCCGTAGTCGCTCTCGATGCCCCACAGCGCGACCAGGACCCACCGTTCTACCGCGAACCGCTTTTCTATGGCCTCGAGCGTGCCGGCCCATTGCTGCGCCTTGCGGCGGCCGCGCGCGAGGCGATCGGCGGAAACGATGGCGTTGACATAGTCGCCGAAGGGCTTGCCGTATTCGGGTTGGCGTCCGGTCGCGGCGATGACGCGCGGATCGGGCGTGACCCCGCGCAGGGCGCGATCGAAACTCGCGCGCGTGATTCCCTGCGCCTGGGCGTCGGTCCAGAGCGCGTCGAGGAATGCGGCGAAGGAAGAGTCCTGCGCCCGCAACCCGGCGGCGCAGCAGGCGAGCGCAAGCGACAGGGCCAGTCGGATCCACATCGGGCGTCTCTCGAGTCGGTCTCATCCTTGTAGCAGCGATACCATGGCGCTGCCGTGGCGCTCGAGGCGCCCGGCGATCTCGAGCTCGAGCAGGACGACGCGCACGGCGGCGGGCGTGCTCTGCGACAGGCGCACCAGATCGTCGACCGAGACCGGCACGGGACCGAGCAGGCAGACGATGCGCGTGCGCTCGTCCGCGCTTGGTTCGTAGCCCGCCCCCTCGGTGCGGATCGGCTCGCGCGCGGGCGGCGGTTCGCGGCCGCGCGCGACGATCGGCGCAAGCACGCTGAGGACGTCCTGTGCCGAGGTGACCAGCACGGCGCCTTGTTTGATCAGCCGGTTGGTGCCTTCGGCGCGCGGATCGAGCGGGTTGCCCGGCACGGCGAACACTTCGCGTCCCTGCTCGCCCGCAAACTGCGCCGTGATCAGCGAGCCGGAATGGCGCGCGGCCTCGACGATCACCACGCCGTAGGACAATCCCGAAATCAACCGGTTGCGGCGCGGGAAATCGCGCGCACGCGGCTCCCAGGTGAAGGGCATTTCGGAAACCGCGGCGCCTTCGGCCAGCATCGCTTCGAGCAGATCGCCGTGCTGGGGCGGATAGACGCAACCGTGGCCGCCGGCGAGCACGGCCACGCTTCCGGTGGCAAGGCTTGCGCGGTGCGCGGCGGCATCAATCCCGCGCGCGAGGCCGGAGACAATCGCGAAGCCTGCGCAACCCAGTTCGGCGGCGAGCGCCTGCGCGAATCGGATGCCGGCCGCCGAGGCATTGCGCGCGCCGACGATGGCGACCGACGGCCGGTCGAACACCGCGGCATTGCCGCGCACGGCGAGCAGCGGCGGAGGATCGTCGATCATCTGCAGCGGCAGCGGATAACGCGCCTCGCCGAGCGCGACGAATTCGACGCCGAGGGCGCGCGCCGCCGCGAGTTCGGCCTCGGCTTCCGCGCGCGAGCAGATGCGGCCCGGCCGCGTGGCGCCGCCGCGGCGCGCGAGGTCGGGCAGCGCGGCAAGAGCGGCGGCCGCGCCGCCGAAGTGATTGATCAGCTCGCGAAACGTGCGGGGTCCGATATTTTCCGATCGGATGAGGCGCAGCCAGTCGAGCCGCTGCTCGTCGCTCAATGTCACGCTGCCGGCCAAACACGCCCCCGCGCCCGGTCACGAAGGCGCCCGTGATACAACCGCGCCGTGGACGATACAACCCCTGGTTACGGACGCGGCCGCGATCGAATGTCGATCTTGGTCTCCTCCCCGGCGAGGAGTCTGCGGATGTTGGCGCGATGCCTGATCCAAAGCAGGGCGCTCAAAGCGAGGCAGAGCAGCGCGCTGTCGCGGCGGCCGTCGATGAGCCAGATCGCGAAGGGCGCGAGCGCGCTCGCCACCAGGGCGGCGAGCGAGGAGAAGCGGAACAGCCAGGCGACGAGGAGCCAGGCGACGGCGAAGACGAGCGCGGCCGCCCAGGAAAGCCCGATCAGCACGCCGGCATAGGTCGCCACTCCCTTGCCGCCGGCAAAGCCGAGCCATAACGGGAAAAGATGACCGAGAAAGGCTCCGAGCGCGGCCGCGAGCGCGGCGTCATGGCCGGAGGCGTGCCGCGCGAGGAGGACCGCGGCCGTGCCCTTGAGCATGTCGCCGAGCAGCGTCGCGGCGGCGAGCAGGCGGTTGCCGGTGCGCAGCACATTGGTGGCGCCGATATTGCCGGAGCCGATGCGGCGCGGATCGGGTCCGCCGGCCGCGCGCGTGAGCAGCACGCCGAACGGGATCGAGCCGAGCAGGTAGCCGAGCAGGCCCGCAAGGACGAGCGCCATCGCCACAGCCTCTCACCTCGCCCGTGCGCGCGGCTCGCCGCGCCGCCGATCAGACATGCTCATAGATGGTGCGTCCGGCGACGATCGTGCGCACGACGCGTCCGGTCATCCGCGCCTCGTCAAACGGCGTGTTCTTGCACTTCGACTTGAGTTCGGCCGGATCGAGGACCCAGGGCCGGTCGAGATCGACGACGATGACGTCGGCGGGCGCCCCGCTGCGCAAGGTTCCGCCGGGCAGCCCGAGCAGCTCGGCGGGCCGGCTCGACATCGCCTGCAGCAGTTTCATGAGCGGCAGTTCGCCCGCATGCACGAGCCGCAGCCCGGCCGCAAGCATGGTCTCGAGCCCGATGGCGCCCGGGGTCGCCTCCGCGAAGGGCAGGCGCTTGGCCTCGACGTCCTGCGGATTGTGGTCGGACATCACCACGTCGACGAGGCCCGTGCCCACCGCTTCCACCAGACGCCTGCGGTCCTCCTCGGCACGCAGCGGCGGCGTGAGTTTCAGGAAGGTCCGGTAGGGACCGATGTCGTTCTCGTTGAGCGTGACATGGTTGATCGAAGCGGCGGCGGTGACGCGCAGGCCGGCTTGCTTGGCGCGCGCGAGCACCTCGAGCGAGTCGGTGCAGGTCACCGAGGCGGCGTGATATCGCCCGCCGGCGAGCGCGACCAGACGGATATCGCGCTCGAGCATCACCGTCTCGGCCGCCTTCGGGATGCCGAGCAGCCCCAGGCGCGCGGCGAACTCGCCTTCGTTCATCACCCCGTCGCCGACGAGGTCGGGATCCTCGGTATGGTGCACGATGAGGGCGTCGAAGTCGCGCGCATAGGTCAGCGCGCGACGCATCACCTGCGCGTTGGTCACGCTCTTTTCGCCGTCGGTGAAGGCGACCGCGCCCGCCGCCTTGAGCAGGCCGATTTCCGTCATCTCCTTGCCTTCGAGCCCCTTGGTGATCGCCGCCATGGGATGCACGTGCACGATCGCGGTATCGCGCGCGCGGCGCAGCACGAAATCGACGGTCGCCGGGTCGTCGATCGCGGGCGAGGTGTCGGGCTGGCAGATGATGGTGGTAACGCCGCCGGCCGCCGCCGCCTGGCTTGCCGAGGCGAAGGTTTCGCGACTTGCCGCGCCCGGCTCGCCGATGAAGGCGCGCATGTCGATGAGGCCGGGCGCCACCAGCCTGCCGCGGCAGTCGATGATCTCCGTGCCTTCGGGCACGCCCGCCGCACCGATGCCCTTCTTGGCCTCGCGGATGACGCCGTCGGCGATCAGCAGGTCGCCGGGGAAATCGAGTTCGCGCGAGGGATCGACGATCCGCGCATTGGCGAGCAGGATCGGGCGGCGGTCGGTCAGCATCGGGTCATGCGTTGGGAAAATTTCGCGACAGGGCTTCCAGCACCGCCATGCGCACGGCGACGCCCATCTCGACCTGCTCGCGGATCAGCGACTGGGCCCCGTCGGCGACCATGGAGTCGATCTCCACGCCGCGGTTCATCGGTCCCGGATGCATCACCAGCGCGTCCGGCTTGGCATAGGCGAGCTTGCGCTCGTCAAGGCCCCAATAGTGGAAATATTCGGAAACCGACGGCACGTAGGAGCCGTTCATCCGCTCGCGCTGCAGGCGCAGCATCATGACGATGTCGGCCCCGCTCAGGCCTTCGCGCATGTCGCGCGCGACCTCGACGCCGAAACGTTCGATGCCTGCGGGCAGCAATGTCGAGGGTGCCACGACGCGAACGCGCGCCCCCATCGTGTTGAGCAGGATGATGTTGGAGCGCGCAACCCGCGAATGCAGAATGTCGCCGCAGATGGCGACCAGCAGCCCCTCGAGCCGTCCCTTGTTGCGGCGGATGGTGAGCGCGTCGAGCAGCGCCTGCGTCGGATGCTCGTGGGCGCCGTCGCCCGCATTGATCACCGAGCAGTCGAGCTTGCTCGCAAGCAATGCGACCGCGCCCGAGGCGTGATGGCGCACCACCAGGATGTCGGGATGCATGGCGTTGAGCGTGATCGCCGTATCGATCAGCGTCTCGCCCTTGCGCATGGAGGAGGCGTTGGCCGACATGTTCATCACGTCGGCGCCGAGCCGTTTGCCGGCGAGCTCGAAGGAGGCCTGCGTGCGGGTCGAGACCTCGAAGAAGAGATTGATCTGGGTGCGGCCCCGCAGCGAGGCGCGCTTCTTCTCGATCTGCCGATTGAGCTCGACGAACTCCTCGGCCAGATCGAGCAGTCCGGAGATGTCCTCGCGCGAAAGCCCCTCGATCCCCAGCAAGTGCCGCTTGCTGAGGACGAAGGACGATTTCGGGACAATGTTCATTAAAGCGACAGCTATAGGCGCAACCGGGCAATGCGGCAAGGGCCGTTCGCGTCCGTCCACAAGGCCCGAGTTCCCGTGAGCGCGGACATGCGGCGACGCAAGAATTCGTGAACGGCGGCACCGAACCCCGCCCGCGGTCCCGCCGTTGACGGGGGAACGCCCGCGCGTCGCGCGGGCTCGGCATGGGATCCTGTCGGATCAACAAGGAGGCATCATGAGAGCGATCGGCAGATATGCGGCGGCAACCGTCCTCGCGGCGACCGTGGCGGCGGCGGCCGCGACACCGGGCGAGGCGCGCCAATGGCATCACGGACATCGCGGGGGCGCGGCGCTCGGCTTCGTTGCCGGCGCGCTGATCGGCGCCGCGGCAGCGAATGCGGCGGCGGACAATTATTACTATGACGGGCCGGACGACGGCTATGCCTATGCGCCCGTCTACGGCGCGCCGGTCTATCCGGCCTATCCGTCCTACCACCCCTATCGGCCGAGCTGCGCCGTCGACATGGGCTATGGCCGGCTCGATTACGGCGCCTGCTAGGGCGGTTGGCGCCGATATGGACCGGACGTGACGCGGCCCCTTGGTCGCGGGTCCGGTGCAATCGGACCCGGCCTGAGGGCCTGCGGGGAGGCGCGGCGCATGGCGGCCGATATGGCGAGCGATCTTGCCTCCCTCGCGCCGCCCGCGTCAGGGCGGGCGATTTTCCTCCTCCTGTCCCCGCGCGAGGCGGTCGAGCGCGCCTTGCAGGATAAAGGCGGCGGCGTGCTGATCGATCACCGCCGCCCGCCGCGCGCGGCTCACGTCGGCGGCGAGGAGGTCGCGTTCGACCGCTGCGGTCGACAGCCGTTCGTCCCATAAAGCGATCGGCAGCTCGGTCAATTCCGCGAAGTTGCGGGCGAAGGCACGGACGGACTGCGCGCGCGGCCCCTCCGTTCCGTCCATGTTGACCGGCAAGCCGAGCACGAAACCGACCGCGCCGCGCTCGGCGGCAATGGCGATGAGACGCGCCGCGTCGGCGCGGAACCTCCCTCGCGCGATGGTCTCGATGCCGACCGCCAGCCGGCGATCGGGATCGCTCGCGGCCACGCCGATCGTCTTGGTGCCGAGATCAAGTCCAATCAGGCTGCCGCGTGGGCCAAATTCGCGGGCCGCTTCCGCAAGCGACAGGACGGGGGCCATGGCGGATGCGCGCTCGACTATTCCGACGTCAACGACCGACAAGCCGCGGCCATGGCACCACTCCCGGTCCCCGCGTGTTCTCTCGCCGCGCCGTTCCGCCGCGCCGCCGATGCTCGCCGGCACTGCTCCGGTAGGCGTCCTGCGCGCGACGGGGACGCGGCGGATATGGGCTCATGCGGATCCCCCGTGGCGAAAGCGACGCGCGACCGGTTGCAATCGGGCGGAAACGGCCCCGTCATTGCGGGGAGCCCCGCAAGGGGCAACGAGGCAGTCCCGGGTCAATATAATCAAAATATCAAATCATGTCCGGATTGCCGCGCTCCGCTCGCAACGCATTCCGCTGGCGATGACGGACCATTTGCGCCTATCCTCCGCCTGAGGCGCGCGCAAGCGCGCGTCGCGGCAAAGGATTGAGACCATGCACAGTCAATCGATCGAACGCTGGCAGCATGCGCATGTTTTTCTCGGCTCGGCGCATGCGCGGCACGAGCGTCGGACCCGGTTCGTCGTCGCCCTGACCGCTGTGACGATGGGGGCGGAGATCGTCGGCGGAACGCTGTTCGGATCGGTGGCCGTCGTGGCCGACGGCTGGCACATGGCGACCCATGCGGGCGCGCTTGCCGTCGCCGCGTTTGCCTATCATGTCGCGCGCCGGCACGCCGAGGATCCGCGCTTCAGTTTCGGCACCGGCAAGCTCGGCGAGCTTGCGGCATTTTCGAGCGCCTTGCTCCTCGCGCTGATCGCGGTGTTGATCGGCTATCAGGCGGCGTGGCGTTTCCACGCGCCGGTGAGGATCGATTTCGCGCAGGCGATGTGGCTTGCGGTCGGGGGCCTTGCGGTCAACCTCGCCAGCGCGTGGCTGCTGCGCGACTGCGAAGCGCCGCGGGCGGGCGACCCCCACGCATCCGAGCGCGAGTCCGGTCGCGGCCGACACCGCCATCACGACACCAATTTGCGCGCCGCCTATGTGCATGTGCTCGCCGACGCCGTGACCTCGGTGCTCGCGATCGCCGCGCTCCTCTGCGGTCGATTCTTCGGTTGGCTGTGGATGGACCCGGTGATGGCGCTCGTCGGCGCCGGCGTCATCCTGAGCTGGTCGGCCGGCCTCATGGGCCGCGCGGGAGCCGTGCTGCTCGACATGGTGCCCGATCCGGGCCTCGCCGGCGAGGTGCGCGCGCGTCTCGAAATCGACGGCGACCGGGTGAGCGATCTGCACCTGTGGCGTCTCGGGCCCGGTCATATCGGGTTGATCGCGGCCGTCGTGTCCGATCGGCCGCAGCCGCCGCAGGCCTACAAATCGCGTCTCGCCGGTCTTGGCGATCTCGCGCATGTCACGGTGGAGGTGCACCGCTGCGAGGGGCACGGGCGGCAGGCCGCGTGAAGCGCGTTGCGGGCGCGCGGCTTGCTCTGCTATATGCGCCTGTTGTCTCCGAGGGTCCATGCCGGTCGACGCTGCCACGGTCCGCCGCATCGCGCATCTTGCCCGCATCGCGGTCGCTGAGGATGAAGTCGCGCATTTGCAGGGCGAGCTGAACGCCATTCTCGCATTCGTCGAGCAATTGTCGGAGGTCGACGTGCAGGGCGTCGAGCCGATGACATCGGTGATGCCGATGAAAATGAAAATGCGGCCGGACGTCGTGACCGAGGGCGATATGGCCGACCGGATCCTCAGCAACGCGCCGGCAAGCGACGGCGGATTTTTCCTCGTGCCCAAAGTGGTCGAATGATGGACCCCTCCCGGACTTTCGTTGCGCGCCGCGCGCGGCAGAGCGCGGAGGTCTCGCGCGCGGTTGCGCAGGCCGCCGGCTGGATCCGGCCCTGACGGAGGCGGCCAGCCTACACCCATGTGCCTGGCATGTGACATGGCCTTCTTCGACCTGATCGCGGCGATGCCGCCGCAAACGCCCGCGCGCTTGCCGCATGAACAGGACGAGGCCGCGCGTCTTGCTTGCCAACCGGCGCCGCCGCCGCAAGCAAAGCGTCCACCGGCCGACGACGGATCCCAGCCGTGAACGAGCTGACGTCGCTGACACTGGCCGACGCCCGCGACGGGTTGCGGCAAAAGCGGTTTTCCGCCGATGAATTGACGGCCGCGCATCTGGCCGCAATGGAGCAGGCGCGCGCGCTCAACGCTTTCGTGCTCGAAACCCCCGAGCGCGCGAGAGAAATGGCCAAGGCCTGCGATGCGCGCCTTGCCAGGGGCGAGGCCGGCCCGCTCGAAGGCATTCCGCTCGCGGTCAAGGACATGTTCTGCACCGCGGGCATTCGCTCGACCGCCTGCTCGCGCATCCTGCGCGATTTCGTGCCGACCTACGAGTCGACGGTGACCGCCAATCTGTGGCGTGACGGCGCCGTGCTCATCGGCAAGACCAATTGCGACGAATTCGCCATGGGCTCGTCGAACGAGACCTCCTGCTTCGGCAGCGTGATCTCGCCGTGGCGGCCGCGCGGCGCCAATACGCCGCTCACGCCGGGGGGATCTTCCGGCGGTTCGGCCGCGGCGGTCGCCGCCCGCCTCTGTCTCGGCGCGACCGGCACGGATACCGGCGGATCGATCAGGCAGCCGGCCGCCTTGACCGGCACGGTCGGCATGAAGCCGACTTACGGCCGCTGCTCGCGCTGGGGCATCGTCGCCTTTGCGTCCTCGCTCGATCAGGCCGGGCCGTTCGCGCGCACGGTGCGCGACGCGGCGATCCTGCTGCGTTCCATGGCCGGCCCCGATCCGAAGGACGCGACCTGCGCCGATCTGCCGGTACCCGATTATGAGCAAGCGGTCGGGCGCTCGGTGAAGGGCCTGCGCATCGGCGTGCCGAAGGAATACCGCCTGGACGGGATGCCGGCGGAGATCGAGACTTTGTGGCAGCAGGGCGGCGAATGGCTCCGGAATGCCGGCGCCGAGCTCGTCGAGGTCTCGCTTCCCCACACCCGCTACGCGCTTCCGGCCTATTACATCGTCTGCCCCGCGGAGGCCTCGTCCAACCTCGCGCGCTACGACGGCGTGCGTTACGGCCTGCGCGTCGAGGGCGGCGACATCAACGCCATGTACGAGGCGACGCGCGCCGCCGGCTTCGGCAGGGAAGTGCGCCGGCGCGTGATGATCGGCACCTATGTGCTCTCGGCCGGTTACTATGACGCCTATTACCTGCGCGCGCAGAAGGTGCGCACCTTGATCAAGCAGGATTTCGAGCAGGTTTTCGCCCGCGGCATCGACGCGATCCTCACGCCGGCGACGCCGTCCGCCGCCTTCGCGCTCGGCGAGAAGAGCGGATCCGATCCGATCGAAATGTATTTGAACGACGTCTTTACCGTGACCGTGAACATGGCCGGCCTGCCGGGCCTCGCGGTGCCGGCGGGGCTCGACGCAAGGGGTCTTCCGCTCGGTCTGCAGCTGATCGGCCGTCCCTTCGACGAGGCGACGCTGTTCTCGCTCGGCCACGTGATCGAACAGGCGGCCGGGCATTTCGCGCCGGAGCGGTGGTGGTGACGGCAGCCGAATTGACGGCCCGGCTGGCGCAGGCCTGCCCGCCGCGCGGGCTTGCGCCGCCTCGCGACGAGGGGGGAAATGCCGTGCCGGCGCTCCGCGTCCTGCCCGCGGCAAGGCACGGCAAAGCGTCGATTGCCTCGGCGCCCCTTGCCGGAGGTCTCAAAAAGGGGATGCGGGTGTCCCCCGATCCGACCCGGCTTTAATTCGGGTCGGCGCCGGCGACCGGCGGCAGGTCGTCGTCGCCCGATATGGTCGTCTTGCCGCCGAGGCCGCCGCCGCTGAGGATGAAGATCATGGCTGCGAGGGCGACGATGCCGCCGAGAATGAGTCCAAGCGTGCCGGTTCCACTCTTCATCGCAGCAACCCTCCGCGGTCGGTCATGGCGCCATCGGTCATGGCGCAGTCGGTCATGGGGCAGTCGGTCACGGCGCGTTCGCTCTTGCGGCGAGGGCATTGAGCCAACGCCGGCTCCGCGCCGCGGTTCCCGACCCGTTGCCGAAGCCGCGCGGCCGCGGCGCAGGGCCTTAGGGTTCGCGCGCCCGGCGCGGGGCTCGGCCTGCCACCGCGCGATCGGCCGCTGCCGGCACAGGTGCGGCGGCGCCGCGGGCAGGGCCGCTTTCTCGGTGCGCATGCCGGGCTTTGCCGTGCGGGCAAGTTGTGAAATGTCTTCCAAAGCAACCGCGAACGGAGGACGCGACGCGTGACCACGATCGGCGCCAATCCCAGGAACCTCATCCGGGGCGCGACCGGCGACTGGGAGGTCGTCATCGGCATGGAGGTCCATGCCCAGGTGACGTCCAAGGCCAAGCTCTTTTCCGGCGCCTCGACCGAATTCGGCGGCGCGCCCAATGCCCATGTCGCGCTGCTCGATGCGGCGATGCCGGGCATGCTGCCGGTGGTCAACCTCGAATGCGTCCGCCAGGCGGTTCGCACCGGTCTTGGCCTCAAGGCCAGGATCAATCTGCGATCGGTGTTCGACCGGAAGAACTATTTCTACCCCGACTTGCCGCTCGGCTATCAGATCAGCCAGTACAAGCAGCCGATCGTCGGCGAGGGCGAGGTGCTCGTCGACGTCGACGGCGGCGACAGCGTCCGCATCGGCATCGAGCGGCTGCACCTCGAGCACGATGCCGGCAAGAGCCTGCATGACCGGCACCCGGCATTCTCCTGCGTCGACCTCAACCGATCCGGCGTCGCGCTGATGGAGATCGTCACCAAGCCGGACCTGCGTTCGGCCGAGCAGGCCAAGGCCTTCCTCGCCAAGTTGCGCTCGATCCTGCGCTATCTCGGCACCTGCGACGGCGACATGGAGAAGGGCAGTTTGCGCGCCGACGTGAACGTCTCCGTGCGCCGGCCGGGCGGGCCCCTGGGCACGCGCTGCGAGATCAAGAACATGAACTCGATCCGTTTCATCGGCCAGGCGATCGACTACGAGGCGCGGCGGCAGATCGATCTCCTCGAGGAGGGCGGCCGCGTCGAACAGGAGACGCGCCTGTTCGATCCCCTCCGCGGCGAGACGCGTTCGATGCGCACCAAGGAGGAGGCGCATGATTACCGCTATTTCCCGGACCCGGACCTGCTGCCGCTCGAACTCGATCAGGCCTTCGTCGACGCGCTCAAGGCGGAGCTGCCCGAGCTGCCGGATGAAAAGAAGGCGCGCTTCATGCGCGAATACGGCCTTTCCGCCTATGACGCGAGCGTCCTCGTCGCCGAGCGCGCGACCGCGGACTATTTCGAGGCGGTTGCGCGCGGACGCGACGCCAAGAGCGCGGCCAATTGGGTGATCAACGAGCTGTTCGGCCGGCTCAACCGCGAAGGCAAGGACATAACCTCCTCTCCCGTCGATGCCGCGCAGCTCGGCGCGGTCATCGATCTCATCGCCGAGGGCACGATTTCAGGGAAGATCGCCAAGGATCTGTTCGACATCCTGTGGAGCGAAGGCGGCGATCCGCGCGCCCTGGTCGCCGCCCGCGGCATGACGCAGATGACCGATGCGGCGGCGATCGAGGCGCTGGTCGACGCCGTCATCGCCGACAATCCCGACAAGGTCGCCGACGTCGCCGGCAATCCCAAGGCGATCGGCTGGTTCGTCGGACAGGTGATGAAGGCATCGGGCGGCAAGGCGAGCCCGCAGGCCGTCAACGCCATGCTCAAGAGCAAGCTCGGCCTCTGACCGGCGCGCGGGATCGCGCGCCCCGCCGCGCGAATCGCGAGCGCCTGCCGGCGCGCCGCGCGTCCGATCGGCGAATCACTTGGCGCTGATTCGCTCGTTTTCGATCGGTTGCGGAGGTCGCAAGGCCCTTCCGCCGCCCGCCTGTGCAAAAAATTTGTCCGTCGCGCGGCATCGATTCGTCGGCGCACGGATGCGCGTCGCGCGATGCGAGACGGAGCCCTTCGCGCCCTTGCACGCGGTTTGCCGTCTCCTCGTCGGGCACGACGAAAATACTTGTTTTATCGATACTTTCGCGAGCGATCGCCGATCGCGACGACGGCGACTGCGGCGCGCATGGGCGCGCGCTGCGAAGCCGTCGAGCGAGCGTCTTGCGCGCGATCGCGCGCAGGTGTCGACCGTGCCGATACACGTTTCGTTAAGCGGATCGCTGCTTTTTTTGTTGTGCTGTAGTAAACGGAATGCAGTGCGGTTCGATTCGCGAACGCACTGATGCGACACCCGCCATATCGATATGGCTAGGAGGGCAGCAATGGCGAAACGTAGGAAGAAGGCAGTGAAGATGGCGAAGAAGAAGGGCCGGAAGAAGCGGCTCTGATCTTTGACGTCATTTTCTTGATCTTCGGCCTCAACGTGTCGAAGATTGCGTCACGGGGACCGGCGCGCGTCATGCTATTCGAGGTCGGCGGCAACGCGGCCGCGTGAGGCGTCCCGGTTCCTGATGATAAAGAGGGCGTCGGCGGAATTCCCGATCTCGCCGACGCCCTCTTCGCGTTCGGTCGCGCGTTGCTCATGACGCGATCGGTCGCCATGCGGCGCGCATGCCGCGCGGGCTTGTCATCCTCCGGCCTTCAGCCGCTTGTTGCAGGCGCTCCAATATTTCGGCCAGGTCATGCCGCGCTCGATCTTGCCTGCGGCCTTCTGCGCTTTCCATTCGGCCGCACATTTCTTCTGACGCGCGCGCGCCGCAAGCTGCCCGGGCGAGGGCGCCCGCTCGGCCGTCTGCGTTTGCGGCTTGCCCTGATCGGTCTGCGCCTGCGCGCCGGGCCCCGGCAAGATGAGCGCGAACAGGCCGCCGGCGATTAGCCCCGCGGAAATCAGTCTTCGCATGCGATCCTCCCCTTTCGGTCTCGGTTTCCGTCTCGGTCGTGCGGTCAAGAGCCGACGGCGCCGGCTCTTCATCGCCCGGGGCAGGATACAACCGGAAGCTGCGTATCGTCCAGAGATCGCGCAAATGACGAAGTGCCGCGCGGCGAGCCGCGCGAAGCCGGCGCCGATTGCCGAGCGCGCCGATGCCGCTTAAGACACGCGGAGTTTCTCGGGCCCGGGTTGCGGAAGGGAACAGGACGAATGACGCGCGGCGCGAAGCGGAAATCCCCATCAGCGGCGGCATCGAGCCGGACGGCGCGGCGGCGAGGAACGCGCGCGCGCGTCAAGCCGATCGAGCTCTACTACTGGCCGACGCCGAACGGCTTCAAGATCTCGATCATGCTCGAGGAATGCGGCCTGCCTTACACCATGATCCCGGTGAACATCGCCAAGGGCGATCAGTTCAAGCCCGAATTCCTCGCCATCTCGCCCAACAACCGCATTCCGGCGATCGTCGATCCCGCCGGCCCCGGCGGCCGGCCGATCTCGATCTTCGAGTCGGGCGCGATCCTGCAATATCTCGGGCGCAAGACGGGCAAGTTCTATCCGCGCGAGGAACGCGCGCGCGTGGAAGTCGAGCAATGGCTGTTCTGGCAGGTGGGCGGCGTCGGTCCGATGGCGGGACAGGTGCATCATTTCCGCAACTACGCGCGCGAGACGCTGCCCTATGCGATCAAGCGCTACGTCGACGAGGTCAACCGGCTCTACGGCGTCATGAACATCCGCCTGCGCGATCGCGACTTCATCGCCGGCAGGTATTCGATCGCCGACATGGCGCTCGTCGGCTGGGTCAATGGCTGGCAGCGGCAGGGCCAGGACATCGAGCAATTCCCCAACCTCAAGCGCTGGCTCGAGCGGATGAAAGCGCGCCCGGCGGTGCAGCGCGGCATGGCGCTCGGCCGCGAGCTGCGCGAAGGCATCGACATGAAGGATCCCAAGGTGCAGGCGGTGCTGTTCGGTCAGCGCGCGCGGGCAAGCTGATCGGCCGCGGCGCGGCATTGCGCGAAAGTGGTTATCGCGCGCCCAACGCGCGCGGTTAGCGATTTCTCACCGCGGCGCCGCCGTTCACCGTCGATTCATCGCGTCGCTTAAACCGCCATTCAAATTTTCCCTTGCATGATCGCGCGCGTCGGGCGGCACGCCGTCGCCCGGCGAACGGGGATGCGCCGCGGCGCCGATGCGGACCGCGGGCGCGCATAACAAGGGGAGGCCTGCTCATGGCTGACATTGACTTGGCGGCGCGTGCGGAAGTCGAGGCATTCGATGCGTCCGCCTGCTTCGCGCGCGGCATGATCCATTCGGCCGGCGCCGGCGTTCCGGTCGATCTCGTCGAGGCGCACAAGTGGTTCAACATCGCCGCGCTGCGCGGGCACGCGCAGGCGGCGCGGCTGCGCCGCGAGATCGCCGAACTCATGAGCGATGCGGAGATCGGCCGCGCCCAGCGCGCCGCGCGCGACTGGCTTGCCGCGCATGCGCAGCCGACATCGCCGCTTCGCGGCCGCGCGGCGGCATAGCGCGAGTCGTCATTGCGAGGCGATGCCTCCGCCGTCATTGCGAGGAGCCGCGAAGGGGCAAGGTGACTCACCGCCGTCATTGCGAGGAGCCGCGCCAGCGGCGACGAAGCAATCCAGACACTGCCCGTGCCAAAGACACGGCGCGCGGTCATTGTGGCACGGCATTCCC
>JADGGK010000186.1 GCA_019689975.1 Pseudolabrys sp.
CAGGTGCGCGCCTTCCGCGACACCTGGCGCGACGGCATCCATTCCTACCTGACCTACCTGCGCGACCGGCTGACCGTCGCGCGCGAGCTTCTGCACGAGTCGGGCTCGATCTTCGTGCAGATCGGCGACGAGAACGTGCATCGCGTGCGGGCGCTGATGGATGAGGTTTTTGGCGAAGCGAATCTCGTAAGCGAACTTGTAGTACAGAAGACTTATGGCTTTTCGGCTGCCGCTATCTCTAATGTGTCCGACTACATACTTTGGTACGCGCGGGACAAAAGCGAACTGAAATCTCGTCCGCTGTACCGCGAAAAGAACTACGAACTCGGAAAAGGTAACGCGACTTGGCTAATCGAAAGCGACTTTTCCTACCGAAGTGTTAGTGCGTCCGAGAAAGATGGGCGATCGCAGATTCCCGAAGGTGCCCGCGTCTATAACCCTGACAACCTGATTTCTCAGGGCCGAGCGTCGGAACCACAACCACTCTCGTATCGGGGAGTCTATTACGATCCTTATCAGAAGAACTCCCATTGGAAGGCCAACTACCCGGTCGGCTTGCATCGATTGCTGCGTGCTGAACGAGTTCACGTGGCCGAGAGTAGCTTCCGCTACCGCCGATACCACGGCGACTTTGGCGTCCAGCCCTTTGCGAACATTTGGACCGATACTGGCACCGGTAACTTCACTGACGAGAAGATATACGTAGTGCAGACAGGATCAAAGACGGTTGAACGCTGCATCCTCATGACCACAGACCCCGGTGACCTTGTGCTCGATCCCACCTGCGGCTCGGGCACCACCGCCTATGTCGCCGAGCAGTGGGGCCGGCGTTGGATCACCATCGATACGAGCCGCGTCGCCATTGCGCTTGCCCGCTCGCGGCTCATGGGCGCGCGCTATCCCTATTACATCCTCGCCGATAGCCCCGAGGGCCTGCACAAGGAAGCGGAAATCACCCGCACCCCGCCGAAGGAGCGCCCAACCCATGGCGACATCCGCTTGGGCTTCGTCTATGAGCGTGTGCCGCACATCACGCTCAAATCCATCGCCAACAATGCCGAGATCGACGTCATCTGGGAGAAGTGGCAGCCGAAGGTGCAGGCAGCTCTCGACGCGCTCAACGCCGCGCTCAAGGGCCACGCCACGCCCTTCAAGGTGACGGCCGGCGGCCGCGCGGGACAGGCGATCGACTTCCGCAAGAGCGGCACGGTGAAGCTGCCCTCGGGCGAGGAGGCGCCGGCGGGCGCGTTGCTCGATTGGGAGGTGCCGCGCGAAGCGCCGAAGGACTGGCCGCAGGCCGCGCAGGCGCCGCTCGCCGCCTTCTGGGAGGCGCGCATCGCGCGGCAGAAGGAGATCGACGCCTCGATCGCCGCGCACGCCGAATTCGAATACCTCTACGACAAGCCCTATGTGGACAATTCCAAGGTCCGCGTCGCGGGGCCCTTCACGGTCGAGAGCCTCTCGCCGCATCGCACGCTCGCGGTCGACTGGGACGACGAGCTGATCGACATTCTGAAGGCCGCCGAAGGCAAGCGCGCCGCGCCCGACCGCGACGAGGCGACCACCGAATTCGCGCAGATGATCCTCGAAAACCTGAAAGTCGCCGGCGTGCAGCAGGCGCACAAGGAGGACCGCATCACCTTCACGAGCCTTACCGGCTGGCCGGGCCATTATATCTGCGCCGAGGGCAAGTACATGGAGGGCGACAAGGAGCGCCGGGCCGGCATTTTCATCGGGCCGGAGTTCGGCACGGTTTCCCGCCCCGATCTTGCCGCTGCCGCGCGCGAGGCGGGGGACGCCGGCTTCGACGTGCTGATCGCCTGCGCCTTCAACTACGACGCCCATTCCGCCGAGTTCGACAAGCTCGGCCGGGTGCCGGTGCTCAAAGCCCGCATGAACCCGGACCTGCACATGGGCGGCGACCTCAAGGCAACGGCCTCGGGCAATCTGTTCGTCATCTTCGGGGAGCCGGACATCGAGATCGAAGACTTGGGTGACGGCATGATCCGTGTGCGCATCAAGGGCGTTGATGTGTTCAAGCCGCAAACCGGCGAGGTTGTATCGGAGGGGCCCGACGGCATCGCGCTGTGGATGATCGACACCGACTACAACGAGGAGAGCTTCTTCGTGCGCCACGCCTACTTCCTCGGCACCAACGATCCCTACAAGGCGCTGAAGACCACCTTGAAGGCCGAGATCGACGAGGAGGCCTGGGCGAGCCTTTATTCCGACACCTCGCGCCC
>JADGGK010000187.1 GCA_019689975.1 Pseudolabrys sp.
CGTGCTCGTGAGTCCGACATCATGCGCGGCCGCGGCAACGCCGACGGCGACGGGAAATGCGACCTCTCCCGCAAGCGCTCCGGGGACACGTTCGAGCGCCGGCGCCGGCCAGACAAGGCGCACGGCCTGCAGGAACGCCTCGCCCTGCTTCAGCGAAGAGTTTGGCTGAACGTATCCTCATAGACGCCGCCGAATGCAAGATCGTAGAGGGCAAGCGCGACGTCGCTTGGCGGTGGAATGAGGTTGAACTGTCGGCCGTAAATCGAAACGTGCCAGATGACGAGTGCCGCCACCGGCACCAGGACCGGGAGCAGCGAGTCACGCAGGCGCGTCCAAAACAAGTTCCCGCGCGAAACGGGCCTCGCGGCCGGCTTCGCGGAGGCGCTTGGGGGCGCGACTGTTTCGGCGACCGTGGTCACGCCTGCTTCTCCATCTTCTCGACGAAGCGGGTATCGAAGAACGAGGAGAAATCCGGTAGCTGCCGAATCTGCTTCAATTCGAGCATATGCTGCGCGTAGGTTTTCGCCTGTTCGATTTCCTTGGCGCCGAATTTCCAAGTCAGTTCGACGTTCGGCACGGATTTTTCGATCGCCTCCTTTTTCTGCCCGAGCTTGGCGACGGCCATCTTGACCATCTCCTCGGAATTCTTCATGGCAAATTCTGACGCTTGACGATGGATGTTGAGAATAACTTCGGTGAGTGTTGGATTTTTCGCCAGCATGTCACGGTGCGCGCCGAAGATCATGTTCAGCGACCCCATCGCGGTGCCGTAAGGATATTCGACGATCTTGCCGACGCCCGATGCAAGGCTGACGCCCGGCGCGGGTTCGGCGCCGACGTAGGCATCGACGTCGCCGCGCGCGAGCGCGATATGCATTTCGCTGAACGACACACGCACCGGCGTGATGTCCTTCACTGACATCCCTTCCATGCGCAGGCGTTCGAGGATGAACACCTCCTGCGTGGATCCCGGCCAGATCGCGACTCGCTTGCCCTTGAGGTCCTTGATTGAGGAGATCGGCGAGTCTTTCCTGGCGACGACGGCCATGCCGCGATTGCACGCGCTCGCGATCACGACGATCGGCTCGCCAGCGGATGCGCCGAGCGTCGCCGCGGCGATGCCGAACATGCCGAAATCGACGCTCTTGGTGATGACTGCGTTCTTTCCTTCAGTCGGGCTTTCAAACGGAATCACCTCGACTTTGTATCCCGCGGGCGTGAATTTCTCGTAGAAATATGGCGCGATGGAATGGATGAGCTTCAGCGCGCCCATCTTGATGACGGTGACATTCTGGGCGCGGAGGATGGAGGGGACGGCAATCGCAGCTCCAGCCCCAATCAGGAATTCGCGACGGCGGATCATTTGTAACGCTCCCTGTTGATTAAACTCGGATTTGCAAATGGCGTGCCAAGGCGGCGCTGTCGTCACGAGGCGGCTTGATCGACCCCTGCGCGCGTGACGAATGTGCGCCAGCCGCCTAAATTCGAGATATCGAGCGCGTCCGTCGTCGCGGCGGCCTCGACCAGGAATCCTTTGACCGGGCGGCCGTCCGCCAGTCTGACGGTTCCGATCGACAGCGGAGCGGGAATGGCGGCGATGAAACGTCCAAAGGACTCGAAGGACATCGTCCAGATTTCAGCTTCGATGGCAGTGCCCGTTCCGTCGGCGACGCGGAGCAGTCCTGGCCGGTGCGCAGCGCCGGCCAAGGCGAACAGCTTGTAGTCCGGACTTGTGGCGGTGCGCTCGGTAAGCTTTGCGCCGAGAATCTGCAGCTCACCGTTAAGCGGCATGCCCGACAAATGAGCGCCGACGACCGCGATTGCGACGTCGCCGCCCCTTTGTTCTTGGCGAAGAGGAATGGGCGGATGCGCGGCCGCCGCGGGTAACGCCGTAAGGCGATAGCTGCCGGCGAAGGCGTCCGCGGCCGACACATCGCGGCCGCACCAGCGGCAAGGGCCTCCTCCCGCTCGACGCGCCCGCGCGGCCCGACGCCGCCCTGGCCGTCTCCGACCTGATGCCGGTGTCACTAGTACCCACTATTCTTGAACTGTGAGTCGTGATTCAAGGATGCATGAGCGGCATCCCTGAAGCGACCCCGATCAGATTGACGGAAGCGGAGCGCACGGAGCTGGAAAGCTTGGCGCGCTCGACCAAGACGGAATACCGGCTGCGGCAGCGGGCGCGGATCGTGCTTTTGGCGGCGGCCGGTATGGCCAGCCGGG
>JADGGK010000188.1 GCA_019689975.1 Pseudolabrys sp.
CCGGCCCAGCTCTCGATGGCGTTCGCCGCATAACCGTTGTTGCGCACGAGCCAGCGGGCGCGTGCGGTGATGTCGGGGCCCGCTGCCGCGATCAGCGTATTGAGATGCGCCCGGCTCGGCTGGAAACCCTTGAGGCGCCGGTTCGCCAGGCCCGCCTCGAACCCGCCGATGAACGCCCCGACTCGGCGGCGGAAGGCTTTGAGGGCGGCGAGCACTCAAAGACCCTTCGAGGCCGATGTGAGGATGCGGCGCTTGCGGCCACCCTCCTGAACCGCGGCGATCCGGCGCTCCAGATCCGTGATGGCGGCCGCCATCTCGGCGTCGGACGCATAGGTCACGCGGCGTCCGTCCACCTCGACCGTGCGCACGCCGCGGAACCGCGCGGCCAGCAGTGCCTCGCGCTGCGCGATCAACTCTTCGAGGGTCATGGGGACTCAGCTCAGGTAGCTCGACCGAAACACGCGTCGGCCGTGGCGCTTGGACCCGCGTCGGACCACGCCGGCGACCGGTCTTGCTTGCGCATCGGAGGCCCCATCGGGCGCATCCTGTGAGTTCCGGCCCTCATCGCTGTCCGCGGCCGCGCCCACTTGCCTCTCCAGATCGCGCCACATGGCTTCCGTCCAGCGATCGGCCCCCGCAATCCAGGCGGCGGCGCGGGCATAGACGCGGCAGTCGAGCGCCTCGTTGCGCTCACGCAGCTTCTGCCATTCGAGACGGGCAAAGCCGCGCTTGGTCTTGACGGTGACGAGCTGCTCGGCAACGAGCTGCTTGACCCATTCGGCCTCGACGCCACGCGGCAGATGCACGTAGCCCGCCGGGAAGGTCGCGCCCGCGGCAAGCTCCTCATCGGTCGGTGCGGCAAGGCGCAAGAAGCGGTAGGTCTCGCTCTTGAAAGTGGCAACCGCGACGGTCCACAGCCGCGCGCCACGGCGCAGCTTCCGGCCGCCTTCGGTGACGTCGACATAGCTCGGACCCGTCACGGGTGCCGCCCGGTTGAAGCCCTCGACGCCCTTGACGGCCGCCACCTGGGCGAAGCCGTGGGCGCGGGCCCAGGCATAGACCGCCGGTGCCTCGTAGCCGGTGTCGATGCCGAGCTTGGCAAGGCCGAGCCGGGCCCCCCGCGCATGCGGCCAGGTGCGATTGAGGAGCGCCGATAGCCTCGCCCAGGCTTCGGCGCGCTCGGGCCCGCCATCAATGACGAGATGGTCGACGAGCCAGCTCTCGAGGCCCCGGCCCCAGGCCCAGACCGAGACCTCGATGCGGTCCTTCTGGACGTCGGCGCCCGCCGTCAGGAACAGGCCGCCGTCCGGGACGGTCCCGAGCGGCCAGGTCTCGCGCCGCTCATAGAGGCGCTGCCAGTCGGGCGCCTCACCGGTCTCGACCCAGGTCTCGCCCAGTACGCCGTTCTTGAAGCTGCGCTTGGCCTCGTCGGTGCTGGCCGCTTCCCACAGCCGGGCGATATCCGCCCAGGACAGCCAGCCGACCGGTGAATAGAGCGCCGAGATGTGGAAGCCGATCGTGCCTGGATCCTGCGGCACGGCGGTGGAGCGCCACGCGCCGGCCGCGAGCATGGCTGTCTTGTGGTGTTCCTCGATCCGCCCCTCGCACGCTTCACAGAGGTAATGGGCCGTCTCGGGCTTGCCCTGCTCCCAGCGCAGCCGCTCGAACTTGAGCCACTGCATGGCCCCGCAGCGGGGACACGGCACGAAGTAGCGCCGCTGATCGGAGGCCTCATACTCGCGCTCGATCCGCGAGATCCCATGGATCGTCGGCGTCGAGCCGATGAGCACCTTGGAACGCCACGAGAAGGTCCGCGTGCGGGCTTCCGCGAGCGCGACCGGGTCGCCTTCCTCGTCGGCCGAGGGCGGATAGGCATCCACCTCGTCGAGGAAGAGATACCGCGCCGGCATCGAGCGCAGGCCGACGGCGCTGTTGGCGCCAGTGATGACGAGGAGCCCGGCCGGGAACTCCTTCGAGAGCACCGTGTTGCCGGCATCGCGGGCGCGGGCGGGCTTGACCCGCTCGCGCAGGCTCGGGCTCTCGGCAATCAGCGGATCGATGCGCTGGCGCGAGAAACGCTTGGCAAGCTCGACCGTCGGCTGCACTGCGAGCATCGGCCCCGGCGCATGGTGGATGACGTATCCGATCCAGTTGTTGCCGCCCTCGGTGAAACCCACCTGCGCCGA
>JADGGK010000071.1 GCA_019689975.1 Pseudolabrys sp.
TCGCGGCGCGGTCGACGGTGAACGCGAATGCCGGCGCTGCGGCGGGGTCTCCGCCGCGAGGGCGGCGATGGCACGTGGTCGGACTTCGCTCGGGGGCGGCGCCGGCTCCGCAGGCCGCCGGCGCGCGGGCGACAGACGCGGCGGCGCGGCCGTCGATCTCCGCGATCGGGGCAGCCGAGTGCAAGCTCGGGGATGCGCGCGGTCGTTCGATCTTTCCGCGACGCCCTGCCTTCGGCACAGCTCCGGCTGCGCCGCGGGCGGCGTCTGATCCTTGACGGCGGCGGGTTCTTGCCGCGGGACGCGATCGAGTGCGGGATCGCGAGACCGCCGCGCGTGCCCGTTGCCGGCGACCGACCGGGCGGCGATATGCCGAGGTTCGGAAATCCGCGACGGCACGTCAGCGAGACGCGGGCGCAGAAGGGGCGCGGCGCCTCGGCCGCCTCACTGCGCGCAGCTTGCCGCTGCCCGCGCCGCCGCAGAAGAACGTGTCGCTACCGTTCGATTCCAATCCCGACACGGCGATGCCCGCCGGCATGTCGAGTTGCTCGAGCACCTCGCCGGTCCGCGGGTCGATGCGCCGGATTTCGCTCTGCTCCTCTTCCCAGGTACCGTGCCACAGCTCGCCGTCCACCCAGGTGACGCCGGTCACGAAGCGGTTCGACTCAAGAGTGCGAAGGATCGCGCCGGTGCTGGGATCGAGCTGATGAATCTTGCGCTTTCTGTAATGCCCGACCCAAAGACTGCCTTCCGCCCAGGCCAGGCCGGAGGCGCCGCCCTCGGGTGCCGGTATGGTCGCGAGCACGCGGCCGGTGTCGGGGTCGATCTTTTGGATGCGATCGCCGGAGATTTGATAAAGATGTCGTCCGTCGAACGCGGTGCCGGCATGCGCGGGGACATCCAGCGCACGCACCATTTTTCCGCTCTCCGGATTCATCGCGTTGAGCTTGTCGCCGGTCGCCACCCACACATGGGTGCCGTCATAGCTGACCCCGGCCACATTGGTCACGCCGGGGAAGGGACCATATTCGCGAATGATGGTTGCTGCTGTGCGTTTCATGGGCTTGCCGCCGCCGCTGCGGTTGGCGGCGTGGATTCACTTTAGCCTGCGGGCAGCGCGGTCGGGAGTAACAAGCTTGTCGGGAAACCGGGCACCGGCGGCGCCATCCAACGTCGCGCGCGGCCGCGGCCGACCGCCTGCGCCCTGCCGTCCGCGGCGAGCTCCTCGAGCGCGCGCTGCACCGTGCGCTGGCTGGCGCCGAGGGCGAGCGCCAGCGCCGACGTCGACCAGGTTTCCCCGTCGGCGAGCAGGGCAAGGACGGTGGCATGCGATTCTTCCGTCGCCGGGGCGAGCACGGCGATCTCGAAGGCGCGGCGCGGCACCAGCACAAAGCCGGCCGCGGTCGCCTCGATGCCGGCGAGCGCGCCGAGCGCCTTGCGCAAGCGACCGATCTCCACGCGCAGCCGCGCGCGGTGCGAGTCGTCGGCATGCTTGGCGCGGAACGCGCGCGCGAGCAGCGCGGCCCGCGCCACGTCACCGGGCCAGGCTTCGGCGAGGACGCGGGCGAGCGCGAACAGCACCGGACGCCGCTTCAGCGAGATCGCCTTGCCGGCGTGGCAGACGACGCGGCGACACGCATCGACGACGAGCGCTCGCGATGCCAGCAATGTTTCGATTTCATCGGGCTTCACGGGCCGCTCGGCGCCGGCGGCGATCAGCCGCGCCGCCGGCTTGTCGAGCATTAGCGCCGCGTTCTCGATCTCGGTAAGTAGCGGCACGATGCCGGCCTGCCGGCCGGCGCGCTCGGCCTCGCGCAGCGCGGCCCGCGCCTTCTCGATCCGCAGGCGCCGCATGGCGATGCCGGCGACGAGCAGCGCGTGGGCCGCCCGCGACGCCGGCGGCAACGGCCGTGGATCGAAGCGCGCGAGCAGGCGCTCGGCCGCATCGATCCGGCCGAGCAGGAGCAGGCAGCGCGCCCTGAGGTAGCGCGCGTGCGCGGCGTTGGCGCGATCGCCGTGCCGCTCGAGCGCGCTACCGGCCGCCGCGAGCGCCTTGGCCGGCCAGGTGAGATCGCGCGAGACGAGCGCGATTTCGGCTGCAGCGACGGCGCACCGCGCACGCGCGGTCACCTCGCGCGGGCCGAACGCGCGGGCCGCCCGTCGCAGCAGCGTTTTGGCGCGGGCAAGATCGCCGAGCTGCGCCATGGCGATGCCGCGCAGCGCCAGTGCCGCCGGGTCGTCGCGTAAGGCGATGCAATTCAGCGCATCGAGCGGCTTTCCCGTGGAAAGCGCGCGCGCCGCGGAGGTGATGAGCGGGTCCATCCAAATCCCGACACACTTGTCACTCCCGGCCCCGGCGGGCCGGCGGTAACTCTATCCCACGATCACCACCCGGCAAACCGGTGCAGACTGCGACCGTGAACCGGGACCGCGAAAGGAGGAGCAAAATGACCGCACGTGCGATCGCGACGCGCGACCGGTGGCTGGAGGCGCGGCTGGACCTTTTGGCCGCGGAGAAGGATCTGACGCGCCGAAGCGACGAGGTGGCGCGGTTGCGCCAGGCCTTGCCCTGGGTCCGCGTCGACAAGGACTACCGGTTCGACACCGAGGCCGGCAGCAGGACGTTGAAGGATCTGTTCGACGGGCGCTCGCAGCTTCTCGTCTATCACTTCATGTTCGGTCCCGACTATGCGGCCGGCTGTCCGGCCTGCTCGATGATCGCCGATGGGTTCAACGGTTTTGCGATCCATCTCGCCCACCACGACGTGACGCTGATGGCGGTGTCGCGCGCGCCGCTGGCGAAGCTCGTCGCCTACAAGCGCCGCATGGGCTGGACGTTCCCCTGGGCGTCGTCGCACGGCAGCGACTTCAACTCCGATTTCGCAGTCGGATTCAGCGAACGCCAGCAGCGCGACGAGGGTATCGACTACAACTACCGGCACGAAACGCCGCTGCGCGAACGCGGCAGCGGTCCGGTCGCGCCCTGTGCCGCTTCCTGCGGCACCGATCCGGCGACCTTCCTGCGCGAGCGGCCGGGCATGAGCGCCTTCGCGCTCGAGGCCGGCGTGGTCTACCACACCTATTCGACCTATGCGCGCGGGCTCGACGCGCTCTGGGGCGCCTATCAGTGGCTCGACCGCGCGCCGAAAGGTCGCAACGAGCAGGGGATCTGGTGGCGTCGTCACGACGAGTACGGACATGACTGACCTGCCGACGGCGGCGGCGGACCGTCTTGGCGGCGGCCGCGCGCGCAGTCCGCGCGCCGCCGCCTCCGGGCTCGCTTTCTGGCTCTCCCTGGCGGCCGCCCCGAGCTTTGCCGTCATGGCGCTGTGCTCCGCCCTCTCCGGCCGGCCGGCGGACATGCTCTGCACGGCGATGCAAGGCTCATCGCCGATGCTCGGCATGACGGCGATGTATCTCTTGATGTGTGCCTTCCACGCGCCGCCGTGGCTGCGCCTGTTCGCGGGCAAGGCGTGAACGGCGAGCGCGCCGTCGCCGTGCCGCCTCGGCATGGACCTGCGCGTCATGCGCCGGCCGGGCTTGTCGCGATCGTCCGGTTTCTGCTTCTCTGGGCCGCTTCGATCGAGGGGTCCGGCCATGCCCGTCACGATCTACGGCATCAAGAACTGTGACACCACCAGGAAGGCCCGCGCCTGGCTCGACAAGACGGGCATTGCCTATGTGTTTCACGACTACAAGCTCGCCGGCATCGCGCGCGACAAGCTGGAAAGCTGGGTGAGGAAAGTCGGTTGGGAAACCCTGCTCAATCGCGCCGGCACGACCTACCGGAAATTGCCGGACGAGAAAAAACGGAACCTCACCGAGAGCAAGGCCATTGCGCTGATGCTGGCGCATCCGTCGCTGATCAAGCGCCCGGTGCTGGAGCGTCCCGGCGGCGAACTGCTGGTCGGCTTCAAGCCCGAGGACTATCGCGCCGCGCTGCGGTGAGCGTGGGCGCATCCCGCCGGCTCGGCCGCGCGCGTCTCCTCATCGGAGTGGAAGGGAGGTTAACAAAGGCGCCGGCGGTCGATGCCGCGCCGAATGGCGTGTCGTCCGCCGCCCCTTGATCCGAAGGAATTTCCCTGCCAGATGGCGCGCCATGAACAAGCCGTTCGTTGCCGTGCCTTCCTCGTCCGGCACGCCGCTCGCCGCCGAGGTCGAGCGACGACGGACATTTGCGATCATCTCCCATCCCGATGCCGGTAAGACGACGCTGACCGAGAAGCTCCTGCTGTTCGGCGGCGCCATTGCTCTCGCCGGCCAGGTGAGGGCCAAACGGGATCGGCGCGCCACGCGTTCCGACTGGATGGCGATCGAACGCGAACGCGGCATTTCGGTGGTGACCTCGGTGATGACCTTCGACTATGCCGGCTGCGTGTTCAATCTGCTTGACACGCCCGGCCATGAGGATTTCTCGGAGGACACCTACCGCACGCTGACCGCGGTCGATTCGGCGGTCATGGTCATCGATGCGGCCAAGGGCATCGAGGCGCGTACGCGCAAGCTGTTCGAGGTATGCCGCCTACGCGATATCCCGATCGTGACGTTCATCAACAAGCTCGACCGCGAGAGCCGTGATCCCTTTGCGTTGCTCGATGAGATCGAGAAAACGCTCGCCCTCGATGCGGCGCCGATGACCTGGCCGATCGGCAGGGGTCGGGATTTCGCCGGGACCTGCGATCTCGCAGGCGGAACCATGCGGCTCCTCGCCGAGGGCGACACGACCGCGTCGTGCGGGCCCTTCGATCCCGCCGCTCTCCTGCGCATGCATCCGACGCTGCCGGTCGAGGCGATCGCCGAGGAGATCGCGCTGGCAAAATCGGCGTGCCGCGCTTTTGACTTCCAGGCGTTCCGTGAGGGTCACCTCACGCCGGTCTATTTCGGGTCGGCGCTGAAGAATTTCGGCGTCAAGGATCTGCTTGATGCCCTGGTCGCGGTGGCGCCGCCGCCGCGCGCACAGCGTGCAAATCTGCGCGAGGTTCATGCGCATGAACCGGCTCTCACCGCATTCGTTTTCAAGATCCAGGCCAATATGGATCCCAACCACCGCGATCGCATGGCATTTGTTCGCCTGTGCTCGGGAAGGCTCACCCGCGGCATGAAAGTCCGACTTGCCCGCACCGGCAAGTCGATCACGCTTTCGACGCCGCAGTTCTTCTTTGCGCAGGATCGCAGCCTGGCGGATGAGGCCTATGCCGGCGACGTCGTCGGCATTCCCAATCACGGGGCGCTGCGCATCGGCGATACGCTGACCGAAGGCGAGGATCTTGCGTTTCTTGGCGTGCCGAATTTTGCCCCGGAAATCCTGCGCCGCGTGCGACTCGGCGATCCGATGAAAGCGAAGAAATTGAAGGAAGCCCTGCAACAGATGGCGGAAGAGGGTGTCGTGCAGGTATTCCGCCCGCTCGACGGCGCGCCGGCATTGGTCGGCGTGGTCGGGGCGCTTCAGCTCGACGTGCTGCAGCGCCGGCTTGCCGAGGAATACGGGCTTTCGATCAGCTACGAGCAGCCGGAATTCCAGCTTGCGCGATGGATCACAAGCGGCGATGCGGAGGCGCTCGCGCGTTTCGTGCAGGCCAATTATTCGAGCTGCGCGGAGGATCTCGACGGGGATAAGGTCTTCATGGCTCGCAACCAGTTCATCCTCGACTATGCGCGCGAGCGCGCTCCCGCCATTGCCTTCGCCGACATGAAGGACGTCAGGCGCGCGGCGTGAGAGGCCGCGGTCGCGGACCACACGGTCGGCCGCGGGCAGGCGCCGCCGTCAATTCACCTTGACATTGGCCGCCTTGATCACCGGTGCCCAGCGGGTGATCTCCGCATCGATGCGGGCGCGGAAATCTTCGGGCGAGGAGCCGACCGGCTCCATGAGCTGCGCTGCGAGCTTCTCGCGCAACGCGGGTCGCCTGATAATGTCGACGACGTCCCGGTTGATCCGCGCCACGATCGGCCCGGGCAGTGCGCCGGGGCCAATGAGGCCCATCCAGGCGTCGGCATCCACGTCGATGCCGCTTTCCTTGAGCGTCGGAACGTCGGGCAGGAAGGGTGACCGTTTTGCCGTCGATACCGCGAGGATCCTGACCTTGCCTTCCTTGGCCAGAGGCACCACGGAAATGGCGGGCAGGCATGCCATCTGCGCGTCGCCGCGGATCACGGCGAGCATCGCCTGCGGCGAGCTGTTGTAGGGCACGTGCACGATCTTCGTGCCCGATTTGAGCGCCAGCGCCTCCATGGCCAGATGCGACAGCGAGCCGTTGCCGATCGAGGCGAAATTGTACCTGCCGGGGTTGTCCTTGAGCAGCCTGATCAGGGCGGCCACGCTGTCGACGCCAAGCGAGGGCGCCACGGCAAGCACGCTCGGTTGCGTCACGAGCTGGCTGATCGGCGCGATGTCCTTGCGCGGGTCATAGGGCAGCTTCGAGAACAGCAGCGTATTTATCGCCAGCGGACCGCCGATGCTGATGCCGATCGTCGATCCGTCCGGCGCCGCCTTGGCCACCGCATCGGTGCCGAGATTGCCGCTGGCGCCCGGCTTGTTTTCCACGACAAAGGCGCTGCCGGGATAGTTCCGCTGCCACTGGTCGGCGATCAGCCGCGCCACCGTGTCGGGCGTGGAACCGGCACCGAACGGCACATAGATGTGAACCGTCTTGGGCGGCCATTCCTCCGCCCGCGTCGGCGTGCCGGCCGCGAACAGGAACGGCACGAGCAGCATGCACGCAATCAGTTTGGTCTTCATTCGCGCTACTCCACGTCGCGCCCAAGATAGGCGCCGTCGCTTTCGAGCAGGGCCTGCAGCCGGTCGACCGCAATATCGCCGCAGGCTTTGCCGTCGACAAGCGAAAGATGCGCGGCCGTTCCGGCGGCCTGGCCCATCACGAAGCAGCTTCCGGAGACGCGTGCCGCCGATTGGCCCTCGTGCGTCATCGACGCGCAGCGGCCCGCGACCAGCAGATTGTCGAATCCGCGCGGCACCAGCATGCGATAGGGCAGGTGGTTGAATCCGCGGACCAGCGGGATGTCGGGCCAGCGCCAGATGACGTCGCCGGCGACGTGGTTCTCGATCGGCCAGGCGTTGACGCCGATCGTGTCCGCGAAGCTCGCGCAGGTGACGACATCGTCGGCGGTGAGCTGGTACCTGCCGACGATGCGCCGCGTCTCGCGAATGCCGAGTTGCGGCGGGAT
Source organism: Pseudolabrys sp. (assembly GCA_019689975.1). Classification (GTDB taxonomy): domain Bacteria; phylum Pseudomonadota; class Alphaproteobacteria; order Rhizobiales; family Xanthobacteraceae; genus Pseudolabrys. Next base: position 7,183 of record JADGGK010000071.1, read on the forward strand.
GTCGACGATATAGGCATCGGCAAATCCCGGCACGTTCCGGCGCAAGAACTCGAAGAAGGCAAGCGCCTGCCGGCGACCCTCGATCTCGCCCGCGCTCAGTTCGGCGGCGTTCGTGCCGTTGACCGCGCGGCCGTCCGCGTTCCTCACCTGCGTGACATTGACGCGCCATTCGCCGGGGTGCTTCTGCGGCCGAACGATGGCGCCCTTGCGCGGAAATCTGGCGCCGCGCTTTTCGGCTTCCTGCATCAATGCCGGAATGGTGCGCCATGCGTCGCCCGCCCGATGCGGATCGACGCCGGCGAGGCGGAACATCATGGTCGGATAAAGCGTGTCGCCGGCCGCATCGCCCTGCTCGAAGGCGGCGCCGGCGAAGGCGGCGAGATCGCCGTCGCCCGAGCAATCGATAAAGATGCGGCCGCGCACGGCGGCGCGCCCGGACTTGGTCTCGATCAGCAGCGCGCCGATGCGTTCCGGCGTGTCCATCGCGACGCCGGTCGCCAGCGCGTGGAAGAGTATGGCGACGCCTCGTGCGAGGAGCAATTCGTCGGCGGCGCATTTGTAGGCGGCGGTGTCATAGGCCTGGGCCATGGTCTTGCCCAGGACGAGATGCGGCGCGTTGAGTCCGCCGAGGCGCGCAATCCGCGCGAGCAGTTCATCGGCGACGCCGTGCACCACCTGTCTGATCTCGCCGTGCACATTGGCGTGCAATCCGCAGAAATTCGTCACTCCCGCGGCGGTGCCCATGCCGCCGAGAAAGCCGTAGCGCTCGACCAGCAGGACGGTGCGTCCGAGCCGACCCGCGGCTGCTGCCGCGGCGATGCCGGCGGGGCCGCCGCCGAGCACCACCACGTCGTAGGCACCGATCACCTTGGTTTTGCGCTCCGGTTCGACGACGAATTGGGGCATCCCGGCCATCGCGCATGTCCTACGGGTTGGGCGACTTGCATTGGCGGCCGCGATCCTCTACTGCGGCGCGATGACGACGGCAATTGCGCTCGGCGGACGGTCATGGGCCTTGCGATCCTCATCCTCGGCTTGGCAATTTTCCTCGGCGGCCACGGCTTTGCGGCGCGCCGCGCGGCACGCGACCGGCTGATCGGCCGGATCGGGCGCGGCCCCTACCGGGCGTTGTTCGCGCTGGTCGCGGTGGTCGGCCTCGTGCTGATCGTCTACGGCTTTGCTCAATATCGCGCGGAAGGCGAGATCCCCGTCTGGGCACCGCCCGGCTTCCTGCGGCACATCACCATCGGCCTGATGCTGCTCGCGTCGATTTTCCTCGTCGCCTTTTTCATCCCGAGCCATGTCAAGGCATGGCTCAAGCATCCCCTGCTCAACAGCGTCAAGACCTGGGCGTTGGCGCATCTGCTGATCAACGGCGATCTCGGCGGAATGATCCTGTTCGGCTCGTTCCTCGTCTGGGGCGGCTATGCCCGTGTCGCGGCCAAACGCCGCGGCGAGGACGGCGCGATCAAGGCGCCGGAGGGATGGATCAACGACGCGCTCGTCGTCATCGTCGGCATCATCGTGTTTCTGGCCCTCGGCTATGCGTTCCATCCGATCGTGATCGGCGTGCCGGTATTCGGCAGGTAACCGTCAATGTCCGCGCAAGGCCAGACTCGCCGGCTCACCGCTTCCGATATCCGCGCGCGCAAGGGCGGGGAACCGATCGTGTGTCTGACCTCTTATCACGCGCACACTGCGCGCATCGTCGATCAATATTGCGACGTGATCCTGGTCGGGGACTCGCTCGGAATGGTGATGCACGGTTTGGAAACGACGGTGCCGGTGACCCTCGACATGATGATCTTGCAGGGATGCGCGGTCATGCGCGGATCCAGTCGTGCATTGGTGGTCGTCGATCTGCCATTCGGTTCCTACGAGGCGTCCAAGGAACAGGCCTTCGCGAATGCGGCCCGGGTCATGAAGGAGACCGGCTGCGGCGCCGTGAAGCTCGAAGGCGGACGGCGCATGGCGGAAACCATCCGTTTCCTGGTCGAGCGCGGCATTCCGGTCATGGCGCATGTCGGCCTGACGCCGCAGTCGATCAACGTCATCGGCGCGTTCCGCGCGCAGGGGCGCGAGGCGGCGGATTGGGGCCGCATCGAGGACGACGCGTGCGCGGTAGCGGAGGCGGGCGCCTTCTCGGTGGTCATCGAAGCGGTCGCGGAACCGCTCGCGCGCAAGCTGACCGGGCAGGTGTCGATTCCGACCATCGGCATCGGCGCCAGCGCCGCCTGCGACGGACAGGTGCTGGTGCTGGAAGACATGCTCGGCCTGACGCCGCGGGTGCCGAAATTCGTCAAGCGTTACGGCGATCTCGGTCCGAGCATCGAGCGCGCCGTCGCCGCCTATGCGTCGGAGGTACGCGCGCGCGCCTTTCCCGCGCCCGAACATACCTATCCGATGAAAAAGTCCTGAAATCCCAGAAAATTAACGGTCGCCGCGGCAGATTTTGCCTTGCCGGCGCCACATCGATAGGTTAGGCGGCGCGTGGCCGATGAGGGGGCCGGTGCGCGGGTCGGGAGCGGTGCGTGGCCGATATTTTCCAGGAAGTCGATGAGGAGGTCCGTCGCGAGCGGCTGCAGAAGCTGTGGCAGCGCTACGGGGCGTATGTCGTGGCGGCGGCCGCGCTTGTCGTCGCGGCGATCGCCGCCTGGCGCGGCTATGAGTGGTACATCGGCAGGCAGGCCGCGGCGGCCGGCGCCCGGTTCGAGGCCGCCGTGACGCTCAGCGAGCAAGGCAAGGCCGACGAGGCGGAAAATGCGTTTGCGAAGATCGCCGCTGAAGCGCCTGCCGGCTATCGGATCCTGGCGCGGTTTCGCGCGGCGGCGGAGCTCGTCAAGACCAAGCCGGCCGAAGCCGCGCAGGCCTATGATGCGCTTGCCGCCGACGACTCGCTCGGCACGACGCTGCAGGATCTCGCCGCTGTCCACTCCGCGATGCTGCGGCTCGACACGCTATCCTTTGCCGAGCTGCGGCAACGCCTGGACCCGCTCGCGGAACAGGGCAGGCCTTTTCGCCATACCGCGCGCGAGCTATTGGCGCTGTCGGCGTGGCATCATCATGAGGTCGCGGCAGCGCAAAAATACATCGACATGATCAACAACGATCCGGAAAGCCCGCCGTTGATGCGCGCGCGCATCGAAATGCTGTCGGCATTGATCGCGGCCGACAGCCAGAGTTGAGGCGCGGACATGCCGCCCATGCGCATTGTCGTGCTCGCCGCCGCGCTGATGGGCGCGGCGGCGCTCCTCGCCGGCTGCGAGAATTTCGACCTCGACAAGCTCGACATCTTCAATCTCAACGAGAAGAAGAAGCTCCCGGGCGAGCGCAAGGAACTGTTCCCGGGCGGCGTGCCGGGCGTGTCGCAGGGCATCCCGCCGGAATACCTCAAGGGGCACGAGCAGGATCAGCCGGGCGCCGCGATTCCCGTGCCGGCTTCGCAACCGGGCGAACAGACGGCAACGACCGATGACGGCAAGACCGCGGCGGCGAGCCCCGCGGCGCAGGAGCCGAACAAGCCCGAGGCCGAGCCAAAGCCCAAGCCTCGGCCCAAAGCCAAGCCAAAGGCCAAGGCCAAGCCGAAGCCGGCGCGGCAGCCAGAGCCGGAGACCAAGACCGCCGCGCCGTCGGCCGCGCCGCAGCCGGGCAGTCAAACGCAATCGCAGCCCTGGCCGGCCTCGTCGCCGCCGCAGCAAGGAACTGCGGCACCCTGGCCTGCGACCGAGCAGAACCAGGTCACCGCGCCTTGGCCGACGGCGCCGGCGCCGGGCACCTTCTCGCGCTGATTCGGGACCGCAAGCCGCGGCCTTGACCCGCGCCGCGATCTGGCAAACACCCTGCTTCGGCAAATTCGCCGGTCCCCTGCGGTGCCGACGCCGCGCCGGGCGTCGGATCCGGTGCGTAACGGGCTCGACCGCGGCCACCGCCGCGGCAAGGAAAAATTGCGCGTCATGGGTTTTACCGTCGCCATCGTCGGCCGACCCAATGTCGGCAAGTCGACGCTGTTCAATCGCCTGGTCGGTCGTCGTCTGGCGCTGGTCGACGATGCGCCGGGCGTGACGCGCGATCGGCGCGAAGGCGAGGCGCGTCTCGGCGATCTGCGTTTCACCGTCGTCGACACCGCCGGCTTCGAGACCGCGGCACCGCAAAGCCTGTCGGCGCGGATGCGCGCGCAGACCGAAGCCGCGATCGCGGGTGCCGATGCCGTCGTCTTCATGATCGACGCGCGCGAGGGCGTGGTGCCGGTCGACTGCACCTTTGCCGACATCGTGCGACGCTCCGGCAAGCCGGTCATCGTGGTCGCCAACAAGAGCGAGGGTTCGGCCGGCGACGCGGGACGCCTGGACGCCTATCGGCTGGGACTCGGCGAGCCGGTGGCGATCTCGGCGGAGCATAACGAGGGCATGGCGGATCTGTACTGGGCGCTGCGCGCAGCCTTGCCCGACAAAACCGTGTCGTCAGAGCCGGCGCGCGCGCATGAGGAACCTGCGATCATCCGCGTTGCGATTGTCGGACGACCGAATGTCGGCAAGTCGACATTGATCAATCGTTTGCTCGGCAGCGAACGCCTGCTCACCGGCCCGGAAGCCGGTATCACGCGCGACGCGATCGCGGTCGAGCATGAATGGCGCGGCCGGCGTTTCCGCATTTTTGATACCGCCGGCTTGCGGCGGCGCTCTCGCGTCGCGGAAAAGCTGGAAAGACTGGCGGTCGGCGATGCGCTCAATGCCGTGCGGTTCGCCGACGTCGTCGTGGTGCTCGTCGAGGCCGCGAGCGCATTCGAAGAGCAGGATCAGCGCATCATCGACCTCGTCGAACGTGAGGGCCGCGCGATCGTTGTTGCCGTTTCAAAGTGGGATCTGGTGAGGCGCAAGAATGAATCTTTTGGCCGCTTGCGCGAAGAGATGCAGGAAAGGCTCGCCCAGCTCAAGGGGGTGCCCTTGGTCGCCGTGTCGGGCCTCACCGGCGCCGGACTCGAGCGGTTGATGGGGGCGATCGTCGACGCCTATGACGTCTGGAACCGGCGCGTGTCGACGGCGGCGCTCAACCGCTGGTTCGAACGCACCGTCAGCGCGCATCCGCCGCCGGCTGCCGCGGGCGGGCCACCCAAACTCAACTACATCACGCAACCGAAAAGCCGCCCGCCGAGCTTCGTTATTTTCTGCACGCGTGCCGATGCGGTCCCCGAGAGCTACAGGCGTTATCTGGTGAACGCGCTGCGCGAGGCCTTCGAGCTGCCGGGAACGCCCATTCGCCTGACCTTGCGCGAAAAAGCCAATCCATTTTCGCGTCGGCGACGTTGAACCGTGCGCTTGTCGAGCGCCGATTCCGGCTGGCGCGATCACCGCCCGCGCCTTAAGATGCGCGCGTCCTGCAAAAAGGGGGCGTCCATGGCCGACGGCGACAACGCGATCCCGGTCGAGGCGTGGAACACGGTCCTGTTCGAAAAGTTCTGTCGCTTCCGCTTCGTGCTGACGGAGGGGCTGTCCGATCACAGCGACGAGCTGTTGCGGCGTCGTCCCTATGCACGCGGCGCGCGCGTGCTCGACGTCGGCTGCGGCTTTGGCGATACCACGCAGGTCATTGCCGGGCAGATTGCGCCCGAGGGCGAAGCGGTCGGCGTCGATTGCGCGGAGAATTTCGTGACCGTGGCGACCCGCGAGGCGGCCGATGCCGGCATTGAAAACGCATCTTTTTTCATCGCCGACGTGCAGAGCGACGATTTGCGCGGACCTTACGATGCCGCATTCTCCCGTTTCGGCACGATGTTCTTCAACATGCCGGTGGTCGCGCTGCGCAACATCCGCGGGGCGCTGCGTCCCGGCGGCGAGCTCAGCATGATCGTCTGGCGCAAGCGCGAGGACAATCCCTGGATCCATGAGGCCGAGCTATGCGTGCGCGACATCGTGCCGGTCGTGAAACACGAGGAGAGCGAGGCGGTGCATTGCGGGCCGGGACCGTTTTCCATGGCCAGCGCCGACATGGTGAGCGACATGCTGCAGATTGCCGGCTACGAGCGCGTGCGCTTCGAGCGCTATGATTGCGACATCTGCATCGGGCGGACGATGGACGACGCAGTCGACTTCGCCATGGCGCTCGGGCCCGCGGGCGAGATCATCCGCCTTGCCGGCGAGGAAGGGACGAAACGCAAGGACCGCGTCATCCGCGCCTTGCGCAAGACCTTCGCGTCATATCAGCGCAATGACGGCGTGTGGGCGCGCTCGAGCAGCTGGTTCGTCACCGCGCATAATCCCGCCTCCTGACGCCGGCATTCCCGATTGACCTTGTCCGGTGTGCATCGAACGCGACATCGGCGGCCGCCTCCTTCAGGTCGGCGGCTGAAAGTCCAGGAACCTCGCGTCGCGAAAACTGTAGAGCCTGCCGTTCTCGGTGCAGTCCGGCAGACAGAGCGGCACGATGCTCTTGGCGACCTCCTCTGCCGCCGGCAGCGTGGCGGGATCGACGCCGGGCCAGCCGCCGAGATACATGCGCGTGCGGGTGGGCCCGGGTGCGAACAGATTCACCCGCACCCGGGTCGAGGCGCATTCGGCCGCATAGACGCGCGCGAGCGCATCGAGCGCCGCCTTCGAGGCGGCATAGGGGCCGGTATAGGCGCGTGCCATCCAGCCCAGCGCGGATGTCACGAAGACGGCGCGGCCCGCGGGCGCATTGCGGAGCAGCGGGTCCATGCAGCGGATGAGATGCCAATTGGCGGTGAGATTGACCGCGATCAGCTGATCCCAGTCTTGCGGCTGGACGTGGCCGAGCGGCGACAGCACCCCGAGGATCCCGGCATTGCCGATGAGCACGTCGAGGCGACGGTAGCGTTCGTTGAGCGCATGGGAGAGACGGACAAGGCCCGCGCTGTCGCGCATGTCGAGCGGAACAAGCGTCGCGCTGCCGCCGGCGGCCTGAATTTTGTCGTCGAGCTCCTCCAGACCGCCGACGGTGCGCGCCACCGCCACGACGTGCGCGCCGGCTTCGGCAAGCTGCAGCGCGAGCGCCGCACCGATGCCGCGCGAGGCGCCGGTGACGAGGGCGATGCGGTCGGCAAGGGGTCTGTGGTTGTCGGCCATGGTCACGTCGCCGGGCGCGGATCCGGTGCGGGGATCCGCGTCCTTCCTCCCAAAGACCTTTTAACGGCCTCGATGCGCGGGACAAGCCCGCTCGCGGGCGCCGCCCTTTCCCGTCATGGCGCCGCCGCGCGCCTT
>JADGGK010000072.1 GCA_019689975.1 Pseudolabrys sp.
CCCCCCGAGGGCGTGTAGCCCTCTTTTGCGAGTTGCCAGCGATTTAACTCAACGCGCTAAAGCCGCATCCCTACGCGACGCCGGGGCGACCGCTGCACGCACGTTACGTCACGTCTTCGAAGCTATTCGACGTGACGAGTCCATTGATTTTGAAGAGATCGGTCGCACCGCCGACGCGATTGTTCCCAGCATCACACGGGATGGCATAAAGGCTTGGTTGGACTTAATCCGAAAGCACCACAACGGAACTTATCGTCACAGCCTTCTGGTGACAGGACTTGTGGTGGCGTTTGCAGATAGCCTGGGCGCCGGCAAGGAAGAGCAGCGTCGGATGGCCAGAGCTGCTCTCCTTCATGACGTTGGCAAGGCGCAGATTCCTCTCGAAATTCTCGACAAACCCGGCGACCTGACCGCCGCGGAATTGTGGTGTGTTCGCCAGCATCCGGTGCTCGGCTATTCGGCGCTGATAAACCATTCGCACTGCGATGCTGAACTTCTTGACGTTGTTCGTCATCACCATGAGATGCTGGATGGTTCGGGTTATCCCGATGGCCTAAAGGGCTCTCAAATCAGCGACATCGTTCGTATCGTCGCGGTTTGTGACGTCTATGCCGCATTGATCGAACGTCGCGCCTATAAGCCTCCTTTCCCCACGGCCAAGGCATTCCAGATTCTCCAAAATATGAAAGGTAAGCTCGAAGACGTGCTAATCGACGCATTCCGGCCGACTGCGATGGCAATTCCGTAGACTTCAACAGCATGAGTACCCCATTCGTTAAAGCGCCTCGACGTTTGCTTGTGGCTTCCAATTCCACCATCGTGCTTCGCACAATTCGTGATACGGTCCACCGCTACTCATCGAGTATGCAGATCATTGAGACCGCCGATGGGCACGCATGCCTGCACTCTTTGTCCAATGATCAAATCGACGCCGCGTTTATTGAAGTGGCTCTACCCGCGATCAGCGGCTTGGAAGCGCTCGCAATGGCCCGCGCGAATGGGCACAAGACCTTAACCGCTTTGATTTCTGAAAATCAGTCTGCAGAGCTGATGGATATTGCACGCAAGCTCAGCGTCTATGATTTGCTTATCAAGCCAATCAAAATGAACAATGTTAAAGCAGTTTTTGCCGCGTTCGCTCAACTTTCGAAACCGTTGCGGTTGCTCGTTATTGATAGCTCGGATGCGGTCCGGAGGGTGATCCGAAAAGTCCTCAGCACTAGTTTATTCCAATTTGACATTCATGAGGCGGCTGATGGCGATACTGCATTGCAAATGCTTTCTGATAAGGCATTTGATCTTGTGCTGCTTGATTACCAGATCGATGACTTTCGTGACATCAAGACATTGGAGAAATTGATATCTGCATCCGTATCAGTGGGCGTGATTATCATGTCGACCATACGGAGCGAAAGGGTGGCGCGCCTTTCGCTTGACCACGGAGCAACTGCCTTTATCAGTAAGCCGTTTTACGGACCCGATATCGATATGGCTCTCCAACGTATTTTTGGTCTGCGAATTCCGCGACTGTGGCTGCAAAAAATCGATATTAGTCGCCACTTTGTGCCCGTAATTCCCGGAGATTTACGAACTCGATCCACCCCGAAATATGCATGGCCTTAATGTTCTTTGTATTTGACTTTGCTACATGACATGGCAACCACTTCCGCTTGCGAGGAGACGTTTAGACGTTTAAGTTTAGGCCCGCGCCGAACGCCGTTCTCAAATATGCAACGCGGGTCGCCATCCATTACCGGATGAAAGGCCGGGCTCAGGCCAGTACCCTCCCAGCCCAAGCGGCCACCGGTTGGAGAAAAACGGCCCGCGGCGAATGAGTCCGTCGCGTCGCCGCAAGACGCGTATGCCATGCCGCGAACCCACCTGTTTCCTCCGCGCCAAATGCACTGTTCTGCGACAGAGGACATCGCGTAATCAGGCAATGGCGGAGAGGGAGGGATTCGAACCCCCGATACGGTTGCCCGTATGCCGCATTTCGAGTGCGGTGCATTCAACCACTCTGCCACCTCTCCGATGCTGAAGCCGCTCTCGATAGGTCTGGACCGGCAGGCGGCTATCTAACCGGGCAGGCCGGTCCAGACAAGCGCCCACGGCCGGATATCATTATCCCACCGCTATAATAATATCGATCCCGCATCGTGGAGGCCGCACCCGCCACCCGTGGCCGCGAATGGACCGTATCATGTTTCAGCGCCCGAAATTCCCCGGTCTTCGCCGCGAGCTGCGTGCCGTCCTGATCACCCTCTGTCTGGTCGCCGCGATCACGGCAATCCTTTACCTGCTCATTCTGACGACCGGGCTCGAGCACGGTTCCGCCGCCTATCTCGTCCCCGTGCTGATTGCCGCGATGCGCTGGGGCATGGTATCGGCCGTCGTCGCGGCCGTGTGCGGAGTGCTGGCCTCGGCCTTTTTCTTCTATCCGCCGCTCTACAGCTTCAGGATCAGTGATCCGCAAGAAGTCCTGAACCTGATCCTGTTCGTCGTGGTGGCGATTGCCGTCAGCCAGTTGGCCACGCAGCTGCGGCGGCAGCTCGAACTCGCGCGCCGACGCGAGATCGACCTGCGCGATCTATACGACTTTTCGCGCCGCTTGGCCGGCGCATTCGACGTCGCTGAGATCCACGCGGCCATCGAGGAGCATCTTGCGGCCGTCCTGCAGCGTGATGTTATCTTGTATGCCGGCGGTCGCGGCGCTGGGCAACGCAAGAATGCCCCGGTCCCACAGGCGGTGTTCGACGAAGTGAAAAAATGCGCCGCCGGCCGCTGGCGAGCCGGTACAGATGGCGTGATCACCACCGATGAAAACGAAACCTGGTTGGTGCGTGCCGTGTCGCCGAAAAATGCCGAATTCGGCGTCGTGGCCATTAATCTTGGATTTGCGTCGCCGGCAAGCATCGAGGAGTTCAAGATCCGCACCGAGGCCGTGCTCGCAGACGCGGCAGCCACGCTTGAACGGCTTGATGTTGCCAATGCCATCGGCGAAGCGCGCATGCGGGCGCAGGCAGAGCAATTGCGCGAGGCGCTGATCGAATCGGTCAGCCACGAACTGCGCACGCCGCTTGCCTCGATCCTCGGTGCCGCTACCGTGCTGAGCGAGGCGCCAGCCTTGCAAAGCGAAGTGAAGCTAAGAGCGCTGGTGCAGGACGTTCGCGACGAGGCCGAACGACTCAACAACGATATCCAGAATCTGCTCGATGCGACGCGCATCAGCAGCGAAGGAGTTAAACCGCGCGCCGAATGGACGGAACCCGCCGACATCATCCATTCGGCCCTCGATCGGTGCCGCGTCCGGCTCGCCGACCGTCGGGTCAGACTCGACATCCCGCCAAATCTACCGCTCATCCATGTCGATCCCGTCCTGGTCAGGCAGGCGCTGGTGCAGATTATCGACAATGCGGCTAAATATTCCCATACTGGCTCCTGCATCGTGATCTCGGCACGCGCGGGCAATGGGCATCTGACGATGAACGTGAGCGATGAGGGTGCCGGCCTCACAGAAGACGAGCAAGCGCGGATGTGGGATCGGTTCGAACGCGGCGAACGCCACGCAGCGCTCACCGGCGGCTCGGGGCTCGGACTTTGGATCGCCAATGCCTTCATCGCCGCGAATGGCGGCGTCATCCGCGCTGCGAGCGCAGGCGCCGATTGCGGAACGACCATGACAATCGAACTGCCGGTAACACAGGCGACTGTGGCCCAATCGGAAGGCGACGATGATGAATGACAATTCGCCAATCGTGCTCGTCGTGGACGATGAGCTGCAAATACGGAGATTTCTGCGCACCGGCTTCGAGCTCAACGGATTCGTTGTGCACGAGGCCACAACAGGCGCCGAAGCAATCCGTTCCGCCACGCTGCAGCCGATGGACGCAATTCTTGTCGATCTGGGACTGCCCGACATGGATGGTGCCGAGGTGGTCGAACGCATTCGCTCATGGTCGACCGTGCCGATCATCGTGCTGTCGGTACGGGCAGCCGAGGCGGAAAAAGTGCGCCTGCTCGAGCTTGGGGCTGATGACTACGTGGTCAAACCCTTCGGCATGGCCGAACTTCTGGCGCGCGTGCGCGGGCTCTTGCGGCGGCAGATGCGGGCCGTGAGCGGCGAGCCTACCGTCAGGGTCGGTCCGCTCACCATCGATCTCGCCGCCCGGGCGGTCCTGCTCAATGACCGGCGACTCGCGCTCACGCCCAAGGAGTACCGCCTGCTGCAGGTGCTGGCGCAGCACGTCGGCAACGTGGTGACGCATCAACATCTGCTCAAGGAGGTGTGGGGTTCCGTCCATGTGCACGACACGCATTATCTGCGCATCTTTGTGCGCAAGCTGCGACAGAAGATCGAACCGGATCCCGACTCGCCGCGCATCCTGGTGACGGAACTGGGGGTCGGCTACCGCTTGGCGCAGCCCGCCGACGGCGAGGCCGGGTGGGCGGCAACCGCCGTGGAAAAGACCACCCCTTGAGAGTCTGCCCGCACCCCGGCGCCGTGTGCGAAGGCGTGGCGGGCCGACTTTCTTGACATGAGAAGAGCGAGCCCGCATATGCTGGGAGCGGCGGGCCGGCTTGGCCCGCCCTTTTTGCCGTGGCGTTAAGCCATTGACAATACACAACAAATCTACTGGCTCGTGACGGTTCCGGACCGCCTTCGGGGCCGGCCCAAATAAAAGGATCAACACCGATGTTCGCAGTCATCAGGACCGGCGGAAAACAGTACCGGGTCGCTGCCCAGGATGTGATCCGCGTCGACCGCCTCGAACGCGAGCCCGGAGAGGTCATCGCGTTCGAGGATGTGCTGCTGCTCGGTGGTGACCCTCCGGTCATCGGCACGCCGACGGTGGCCGGTGCAAGCGTCACGGGAACGGTGCTGCGGCACGAACGGGGCGACAAGGTGATCGCATTCAAGAAGCGGCGGCGCAAGAACTCGCGGCGCAAACGCGGTTATCGGCATGAATTTTCGCTGGTGCGCATCACCGAGATCCTGACCGGCAGCGCCCAACCGGAGGCGTCCGCACAGGCTCGTGCCGCCGACCCGCGGGAACCGGCCTCCGGGGTAGGCCAGGCGGATCGACCCCGAACCTAGGCTGGGGCAAAACCGGCTGGCTCCGAAACGGCCCAATCAGGGACCGGAAGCACGGCGGCCAAAGACCAAAAGACGAGATGATTTCGTCACTGAATTGGTGTATGAGTTCGGCGAATTCGAGAGGCCCCCATGGCACACAAAAAGGCAGGCGGATCTTCGCGTAACGGCCGCGACTCGGCAGGCCGGCGCCTCGGCGTGAAGATCTACGGCGGCGAGATCGTGGTCGCCGGCAATATTCTCGCGCGTCAGCGCGGCACCAAATGGCATGCCGGCCGCAATGTCGGTGTCGGCAAGGATCACACCCTGTTCGCGCTCGTTGATGGAAAGGTTCAATTCGCTACCAAAACCAAAGGCCGCACTTATGTCTCTGTCGTACCGATGACGGAGGTGGCGGTTAAATAAACGGCGGTCGAAAGCGAGAGCCGCCGGTCATTCAGTCCAGCCGGCGGAGCTCAGTGGGCTCTTGAGGGGGAGACGGATGACCGGCTCCCCCTCTTCGTTTGTCGCATGCTTGCAACCTGAGGAGCCCATGTCATGACGCTGCTGGAAGAACGGCTAAAGGGATCGGTTCGCCGAGGAAGTATTCCCGTCCTCGAGACCAAGCGGCTCGTTCTGCGCGCCCCGCGGCTCGAGGACGCTAAAGCCATTGCGGCGCTCGCAAACGACCGTCGTATCGCGGAAAACACGGCGTGCATCCCAAATCCCTACACCCTCTCGGACGCGGAGGCCTTTGTTGAGAACGCAAATACGGGCGACCAGGACGCCGTGTTCGTGATCACACTGCGCGAACAGACGATCATCGGCGCATGCGCGATCACGCCGCAAGACCAGGCAGGCGAACTGGGTTATTGGCTCGGTGTTCCCTATTGGGGCAAGGGCTACGCCACCGAGGCGCTGCATGCCGTAATTGACCATGCCTTCACCGATCTCGGCTACGCGGCGTTGCAAGCGGGCGCGCGCGTCACCAACCCGGCATCGCGCCGCGTGCTGGAGAAATGCGGCTTCCAGTGGACCGGCGTCGGCCTCTACCGCATCCGCGCCATCAATTCTTCGGCACCAATTGACCGCTTCCGTCTCGAACGCGGCATCTGGTCGGCGCTCAAGGATTGGAGACGGGCAAGGAAGGTGACGTCATGACACCCGATCCGATCTCTTCCGGTTCGCCGTTCGAGTCGACAATCGGTTGCCGCATGCAAGGCGTATCGCTCCGCTCGCGTGGAAGCCGCCATCAGGCCGGTCACGGCCGGGGGCGCGGCTCATCCCGCCGGTCTCGACGCGAGAGCCCCTGCGTTGCCTCGCGATAAGGCATCCGGGATGCCGCCTGCGGCGCGATCGGTTATATCCCGGCCATGAAATTCCTCGACGAAGCCAAGATCTACGTTCAGTCGGGCGACGGCGGAAATGGCTGCGTCTCGTTCCGGCGGGAGAAGTTCATTGAATTCGGCGGCCCGGACGGAGGCGACGGCGGCAAGGGCGGTGACGTCGTGGTCGAGGCGGTCGAAGGGCTCAACACGCTGATCGACTATCGCTATCAACAGCATTTCAAGGCAGGGCGCGGCGGCAACGGCATGGGCAAGGACCGCACCGGCGCCGACGGCAAGAACGTCGTGCTGAAGGTGCCGGTCGGGACCCAGATCTACGAGGAAGACGGGCAGACGCTGATCGCCGATCTCACCGCGGTCGGTCAGCGCGCCGTGGTCGCCAAAGGGGGCAATGGCGGCTTCGGTAATGCGCATTTCAAGTCCTCGACCAATCGCGCGCCGCGTCACGCCAACCCCGGTCAACCGGGACGCGAGCTGACCATCCGTCTGCGGCTCAAATTGATCGCCGACGCCGGCCTCGTCGGCCTGCCGAATGCGGGTAAATCCACCTTTCTGGCCGCGGTCAGCGCCGCACGACCGAAGATTGCCGATTACCCCTTTACCACCCTGCATCCCCAGCTCGGAGTCGCGGCCGTGGACGGGCGCGAGTTCGTGCTTGCCGACCTGCCCGGACTGATTGAGGGCGCACATCAAGGTGCGGGCCTCGGCGACCGTTTTCTCGGCCATTCGGAGCGCTGCCGGGTACTCCTGCATCTCGTCGACGGGACTCACGACGATCCGGGGAAAGCTTATCGTGTGGTGCGCGGCGAACTCGAAGCCTATGGACGCGGGCTTGCCGACAAACCGGAAATCGTGGCGCTTACGAAGGTCGACGCGCTCACGGACGAGCTTCTTAAGACGCAGGCCGCCAAGCTCGAGCGGGCGGCGGAAAGAACCCCGCTGCTGCTCTCCGCCCATTCCGGCCGCGGCGTGTCGGAGGCCTTGCGCGCCCTGCTCGCCTGCATTGATGCGGCCTGCAGCGGCGCCACGCCGATGCCATGAGCATGCTAATCCAAACATTGATTCAATCGGTGCATGAGCTCAACAATCGGCAATCTTGACGATCCAAAGGCGCCGCAAAGCAATCGCGGCACGCTTTGAATCCGAGAGGTGTTGGACCGAATAGAAGCTCGCCTCCGCCGCCAACGAGCCGCGGCGGTAGCGACCGCGGTTCAAGCGATCGCAGCTCGCTGGACTGCCAAGAATCCACAGGTGACATTCACCGGCCATTCCGACCGACGCAACGAGCCTGCTCCGGGGCAGGCAGGTCTGTCGAGAAGTTCGAGACGATCCCGAAAATTCCCTTCTACTACCTTCGCCTGGGCATAGTGGCGTGCTCGCGGCCGCGCTAACGTTACAGTCGGCGGATCGTCCCGAACTGACCGCTTAGTCGTCGCTGCGAAGAGCAACAGGGAGAACCGACATGCAGACCCGCGCCGCGGTCGCCTGGAGGGCAGGCGCGCCGCTCAGCATCGAAACGATCGACATCGAAGGCCCGAAGGCCGGCGAAGTGCTGGTCGAGATCAAGGCGACGGGCGTTTGTCACACGGATGCCTATACGCTGTCGGGCGCGGACCCGGAAGGAATTTTCCCGGCGATCCTCGGCCATGAAGGTGCGGGGATCGTGCGCGAAATCGGCGCCGGCGTAAACTCGCTCAAACCGGGCGATCACGTCATCCCGCTTTACACCCCAGAGTGCCGGCAGTGCAAAACCTGCCTGTCGCGCCGCTCGAATCTCTGCACCGCGATTCGCGCTACGCAAGGCAGAGGCGTGATGCCCGACGGTACCAGCCGATTCCGTTGCGACGGCGAGCCGCTCTTCCATTACATGGGCTGTTCGACCTTTTCCAACTATACGG
This sequence comes from Pseudolabrys sp., assembly GCA_019689975.1. Classification (GTDB taxonomy): domain Bacteria; phylum Pseudomonadota; class Alphaproteobacteria; order Rhizobiales; family Xanthobacteraceae; genus Pseudolabrys. The sequence goes on from JADGGK010000072.1 coordinate 8,316, forward strand.
TTTTGCCCGAGATTGCGCTCGCCAAGGTGCGCGAGGACGCGCCTTTCGACAAGATTTGTTATATCGGCTGCGGTGTCACGACGGGCATCGGCGCGGTCATCTTCACCGCGAAAGTGTGGCCCGGAGCCAATGTGGCCGTGTTCGGTCTCGGGGGAATCGGGCTCAACGTCATCCAGGGTGCTCGCATGGTCGGTGCCGACAAGATCATCGGCATCGACATCAATCCCGCGAAGCGGACCATTGCCGAGAAATTCGGGATGACGCACTTCATTAATCCGAACGAGATCGGGCGTGACAAGGTCGTCGAGGCCATCATCGATCTGACCGGGGGTGGAGCGGATTTCTCTTTCGAATGCATCGGCAACGTGCGTACCATGCGCCAGGCGCTGGAATGTTGCCATCGCGGCTGGGGAGAGAGCGTGATTATCGGCGTTGCGGCCGCCGGCGAGGAAATTGCGACGCGACCCTTTCAACTCGTGACCGGCCGCGTGTGGCGGGGCACCGCCTTTGGCGGCGCGCGCGGCCGCACCGATGTTCCCAGAATCGTGGACTGGTATATGGAAGGAAAGATCAATATCGACGATCTGATCACGCATACCCTGCCGCTTGAACGGATCAACGAAGCCTTCGAGCTGATGCATGAAGGCAAATCGATCCGTTCCGTTGTGATCTACTGATCACGCAAAACGATCCGATCGCGCCACAACGGACCGTGGACCGTGACCATGCCTCGTGAGCCTTGAACCATGCATCGGTCGGCCGGTCGCATCGGACCGTGGTTGGTCGCAAGCGCGATGCCCTTCTGCCATGCAACGCGCGGTGCCATGGCTCGATGAGGCGCCCGCTGTACCGGACTGCCGCCCGCTACTTTTCGCACAGCCGGCGTGGACCGTGCAGAGGCTGATAGGTGCAATCGGCGGGATTGAAGGTCAAATAGGCTTGGCGGCACGCCTCGACATTGCAGCGCGGAGGCGCCGTTGCCGCTTGACGCGCATTGGTGGATGCAGTCTGAGGCGGATGACCCTTTTCGCAGAGCCGACGCGGCCCTTCGTTCGGCTGATAAGTGCAATCGCTGGCACGGAAGGACACATAGGCAGCGGCGCAGGCGCGCAGGTCGCATTTTGGAGGCGGTTCGGCCGCGGCCAAGGCATTCGGTTCCGTTGGGGCGTCCGCAAGCGGCATCGCTGCTTTGGCATCGATGGTGGCGACCCCCGGCACCAATGACTGCGGCGCAGGACGTGGTGCCGTCGGCGGCGCGATCTCGGCCTTGTACGAGGCCTCTGCCGATGACGCGGGCTCGCGCGTCGCCGCGTCGGAGCCTAGATGCCTAACCGGGGACGCGGTACGAGCGGCGACGGACACGGCTGGCGTCCGGTAATGGGGCGGCGGAGCCGCAAGCCAGTCGAGTCCCAAGACGATGCCTGAAATCGAGACGAGCAGCACCGCAAGGTACAGAACCAATGCCATAGCTGTTAAAAACCATTATCAGTTTCAACGTGATAACGTCGCGTGCCGGATCGGGTTCCCGCACCTGCCAAGCAACCCCCGCTTGCCGCGGCGGCGCGTTTATGGAACACGATGCCGGGACACGGTGGAGTTAGGAACTTTTGTGCTGGAAACAAGGCGCGAGCCGCCCAGCCCATGTCGTCGGACGATGCCACAAACGCCATCGCTTTCCTCCTTTCGTCGCATCGTGGTGAAGGTCGGCTCCGCGCTTCTCGTCGACACAGTTGCTGGCGCGCTCAGGCGCAATTGGCTGGACGGTTTGGTTGCCGACATAGCCGAACTGTACACGGAAGGCCGCGATGTGCTCATCGTGTCTTCCGGCGCCATTGCGCTCGGTCGCGTGGTGCTCAAGCTGCCGCCCAACACCCTGAAGCTCGAAGAGGCGCAAGGCGCTGCTGCAGTGGGGCAGATTGCGCTTGCGCGCGCCTGGTCGGAAACGCTCGGCCGTCATGGCATCGTCGCCGGCCAAATCCTGCTGACGTTACAGGATACCGAGGAGCGGAGGCGTTATCTGAACGCGCGCTCGACCGTTTCGAAGCTGCTCGAGTGGCGCAGCGTGCCCGTGATCAACGAAAACGATACCGTGGCAACGACCGAAATCCGTTACGGCGACAACGATCGCCTTGCGGCGCGCGTGGCCACAATGATGAGCGCCGACCTGCTGGTGCTGCTGTCCGACGTGAACGGCCTTTACGACCGGCCACCGGAAATGAATTCGGACGCGCGGCTGGTCCCGCTGGTGCAACGCATTACACCCGAGGTGGAGGCCATGGCCGGTACGTCGAGCTCGGTACTGGCACGCGGGGGGATGGTGACCAAGATCGAAGCCGGCAAGATCGCCACCACTGCCGGAACTCACATGGTGATAGCATCCGGCCGCGTCGACCGTCCGCTTCGCGCCATTGCCCGGGGCGGCCCCTGTACCTGGTTCCTGACCCCGGCCAATCCGATTACGGCACGCAAGAAATGGATCGCGGGCTCGCTCGAGCCGCGCGGCTCGCTTGTGATCGATGCCGGTGCGGTTCGCGCCCTGCGCTCGGGCAAGAGTCTGCTGCCGGCCGGCGTCGTCAAGGTGGAAGGCTGCTTCGAGCGCGGCGATGCCGTGGTAGTGCGGGGTCCCGACGGTGCCGAAATCGGCCGCGGCCTCGTCGCCTACGACGCCGCCGACGCCGATGCCATCAAAGGTCGTTCTTCGGCCGATGTTCTGTCAATTCTGGGCTACAGCGGGCGGACCGAAATGATCCATCGGGACGACCTCGTGCTGGCCGGCGACTGAACGTGCGCCCTGTACCGGCTGCGCTGGGCCATTGACCGACCATGCTGCGGCCGTGCCACCGGCGGTCCGCCGGCCGAGCCGGTGATCCGTCTCTCGCGCCGAACTTCCTGACGTGGTACGAGAAGCCGAGCGAGAAGCGTTATAGGGGGCTTTCGGCGTGATGAGCGTCCCGTTGAAGAGCATCGAACGAACCACGGACGTCGCTGCTGTGATGTCCGGTCTTGGTCGGTCTGCGCGCGCCGTCGCGCGGACCCTGGCCCTCGCTCCCCCAAAACAGAAGGATCAGGCCCTCAGAGCCATGGCACGGGCGCTGCGGGCCGATGCGGAGACGCTCCTCAAGGCCAATGCCGAGGACGTGGCCGAGGCGCGCGCGGCCGGGATGAGCGCCGCCTTCATAGACCGGCTCCTTCTTGACCCCGCGCGGATCGAGACCATGGCGCAGGGTATCGAGGTCGTCGCCGCACTCAACGACCCGGTTGGCCAGATCACCGAATCCTGGAGCCGGCCGAACGGCCTGATCATCGAGCGCGTCAGGGTACCGCTCGGCGTCGTCGGCATCATCTACGAGAGCCGACCGAACGTGACGGCGGATGCCGGCGCCCTTTGCCTGAAATCCGGCAATGCAGCCATCCTGCGCGGCGGTTCCGACAGCCTGCGCTCGAGCCGTGCGATCGTCGCGGCACTTGGTCGGGGCTTGCATGAGGCCGGATTGCCGGAGACGGCCATCCAACTCGTGCCGACGCGTGACCGCACGGCGGTCGGCATGATGCTCGCGGGGCTCGATGGCAATATCGACGTGCTCGTGCCGCGCGGCGGTAAAGACTTGGTGGCGCGCGTGCAGGCCGAGGCGCGGGTCCCCGTATTCGCGCATCTTGAAGGCGTCTGTCACGTCTATGTCGACAAGGCGGCAACGCTCGACATGGCAAAGGCCATCGTGCTCAATGCAAAAATGCGTCGCACCGGCGTTTGCGGCGCGGCCGAAACGCTGCTGGTCGATCGCGCGGGCGCGCCGCGGCATTTGCAGCCGCTCGTGGCGATGCTGCTTGACGCCGGCTGCGAGGTGCGCGGGGATCCCGAAACACAATCCGTGGACAGTCGCGTTCAACCGGCGACCGAGGACGATTGGAAAACCGAGTATCTGGACGCCGTCATAGCGGTCAAGGTTGTCGACGGAATCGACGCAGCCATCGCGCATATCGAACGCTACGGCTCGCACCATACCGACGCGATTGTCACCGAGGACAAGGCAAATGCCGAGAAATTCCTCCGTGAGGTCGATTCGGCGATCGTTCTGCATAACGCATCCACCCAGTTCGCCGATGGTGGCGAATTCGGTTTCGGCGCCGAAATCGGCATCGCTACCGGAAGGCTGCACGCGCGCGGACCGGTCGGCGTCGATCAGCTCACCACGTTCAAGTACCGTGTTCACGGCACCGGCCAGATCCGACCGTGACGCCGCGACTGTCCGTCGGGCCCGAGCGCCTGATCCCTCCCCATGCTCCGGGCATGAGGATTGGCCTGTTCGGGGGAACCTTCGATCCCCCGCACCAGGCCCATCTCGGAGCAAGCCTGCTCGCGTTACGCCGACTCAAACTCGACCGGGTATGGTGGCTGGTCACGCCCGGCAACCCGCTCAAGAATACCAGCGGGCTTGCGCCTCTCTGCGAGCGGATCGCCTCGGCGCGCGCCTTGGCGCGTCATCCCCGCATCGACGTGACCGGGCTCGAGGCCGTCATCAAGACGAGATACACCTACGATACCCTTACCTGGCTGATTTCCCGCTGTCCCGGCGTGCGTTTCGTTTGGCTCATGGGTGCCGATAACCTGCGCAGTTTTCACCGCTGGCAGAATTGGCGTGGCATCGCGACGCTGGTTCCGTTTGCGGTCATCGACCGTTTGGGTCCGAGCCTCTACGCGGCGGCGAGCCCGGCCGGGATCGCGTTGTCCTATGCGCGGATCCGGGAACACGACGCCTCAACCCTGCCCGAACGCAGGCCGCCGGCCTGGACCTTTCTGCATGGGCTCAAATCCCCCCTATCCTCAACCGCCTTGCGGGCCCTGCGTCGGCAGCGAGGAACCTTGCGGATGGCCGACAATTTGTTTCTGGAGTAGAAAATAAACCGGGAAAGACTATCTTGATCACGGTTGCGTTGCGCTACCATCACGTGTGACGCCCAACGACGAAAGGATCCAAGACCCTGTCCACGCCTGCGTTCTCTCGGGCCCCGCGTCGCTCGCCCAAACCGGTCTCGCCGGCACTCTCGCCCGAAGAGATACTTCGCGTCATCCTTGCGAGCCTGGACGATATGAAGGCCGAGGACGTCGTCTCCATTGACCTCACCGGAAGATCGTCGATCGCCGACGTCATGGTGGTGGCCTCCGGTCGTTCGCAGCGTCACGTGGGCGCTGTGGCCGACCGCATTCTGAAGGACCTGGAGCGCGTCGGCCTGAGACGCGTGCGGGTGGAAGGCATGCGCCAGGCGGACTGGGTGCTGATCGATGCCGGGGACGTCGTCGTGCACGTCTTTCGACCCGAAGTCCGCGCATTCTACGATCTGGAGAAGATGTGGTCCGTTCGGCGAGCGACGGCGTAGCGTTCATGGTGTAACCTTGGCGGCGCCATGCGCCTCATCGTTGCTGCCGTGGGACGCTTGAAGCGAGGCCCGGAATCCGAGCTTTCGAAGCGTTATGCCGAGCGCGCGAGCAAGGTCGGCCGTAGGCTCGGCTTCCGCGCGATCGAAGTCATCGAGATTCGTGAAAGCCGCGCCGCGGATGCGCACAGGCGCGTCATTGAGGAATCGATTGCACTCTCGAATATCGTTCCGGCCGGCGCGATGATCGCGCTGCTCGACGCGAAGGGCGAAGATCTCGACAGCGCCCGCCTGGCCGCCCAGCTGGCGCGATGGCAGAGCGAAGGGCGGCCTGCCGTCGTCTTCGTCATTGGGGGCCCCGACGGCCTCGCCCCCGGCTTGCGCGAAAAAGCCGGCCTACGTTTGTCGTTCGGTACCGCCACCTGGCCGCATCAGCTGGTTCGCGTGATGCTGATGGAGCAGATCTACCGCGCGACGACGATCCTCGCCGGCCACCCCTATCACCGCAGCTAAGAGCGGACGTATTTAAATCGGGCGGCCCTCTCCCAAACATCTTCTGCGGCGATATCGAGCCGCACTTCAGTGCGAGCGCAGCGAAGACCGGCAACCGGCGGGCGCGGCGCATTCTGGTGGAGTGTGCGTGGAGCTATCAGCATCCGCCGCGGATCGGCAGGGACAAGCAGGCGAAGGTGGCA
>JADGGK010000189.1 GCA_019689975.1 Pseudolabrys sp.
TGCGAGGCGCGGCCGAATTTTTAATGCGAGGCCGGGCCGAGCGGGCCGCCGTCCGGGCGGACCTCCGCCGCCATCAGACCCTTGGGGCTTTCGCCGAAACGGACCAGCACGGTCTGGCCGGGGCGCAATTCCGTGATGCCGTAGCGCCGCAGCGTTTCCATGTGCACGAAGATGTCGGGCGTGCCCTCCCCGCGCGTGAGGAAGCCGAAGCCGCGCAGCCGATTGAACCATTTGACCTGCGCGCGTTCGAGCCCGCTCGTCGGCACCACGGTGACGTGGGTGCGCGGGGGCGGCATCTGCGCAGGATGCAGCGCCGTCGACTCGTCCATCGACAGAATGCGGAAGGCCTGCAGGCCCTTCGGGCGCCGCTGCGCCTCGCACACCACTCGCGCGCCCTCATAGGCGGTCTGGTAGCCGTCGCGGCGCAGGCAGGTGACGTGCAGCAGCACGTCCGGCAGGCCGTTGTCGGGCACGATGAAGCCGAATCCCTTGGCGACGTCGAACCACTTGATGACGCCGGTGATTTCGATGAGGTCGGCCGCCGTCTCGTCGGGTAATTGGGACGCCGTACCGGGCCGCAGATTGGTCCCCGACATTTTCGATGCAATCCCGTCCGACGCCATGACGCGGCACGCCGTTGTTTGTTCCTGGCGCCTCTTGCCGGGCGCTGCAACGAATCGATCGATTCGAAGATAACATCGGCGCGCAGCCGGCAAAGCGCAAAAAAGGGCTTGCGCACAGCCTGTGCACAGCGGCAGCAACGGCGCGAATCAATCAATCGGCGATGAAGGGAGCGAGCACCGCGCCGATGTCGGCGTGGACGACGAGATCTGCCGCCTCGTCGAATTCGGTCGGCTCGCGGTTGATGATGACGAGAACGGCGCCGTTCCGCTTGGCCATCAGCGGAAAACCGGCGGCCGGCCAGACGACGAGCGAGGAACCGATGGCCAGGAACAGGTCGCAGGCGCGCGCGAGCTCCTCCGCGCGCTGCATGGCGTCGGCGGGCATGGCCTGGCCGAAGGAGATGGTGGCGGTCTTGATGTGGCCGCCGCAGGCGCAATCGGGCGCATGGTGTCCGTTGGCCTCGAATCGTTCCCGCACCCAGGCAAGCTCGTAGCGCCGCGCGCAGCCGAGGCAGACGGCATAGGTGGTGTTGCCGTGCAATTCGACGACGTCGGCGGGGGCGATGCCCGACGCCTGGTGCAGATTGTCGATGTTCTGGGTGACGACGGCGGGAACCTTGCCGCTCCGGTAGAGGCTGGCAAGCGCGCGGTGGCCGCGGCCGGGTTTCGCCGCGGCGAAATGTTCCTCCATGGCGAAGCGCCGCCGCCAGGATTCGTCGCGCATGTCCTGGCTGGCGAGGAAATCCTCGAACGCGATCGGTTGGTTCCGGCTCCAGAGCCCGCCCGGCGAGCGGAAATCCGGTATGCCGCATTCGGTCGAAATGCCGGCGCCGGTGAACGGCACGATGCGGCGCGCGCCGGCGACGAGCTCCTGCAGACGGGCAACGGCGGTGTCGAGATCGGAGGCGATCATCGCTATATACGCGGGGTTTGCGCGCGGGCCGCACGGCCGCGCCGACATGTTCCGGGAGGTGCCACCATGCGATATCTGCACACCATGCTGCGCGTCCGCAACCTCGACGCGGCGCTCGACTTCTATTGCAACAAGCTCGGGCTCAAGGAGACCCGTCGCCGCGTCGACGAGAAGAACCGCTACACCCTGGTGTTCCTGGCGGCGCCGGGGGACGTGCCGTTGGTGGAGGAGAGTCGCAAGAATGGCCGCCCCGGCCCCGAGATCGAATTGACCTATAATTGGGACCCCGAGGACTATGGCGAGGCGCGCTATTTCGGCCATCTCGCCTACGAGGTCGACGACATCTACGCCACCTGCGAGCGGCTGATGAAGGCGGGCGTGACCATCAACCGGCCGCCGCGCGACGGCATGATGGCCTTCGTGCGTTCGCCCGACCGCCATTCGATCGAGATCCTGCAGAAGGGCGCGGCCAAACCGCCGCAGGAGCCGTGGAAATCGATGCCGAATACCGGCCATTGGTGAGCGGCGCCGACCTTGCGCCGTCGCGG
>JADGGK010000073.1 GCA_019689975.1 Pseudolabrys sp.
GATCCGCCCGATCTCCAATCGCCCGGTTGCAGCGTCATAGGAGAGGACCGCGCGAGCGACCTCGCGAAAGCTCACCACCCGGTCGGCCCCGTCCTCGATTACTTCCGTGGTCTTGAGCGGCGCACCATGGGTCACGATGACGTTGAGTCTTCCACCATCTTGGTATCGGCCGACGCGGCAGTAGGAGCCGCGCAGGTCGGCTTCGAACAGGCGCTTCGCCTCGCGCTCGAAGGCGCTGAGTGCCGCCAGATCGGTGCGCGCCTCAATGCCGATCTCGCCACCGCGCAATTCGACCGGCGCCGACATGGTCGCAAAGCTCAACAGATCGGAGGCCTCGTTGAACACCTGCGGATGATCGAGGAAGCAGCGAAGCGCCACTTGCTTCGGCTCCTCCTTCTCCTCCTCCCGCTTCGACGCCGGCGCGATCGCGACGCCCAGGCGGCGCGCCGCTTCGAGCAACAGCTCGAGCCCCTGGGCATTGCCGAGCTCGGCGATACGGAACAGGTCGGCGATGAGACCCTCCGGGCGGTCCCCGTCGGGACCCTGAAAATAGCCCCGCAGCGCGGCTCGCGCTTCCGCGGGGGCCTTGTCGAACACCGACCCGTCGAAGCCGTGCAGCGCCTCGGCATGGCGTTCGAGCAGCCGCCGCATGAGGTCGAGATCGACCGTGTTCAGAAAGGCAAGATTGGCGAACTTCCTCAGGTCCTTGGCCATGGCGGCCACCCAACGAATCGGCGTGTACGTTCGTATTATGTTCCGAGTCGGCCACAACTCCTATTCGATCCTGGACGCCTCGACATCCACCGGATTCATCCCGCCGGAGCCATGGGACGCTTTCCGATGCCGGCGAGTAGAAGCCTCAAGGGAAGGAATTCTCCGGCCGCACCGCCCGCATGTCCGCTCACCGCCGTCCGCATCCACCAGCCGCCGTCCATCTCGACGAGATCGCCGCGATCCTCGCTCTCGGCGTGCTGCGGCTCTCCAGCCGGCATCCGCGCCTAAACACGAATGATACCAATGGCTTGGGAGACTTTCCGCTGGACTTTCCGGCGAAAGAGAGCGTGTGTCGTCACGAACCGGCCCAAGGCAGAGAGGTGTGATGACGACGCCCATCCTCAAGCAGATCGCCGCGCTCCACGATCTCGACCATGGCCAACTGAAGGAGCTGTGGCGCGAGTACTACGGCACCGAGCCGCCAGGCTACCGGCGCGGGTTCCTGATCAAGGCGCTCGCCTATCGCATCCAGGAGCTCACCTACGGCGGTTTGTCGAAGGAGGCACGCGAGGAGCTCGACGCCCGGATCAAGGGCGAGGCACCCAAAGGTAAGCCGCGTAATACGTTGTCGAAGGATCGGCCCGTCGCCGGCACGCGGCTTGTCCGCGAATGGCAAGGCGTTGAGCACCACGTCACCGTGCTCACCGACGGCTACGAATACCAGGGCCGCAAGTACAGGTCGCTCTCGGCGATCGCCCGTGCCATCGCCGGCACGCGCTGGAACGGACCGCTGTTCTTCGGCCTGCGCCGACCCGGGAGCCTGACATGAGCAAGGCGCCCGTGCGCAAGGTTCGCTGCGCGATCTATACGCGCAAATCGAGCGAGGAGGGCCTCGAGCAGGAGTTCAACTCCCTCGATGCCCAGCGGGAGGCCTGCGAAGCCTATATCGCAAGCCAGCGTCACGAGGGTTGGGTGCTCGTCCCCCACCGCTACGACGACGGCGGCGTCTCCGGCGGCACGCTCGAGCGGCCCGCCCTCAAGCGTCTCATCACCGACGTCGAGGCCGGCCGCATCGACGTCGTGGTGGTCTACAAGGTCGATCGCCTCACGCGCTCGCTCATGGACTTCGCCAAGCTCGTCGACGCCTTCGAGCGCAACGACGTCTCGTTCGTCTCCATCACGCAGCAGTTCAACACCACGACCTCGATGGGGCGCCTCACGCTCAACATCCTGCTCTCGTTTGCCCAGTTCGAACGCGAGGTGATCGGTGAGCGCATCCGCGACAAGTTCGCCGCCTCCCGCAGGAAGGGCCTGTGGATGGGCGGCCATCCGCCGCTCGGCTATGACGTCAAGCACCGCAAGCTCGTCATCAACGAGGCCGAGGCCGAGCTCGTGCGGCACATCTTCCGGCGCTTCGTCATTCTGCGTTCGGCTACCGCCCTCGTGAAGGAGCTCAATGCCGAGGGCCGCCGCACCAAGTCCTGGGTCACGGCCGAAGGCCGCGCGCGGGAGGGCCGGCCCTTCCACAAGGGCACGCTCTACCGGCTCCTCAACAACCGGGTCTACCTCGGTGAGGCCGTGCACAAGGGCACCCCGCATCCCGGCGAGCACGAGGCGATCGTGCCGCGGGAGCTCTGGGACAAGGTGCATGCGATCCTCGCCGAGCACTGGCGCGTGCGCGCCGCCCGTAGCCGTGCCGCCACGCCCGCGCCGCTCAAGGGCCTCATCCGCTGTGCCCTGCACGGCTGCGCGATGACGCCGACCCACACGCGCAAGAAGGGCAGGCAGTACCGCTATTATGCCTGCGTGCGCGCGGCGAAGACGAGCAGCGATGCCTGCGCCCTCGGTTATGTCCCCGCCGGCGAGATCGAGAGTGCGGTCATCGCGCAGGTCCGCGCGCTGTTGCGCACGCCGGAGATGGTGGCGCGCACGCTGCGCGCCATCCGCGCCGCGGCAGGCGAGACGGCGTCGAACCGCGAGGAGACCGTCGCGGCGTTGCGGCGGATCGACAAGGTCTGGGAGGAACTGTTCCCCGCCGAGCAGGCGCGCATCCTGCACCTCCTTATCGAGCGGCTCGAAGTGGGAACCGAAGGCGTTGATCTCAGGCTCCGCGCCGAAGGCCTCCACAGCGTCGTCGCCGAGCTGCGCGACGTCGGGCGTTCCCTGCACCAGGAGGCGCTCTCGCAACAAGCCGAGGCGGTCGCATGAGGACCCAACCGGCATCGGCCGAACGAGCGGTCGGGCACCCGCAAAAGGGCCACACACGTTCGACCGCGGCAGCACCGCAGAACGATCGTGCGGACGGCCCAGCGCGGGGCGACCGGCCGCACGGCACCGCGGCCTCCTTCCCTCAACCCCACAATGGTCTTTCTCAATCCCGCAATGGGGCCCAGCCAAAGGTGGAGCTCAAGGGACAACCGTTCTCGTCCCAGCCGCCTCTGCCGTTCAATGCGGCCCAACCCAAGGTGGAGCTCGACGGCCTCTCGATCCGCATCCCCATGCGGCTGCGCCGCCGCGGCGGCCGCAAGCTCGTCATCGTGCCGGACGGCCTCGAGACCTCCGCGCCGCAACCCGCCTTCGATCCCGTGCTCATCAACGCGCTCGTGCGCGCGCACCGCTGGCGCCGGCAGATCGAGAGCGGGGAATTCCGCTCCGCCTCCGAGCTCGCCGCCCACGAGAAGATCACCGACTCCTACGTCGCGCGCATGCTCTGCCTCACCCTCCTTGCCCCGGACATCACGCAAGCCATCCTCGAAGGCCGCCAGCCCAAGGGCCTCAAGCTCGCCACGCTGCTGCGGGGGGTTCCGCTCGTCTGGGAGGAGCAGGGGGAGGCTCTCTTTAAGTACTCGTTGAAGCCAAATCTTTGATTCGACTGCGAGCAAATGATTGCGCCATGCGCTCAGCCGACGTGATCGTGTTTGACAACAGCATGGTCACGGTCATCGGCCCGACGCCGCCGGGAACAGGCGTGATGTACGACGCCTTTTCGCGTACACCTTCGAAATCAACGTCGCCTACCAAACGTCCGTCTGGCAATCGGTTGATTCCGACATCAATAACTACAGCTCCTGTACGGACCATCTGTGGAATGATCAGATTCGGTCGGCCGGCGGCGACGACGAGAATGTCCGCAAGAATAGTGAACTGCGCAAGGTCCCGCGTCTTGGCATGGCAAATGCAAACTGTCGCATCGCGCTGCATAAGCATCAGCGCCATTGGCTTGCCAACGATATTGCTTGCCCCGACGACGATGACATTTCGCCCTTCGACGGGAATGCCCTCATATTCAAGCAGTTTCACGACGCCATAGGGCGTACAGGGTGGGAAAACGGTGTCGCCTACCACCAAGCCGCCCACATTATAGAGGTGGAAGCCGTCGACATCCTTATCAACCGAGATGGTATGCAGAATGCGCGATAGCGAGAAGTGGAGCGGCAGAGGAAGTTGAACTAGAATGCCGTGAACGTCGGCCCGTTGATTCAGCTCCTCTATTGTCTCGATGACCGCATCGGGCTCTGTATCGGCTGAGAAGTCAAATCGAAAGGATCGGATGCCAACTTCGGCGCAGGCGCGGATCTTGTTGCGCACATAGACGGTCGACGCGGGATCTGATCCGATCAGGATTACGGCAAGGCCCGGTACAACGTTTTGCCTTGCCAATCGCTCCACCCGTGCTTTGCACTCGGCTCGAATACTGGCGGAGATTTTTACGCCGTCGATGATTTTTGCGATCATTGATTCTGCTTAAGGTACATTTTGGATCTGACGTCGCCTTACAATATCCATGTCTGGGCGACTCAATTCGTCGACGTCAAATCATCCTTCCGGTGTTGCCGAATGAATGGCAGTTCGTGCACACGGGTGCGGATCTTTATGGTCGGCTCATCGGAGAAGCCGCCCCAAAGGACGGTGAGCTCCGTGCCGGGCACGGCCAAGTCCTTTCGCACCCGAGCAAGCGAAATCATTCGTCGAAGATTGGGACTGTATGTCACGCCGGAGGCCCAGCCGACAAGCTCATCATCGATCAAAATCTTGTGGAAAGAAAGACGGAACTGCCCGTAAGGCAAGTCAGGCGGCGGCGTCGGGGTGCCGTCGCGGAAGAGAGACGCGTAAAGTTCAGCCATGTCGTCGCTGTTCCACATCAAGCCGACGAAACGGCGAGCAGGACCACCGGCGTCCGATTCGCGCACGAGCGCCTCGCGGCCGAGAAAGTCATGGCCCTCGAGATTGATCGTATGCGCCAATCCAAGCTCAGCCGGAGAACAGAAATGATCCATCAAATCGGGTTCAAAGGCGTCGAGTTCTTCTTGGCTCATCCACAACCTGGCAAACTTGCGAACCTGCTGTTCGTTATGCATCCGCGCAGGGAGAAAATCGCGGATCACCGTTGCGATGCCTGTTTCCGTATGACCAATCATCTGAGCTTTAAGCCCGAGTTCGCGCAATCCGAAATCCTGACCAACGCGCCGGATCGCCCGCCACAGCTCATGTGCCTTGCCCGTGTCCGTGCGCATAAGAAATTCATAGCCGATCTCACCGGTCACTCCCTGGCGCGAAACGATCACGTCTTCATCGAGAATGCGCGTGCTGCGCCAGCGTGAAAACTGTAGATCACGAAAGTTCTCCCCGGTCAGCGCCTCAAGAATTTCTAGCGATCGAGGCCCTTGGAGTGCATAGCAGGTATAGTCTGCAGTCACGTCCTCGAATTGCACCTTAAAGTCTGTCTTCAAGTGGATTGCCGGAAGCCAACTTTGGGCGCCGGATTGCGTAAACATGTACTTGTTTTCGCCAAGCCGGAGAGTCAGGCCCTCAATGGCGACCCTGCCGTGTTCGTTCACCATCGGGGTGTACACCACTTGACCGATCTGCTGACGACTAAGGTCTTTCACAGTCGCGTAGTTCATGAACCGGCCAGCGTCCGGCCCCGTGACGATCACTTTGTTCAACCAACTCCAGTCGCCAAGGATTGCCGTATTGCGCAAAGCCCAGGATTCCTTCCACCATCGCGTGTATTCGTAGGCAATGAGGAAGCCGCCGTTCATGTGTCCCCAAATGTTGCTGGCATTCGTCTCCGCCTGAGCGGGAGAGGCCGGGGAGCCGATATAGGGTCGTTCGATAAACGCGGGTTTCCGGTACTGATTGGCCAGCCGGTAGAGCTCCCTCAAACTTTCCTGCATCGTGCCCTCTTTAGGCTTTGCTTCGTGAAACCGATTCAGGTTGGATCCTTATCAAAGGTGCGGGAGGCAGTGTTGAGCGCGATTACACCTTTCGCAAGGATCCGTGCGTATTCGTCGATGAACTGATCGATCGAGGTATCGCGTGGTAGCGAGCGCGCGCCGATGACGGAGTTGCACAACCCGAACATCGCCAATGTTGCCAGCTTTGGATCCAAATCTGAACGGAACTCACCGCTCGCGACTCCTTCAGTGAAGAGTTGTTCGACGAGGCCGTGATACGCTCTCGCCAGAGCCGACACGGTTTGACGCAATCCATCAGGCAACTCGTGCCGGTGGCGCAGAAAGACTCGTATGTAATCTGCGTGGGGCCGGGTGCGCAAAGGTGAGAGATGATTGGCGATGGCGGCGCGCAGCTTTTCTGCTGCGGGGATCGGTTGCGCGAGAATTTGGCGCAGATTCTCAATAAAATCCTTCACCCCTAGCTCGCAGATCGCAGCTAGCGCCGCTTCCTTGGAAGGAACGTAATAGTAAAGGCTTGCCTGCCGTATCCCGAGCCGCTCCGCTATGTCTCGCGTGCTTGCGCCGAGATATCCCTTCTCGGCGAAGATCATGGCCGCGGCATCCAACACTTCGCGGTAACGCCGCTCCCAGCGCGGGGTCGGCTCCCAGCGGACCGTGGGGCTTGAGTCGATCGGCGACATGGTCTAGATTTTCTATCGGCTGACAGATAGAAGCAACCCTAACTTATGACTTATAGCAGGGTCGCCGGGATGGAAACGTCACGAGGGGTTCCCCTCCTTGATGTCGTGAAGGCTGCGGAAGAACCGCCTTTTCGTGACCGTGTCCTCGGCGACGGCATACCGGCGAGCACGGGTAAGTCCGACAGCTTGAGACGGTTAATCGGCCCCAATCTGCGGCTCCTCAATATTCCCATGACCATTCCTGGGCTGCTGATGACGGTTGCAGCCAGCCGGGCGGGGCAGGCTGCGCTGCGTGTGAAGCGGCGCGGCATTTATCTGGAGATCAGCTGGGACGAATTGCTGAATCGGATCTCTGGTATCGGCTGTGGCTTGTTGGCGCTTGGTGTTCAGCGTGGCGATCGAGTGGCGATCATCGGTGATCCAAGGCCAGAGTGGTTGTTCGCTGATTTTGCCGTTCAATGCCTGGGAGCGATCAGCTACGGTCTCTATCCGACCTGTTCACGCAACGAAGCCGAATTCGTCTTGCAGCACGGTGAAGCATCTGTGCTGGTGGCGGAAGATCAGGAACATGTCGACAAGGTGCTCCCGTTGCTCCAGCGGCTACCAAATCTGCGCTGGATAGTCGTCATCGACGACAGCAACATGTTCGGGTACGACCACCCGGCATTGATGTCCTGGAACAAGCTTATTGCTCTCGGCGATTCGGATGCGACCAGCAAAGAAAACTTCATGCATCAGTGCCAGCTGGTGCAACCTGATGATCCGGCAACGATCGTTTACACCTCAGGCACGAGCGCCCACCCGAAAGGCGCCGTCTACTCTCATCGCGCCCTGGTGACTCAGGGGTATCAATTCTTCTCGTTTCCGGAGTTGGAGCGAACTAACGCTGTTCGCAGCGTCGTTCACCTGCCGCTCAATCATCTTTATGAGCGCATGAACACGCCGCTTGGTATGTTGGTGAAAGGGATCATTCCGCATTTCGGAGACGAGGCAGAACGATTCCTCGAAACTCTCTATGAAGTCGCTCCGCAACACCACGCCTCTGTGCCGCGCTATTGGTCGAAGTTGGCCTCGCGCGTTATCGTCGGGATCGAAAACAGTAGCCCTTTTAAACGCCTGGCGTATGCGGCTGCCATGCGGATTGGCAGAGCCTACCGCCGCCGCTGTTGGAGCGGGGATCGTCCTTCGGTGCTCGGCGTTCTGTACGGGCTCGCTCGCTTGCTCGTCTTCAGCCGGATGCTGAAAAAGCTCGGCTTGCATCGCGTGCGCATCGCTCTGTCGGCCGGCGCCCCCCTGCCAGCGGAAGTTCAGGCGCTATGGCAGATCTGGGGTGTCAATCTGAAAAACCTATATGGTCAAACGGAGGCCGGGGTTGTCACGGCGCAATTCGCTTCGTTCCCGCAGCCAGGTTCCGTCGGTCGTCCTTATCCGCTCGTCGATATCAGGCTCGTTGACGATGATGAAATTATCGCCAAGTCGCCAGGCGCTTTCTCGGGTTATTGGCGCGATGACACTGCTACGGCCGATGTTGTTCAGCCAGAGGGTGTTCGTACCGGCGACGTGGGAATGATCGACGAGCACGGTCAATTGTGGATCGTCGACCGTAAGAAGGACATCATCATCACGGCCGGCGGCAAGAACGTGAGTCCGAGCCGCATTGAGACGATCCTCAAGTCCAGTCCCTATATCAGCGAAGCTAGCATTATTGGCGAGGGTCGGAAATATCTCACAGCATTGATCGAGCTCGACGTAGGAACAGTCTCCGATTGGGCACGTGCCAACAACGTCGTTTACACGAGCTATCGTTCGCTTGCGACACATCCTTCTGTTTACGACTTGATCAGCAAAGAAGTCGAGAACGTAAACCGCACGCTCGGTCGCGTGGAACAGATTAAGTCATTCCGGATCATCGACCGTGAGCTCGATCCCGAAATGGAGGGCGAGGCAGTCACTCCGACCCGTAAGATTAAGCGCGCGTTGCTGCAGAAGCATTTCGGCCACCTCATCGGAGAAATGTATCGCGACGAAGAGGAGCAACGTATCGCAAAGCAACTGCAGAATGTACATTCAGTTGGGAGGACGCATCATGACGCATAGAACGTTGAGCTTGTTGGCCGCGATCACTGCGTTACTCGAGTTGAGCAGTCAAATGCCTGCTCTCGCCCAATCAGAATTCAAGCTCGGCATCTCCGGAGCGGCAACGGGACCGGCCTCGCCGAGCTATCTACCGCACATCGAAGGGTTGCGGATTTATCTGCGTCAACTCAACGAGTCGGGCGGCATCGGGGGTAAGAAGATCGATGTCGTGTCACTCGATGACAAGGCCGCGCCGAGTGAGGCGGCAGTTAACGCCAAGCGTCTGATGGACGACGAAAAGGTGTTGACTGTCGCACTGATGAGCCTCTCCTCCACCTACACGCCTATGTTCCAAGCAGCCATCCGCACCAAGACACCGATCCTTTTACTCGGCCAAGCGGTCTGCCCCGGCAATGCCGGCGCGCCGAATAAAAATCCCTATGTGTTCTGCGGCGGGAGCACATCGGATCCGATCACGGCTGGCTACTGGCAGGTGCCGCTTGTGAAAGCATTAGCGCAGAAACATGGCCATGCGCTCAAGCTTGCCCTGGTGGCGATGGACATACCGATCAGCCGTCAGGGAATTGATCACATGGAGAATCTCGCTGCTCAGCTTGGGGTTCAGGTCGTTGACAAACAAGCTATTCCACCTGCTGCCGCCGACGTGAGCGGCGCGGCGGCGCGGATTATCGCAAGCGGAGCGAACTACGTTACTAGCTGGGCTCCGGTGACCACAGCAGTGACCATGGTGGGCGCTTTGCGAAGGCAAGGGTGGGACGGCTGGTACGTCCACAATCACAGCGCCGAAGCTGAGGACACGCTCCGTCAGTTGAAGGATCCAAAGCTCGTCATGAGTCCCGAGTACGCATTCACTGTGGAAAAGCTGCCCGTGATGGCAAAAATTGAGGCTGCCGCAAAAAAGTACGGCGTCAGCTTGCCGGTCGATACGCTGCTTCTCGGTTGGGCTGGCGGCATGATCGTCGAGGCTGCATTCAAACAGTGTCCCAGCCCATGTAATAAGGAGAGACTGCTTGAGACGCTAAACAAGCTGTCTGTCGACACAGCCGGCATCTATCCTGACCCTGTGCAATGGTCAAAGGACGATCACCGGCGGCCTGCAAGTTTTACCGCCTATGCATGGGATCCGAAGACGCAGTCAGTTAAACGCATTACGGAATGGTCTCGGGTAAGAGACGGCGTACCGGCCACGGTCAAGGTACTTGACTGAGTCCTCACACGACGCCGTGCGGATTGGATGGGGTATGCGCACGTGAGCCTCATGCTGGTCATACTGATCCAGGCAAGCTTCTACGTCCTGCTCGGCATGGGATACGTGCTCATCTACCGCGCGACGCGTGTCCTCAATCTGGCGCACGGCGATCTGATGGTCTTCGGTGCCTTTCTCTTTTATCAGGGATTGGTGATCACGAGCGGGAGCGTTCCGCTCGCCATCACAACTGGTATACTCGGGGCGGCCCTCACAGGAGCAATCGTCTATCTTGGATTGATGCGGCCGCTTGCGGGATATCCCGTAGCGGTTGGTGTACTGGCCACGATTGCCCTTGCCATAGTTTTGCGGTCGGTCACGACCGCAATCTGGTCGGGCCAAACGCGCTATCCCGCCGAATACATTGGGCAGCTTGCTCGACCAATCGAGCTAGTATCAGGTCTCAGCATCAGTGCAATAGATGCAGTGATAGTTTTAACTGCGCTCATCTGCATTCTGGGATTACCCCTCTTGCTACGACGATCCGCAATCGGCGTGGAGATGCGGGGAGTCTCAGAAAATGCACTACTCGCCGCTCAACGCGGAATCAATATTCACAGCGTTAATGCATTATCATGGGCTGCCGCGACGGTCATGGCAGCGATTGCTGGGATTTTCTTTTCACTAAAGGTGCGTCTGGGCCCCGACATTTGGTATGTGGGTCTTGCCGGCTTCGCACCTGCCCTCATTGGCGGCATGGACAGCTTGCGCGGCGTCGCCATCGGGGCGCTTATCGTCGCCACCGCCGAAGTACTCGCCGCCCGTTTCATCGCTCCCCAAATTGCTCTCGCCGCCCCGTTCCTGGTCCTGCTCGTCGCTCTCTGGATCCGGCCATGGGGCTTGTTTGGCTCGCGTGAGGAGCTCGAGCGCATATGAGATATCTTAATGTGCTGCCGAGCACGCTGCGTACCAGCTATGCGCGCGAGATGCAGCTTTTGGACTCGGGCTTTGCCAAATTTTGGGCCGCCCTCGGTTTAGTTCTGATGCTGGGGCTTCCCTTCTTCCTCACCAACTTTTGGAATGCGGTCGCAAATCAAATTTTCATCGCCATTCTCGGGGCGCTAGCGCTCAACTTGCTCATGGGTACCACGGGACAGATTTCGTTGGGGCATGCGGGATTCATCGCTGCGGGTGCGTTCACGGTGGCGGCATTCGTTACCCACTTCAATGCGCCGATGGTGATCACGCTGCCCGCCGCTCTTATCGTCGGTGTCGTCCTAGGTATCCTCGTCGGTCTGCCCGCCCTGCGTCTCAAAGGACTTTATCTTGCGGTCAGCACTTTGGCCGCACACTTCGTCATTATTGCGGGACTCGCACAGTATCAGGCAAGCATAAGCTATGGAGCAGGGTTCATTATCTCACCGCCGAGTCTGCTCGGATGGGAGCTCGGATCGGAACGCGCTTGGTACTATTTCCTACTAGGCGTGGCACTCATCGTATTGTTGTTGCACATCAATTGGCTGCGTTCGGCCTTCGGCCGCGCCTGGATGGCGATCCACCACCGCGATATTGCGGCGGAAGCACTCGGCATCCGCGTGGCGCAATACAAGCTGCTCGCCTTCAGCGCCAGTACCGCCCTGACCTGCTTTGCGGGCGCACTGTGGGCGTATCACACGGGCTTTGTGTCCGTCGAAGCGTTCGACATTCATATGCTCATTCAATTTCTTGCAATGGTGATCATCGGGGGTCTCGGCTCCGTGCTGGGCGCCATTCTTGGTGCCGTGTTCGTGATTCTACTCCCGCATGTAATCACGTTTGCAACGGAAGCGTTGCCTTTCGTAAACGACATCGGCGGCAGGGCGTTCGAAATTCAAGTCGGCCTATTCGGGGTGATCATGCTTCTGTTTCTTGCCTTCGAGCCACGCGGCTTGGCCGGCATCTGGGCCCGCATCCGTTTCTATTTCGAGCTTTGGCCCTTCAAGTATCGCTCGTGGGAGGCCTGAATGGCGATTACAGCCGGGCTGCAGGTGTCACCAACACGCGAGATCGAGGGTTCTGCTATACTCACAGTGGCAAATCTTGAGGTGGTCTATAGTCGCGTTATCGTGGCGGTCCAAGGCGTATCGCTGAAAGTGCCTGAGCACAGCATCGTTACCGTCCTTGGCACCAACGGCGCAGGCAAGAGCACGACCGTCCGCGCCATTTCCGGCTTTCTTCCGGTCGATGACGCCGAAATTCGGAAGGGTTCCATTCACTTTCGAGGTCAGTCAATCGGTGGGCTGCCGCCCTATCAAATTGCCCGGTTCGGGATCGTACTCGTTCCGGAACGACGCAAGATATTCGAGACGCTCACGGTATGGGACAATTTGCGCATTGCCCACGTGCGGAACGACAAACCCTCGAACTGGAATCAACAAGCCGAACGCCTGTTCGGCGTCTTCCCCGCGCTCGCCGCGCGACGCGAGCAACTCGCCGGCTATCTCAGCGGCGGTGAGCGGCAGATGCTGGCAATTGCGCAAGGCTTGCTGTGTGATCCGAAGCTATTGATAGTGGACGAGCTTTCGCTCGGATTGGCCCCGAACCTTGTACACGATTTAATGGAGCGAATTCAGCAGCTCCGCCACGAGTTCGGCATTTCAATCCTACTGATCGAGCAGGATGCTCTATCCGCAATCGAGATTGCGGATTACGGTTACATCATGGAGGGCGGACGGATCGTCTTCGAGGGTTCGCCTGAGAAGCTCCGCAATCACAAGGACGTCCAGGAGTTCTATCTGGGCTCGGGTGGTGACGGCCGTACCAGTTATCGCGAGGTCAAGCAGTATCGACGCAGCCGACGGTGGTGGGGATGAAGCCGCTCCTCGAAGTCGATCGCTTATCGCTCCGTTTCGATGGCATCGTGGCGCTGAATGAGGTCTCGTGTGCCGTTCGAGCCGGTGAATTGCTGGCCATTGTCGGCCCAAACGGTGCGGGCAAAACCAGCCTACTGAACTGCATTACTGGCGCCTACCACCCGACCGGGGGCCGGATTATATTCGACGGTGCAGATATTACCCGCGCGCCAGCGCATACCGCAGCCAAGCGGGGAATTGCCCGGACATTTCAGCACAACGAGTTGTTTCCGCAGTTGACCGTTGTGGAGAACTTATTACTTGGTCGTCATGCGCTCCTTAACCACGGTCTGCTCGCTGCAGGGCTGTTTATCGGCCCCTGTCGCAGGTGGGAACTACAACAACGCGAGCGGGTGGAAGCGATCATCGAGTTTTTTGAGCTGGAGCCCTACCGTAAGCGGCCCGTCGGCGACCTGCCGTATGGCGCGCAGAAGCTGGTTGGTCTCGCCCGCGCCTTTGTGCCCGAGCCTCGGCTCGTACTGCTCGATGAACCAGGCGCTGGCTTGAACCGACAGGAGAAGGAGGATGTCGCACGTTTTCTGTTGCGCGTACGGCATGAGTTTTCTCCATCGATCATCTGGATTGAACATGACATGCAACTGGTCCGCGATCTCGCTGATCGAGTACTTGTTCTGCATTACGGATCCGAACTCGCATGCGGCTCGCCGGAGTCCGTTCTAACAGATCCTCGTGTAATCGAGGCATATATCGGAAGACGCCAGCCGTTACAAATATCATGAAAGACGACGAAATTTTCTTGCTCCCAAGGCAATTCAACGATTGCGATCACCCCTCGATTCGTGAGTTTGCGAACAATGTTATCTCCAGGTCCAATTCTGCGGCTGATCGGGTGATCGCTCTCTACTACCGTGTTCGCGATGAGATCAGATACGACGTTTATATCAACTACACCGACCCCAAGAGTTTCCGCGCAAGCAGTGTGCTTGCAGCGGAACGTGGTTTCTGCGTTGGCGAGGCCGCGGTGCATTCCGCCTGTTGTAGGGTGATTGGAATTGCCGTCCGCGTCGGTCATGCCGACGTCAAGAAACATATCACCTTCTCACGGCTCCACGCGCTGATGCACTCCAACGTGTTTCGCTGGCACGCGTTTGTAGAGCGTCGCCTCGGCTACGACTGGATCGAGACAACGCCGGCCTTCGATCTGTCGCTCTGTGAGCGTGTCGGTTTTTCACCACTGGAGTTCGATGGGCAGACTGATCCGCTGCTCCCGCCATGCGACGCCGATGGGGAGCGGCGTATGGAATACCTGGGATGGCGTGGCAGCTTTGCAGATGTTCCGTTCGAGACGATCCTAGCTGCCGGTTAACTTGCGATCGAATCGCACTTCCCCAATCATCGAGGATGCAAAGATGACTGTCCGTGTAGCAGATATGAGAGCAACTCCTCCCGGCTACTTCACCGTACGCT
>JADGGK010000190.1 GCA_019689975.1 Pseudolabrys sp.
CGGGTGGCTTCCAGCTGGCTTCCGGAATCCAGCATGGAATCCACCGCGAGGTGGCCCACTTCGCCATAACTGTCGGACCTCACGAGGTTTTCCGGAACGCGGCTCGGATCGGCCGCCTGGCTCCCGGAAGCCACCTCGGAATCCATTGAGAGTCCACGCGCACCACGGCGCTGGCCGAAGGCGGTGCCGTCGGTCGCCAGGCACACCAAGCACAACGATGACCTTGCGCTTTGCGCCGGAGCGGATCGAGTTCTGGCCGCTCGAGCGGCTCTCCGCCTATCCGCGCAATCCGCGCACGCATTCCGAAGAGCAGGTGGCGCAGATCGCTGCCAGCATGGTCGAGTTCGGCTGGACCAACCCGGTCCTGATCTCCGCCGATGGCGAGGTGATCGCCGGTCACGGCCGGCTCGAGGCGGCGCGGAGGTTGGGGCTTGAGACCGTCCCGGTCGTGGTACTCGACCATCTCACGCCGGCGCAGCGCCGCGCCTACGTGATTGCCGACAACAGGCTCGCGCTCAACGCCGGCTGGAACGAGGAGCTGCTCGCGGCCGAGCTGCATGCGCTGAACGGCGAAGGATTTGATCTTGCGCTGACCGGGTTCTCCGACGCCGAGCTCGACGCGCTGATGGCGCCGCTCGACGACGGAGATGCAACGGCGGGAGAGAGTCGCGACGATGCCGACGAAGCGCCGGAGCCCCTGCGCGAGCCCGTAAGCCGGCCCGGCGACCTTTGGCATCTCGGCGAGCATCGATTGCTCTGCGGCGACAGCACCGATCCCTCGGCCGTGCAACGGCTGATGGACGGCGAGCATGCGACGCTCACGTTTACAAGCCCGCCCTACGGCAATCAGCGGGATTACACGACCGGCGGGATCGGTGACTGGGACGCGCTGATGCGCGGCGTCTTTGCCAACGTTCCGGTGACCGACGACACACAGCTGCTCGTCAATCTCGGGCTGGTCCACCGCAACAACGAATGGCAACCCTATTGGCACTCCTGGCTCGACTTCATGCGCGGCGAGGGCTGGCGCCGGTTCGGGTTCTACGTCTGGGACCAGGGCCCAGGTCTGCCGGGCGACTGGAATGGTCGCCTGGCGCCAGCCTTCGAGCTCATCTTCCATTTCAATCGCAAGGCGCGCAAGCCGAACAAGATCGTGCCCTGCAAATGGGCCGGCCACGTCAACGATACGCATGGTGGTATGCGCAACCGTGACGGTCATGTCGGCGCGTGGAGTCACGCCGGTCAAGGCGTTCAAGACACGCGCATCCCCGACAGCGTGATCCGCATCACGCGGCACAAGGCACGTGGGCTGGAGACCGAGCACCCGGCGGTGTTCCCGGTCGCGCTGCCGGAGTTCGTGATGCGCGCCTACAGCGATGAACACGACATCGTCTACGAACCCTTCGCCGGATCGGGCACCAGCCTCATCGCCGGTGAGCGAACTGGCCGGAAGGTGCGAGCGATCGAGCTTGCACCCGAATACGTCGATGTCGCGCTTCGCCGCTGGCGCAAGCTCTTTCCCGATCAGCCAGTGACACTCGATGGCGAAGGAGGCACCTTCGAAGCGGTTGCGCGAGCGCGCGGGGTCGCAATCCCCGCCGACGACTGAGCGGCTCGAGGTCGAGAGCTGGCCGATCGAGCGGCTTCTGCCTTATGCCGCGAACGCCCGGACCCATCCCGACGATCAGGTCGCCCAGATCGCGGGCTCGATTGCGGAGTTCGGTTTCAACGTGCCGTGCCTGGTCGACGACCGCGGCGTGCTGATTGCTGGCCACGGCCGGCTGCTTGCTGCGAGACGGCTTGGTCTGAAGGACGTGCCCATCATCCGGCTTCGGCACTTGACCGATGCCCAGGCGCGCGCCTTCCGGATCGCGGACAACCAGATCGCCCTCAACGCAAGCTGGGACGAGGCGCTGCTTGCCGCGGAGGTGGCGCGTCTTAGGGAGGACGGGGTCGATCTCGATCTCCTCGGCTTCGGCGAGGACGAGCTCGACCGGTTGCTCGACGGACTCGATGCAGGCGGAGCGCCTGAGGAAGAG
>JADGGK010000191.1 GCA_019689975.1 Pseudolabrys sp.
ACGTGGATTGCTTCGGCGCCGCTGGCGCGGCTCCTCGAAATGACGGCATCGTCATTGCGCGCCCGCGCGCCCTCCCCCGTCATTGCGAGCCCGAGCGACAGCGAGGGCGAAGCAATCCAGAAACGGCAGTGCCACGAATGCGGGCATCGGGTCTGCGGCAGGGGCCGTGACTGGATTGCTTCGGCGGCTTGCGCCGCCTCGCAATGACGGCGGAGATGCCGGGCCGCAATGACCGCGCGCCGTAGCTGTGGCGCTGGCGGTACCTGGATTGCTTCGTCGCCCCTTCGCGGCTCCTCGCAATGACGGCGGAGGCATCGCCTTGCCATGACGGAATGAGGGCGCACCTCGCAATGACGGTGCCGGGCCGAGTCGCCCCTTGCGGGGCTTCTCGCCACGACGGTCCCCATTCGATCCGATCGGAACGTGACCTAGCCTTGGCGCGCCTTGAAACGCCGGTTGGTCTTGTTGATCACGTAGAGACGGCCCTTGCGCCGCACCAGGCGGTTGTTGCGGTGACGGCCGCGCAGAGATTTGAGAGAGTTGCGCACTTTCATGGGGATCCTGCAGCCTCGTTCGCGGCGCTTCTAGGCGGCCCTTCCCCGCGTGTCAATCGAACCGGCCTGCGCTTGGTTGGCGGCAGAGGCCGTCCTACAGTCAGGACCAAGAGGCGCGAGAACGGCGGACGAAACCTGCGAGGAAGAGGGCCGATCATGACCATTGAAGTCTCCCGCGCGAGCGTGCAGGAAGCGGGCTTTTCGGTGGAACGGCTGCAGCGGCTCGTGGACGCGTTCAGGCGCGACGTCGACCGAGGCGCGATACCCGGCGCCGTGATCCTCCTCGCCCGCCGCGGCCGCATCGCCTGCCACGAAGCGATCGGCTTCCGCGACCGCGAAGCCGGCGCACCGATGACCGCCGATACGCTGTTCCGCATCTATTCAATGACCAAACCGATCGCCTCGGTCGCCGCCATGATGCTTGCCGAAGAGGGAATGCTGTCGATCGCCGATCCGGTTGCCGCTTTTCTTCCCGAATTCGCCGAGGTCGACGTCGCCGTCGAGTCCGACCATGCGACGGCGGCACCCATGACGAGCGAGCCGCCGCAACGGCCGATGACGGTCCAGGATCTGCTGCGCCATACCTCGGGTCTGACTTATGCCCATCTCGCCGGGCCGCGGCTGAAGCCGCTTTACGATGCCGCCGCGCTCAACGAGGAGCACAGCAATGCGGACTTCGTGGCGCGCCTGGCGCGCCTGCCTCTCGCCTATCAGCCGGGCAGCACCTGGCAGTACGGTTTTTCCACCGACGTGCTCGGCCGGGTGATCGAGGTGGTCTCGGGCATGACGCTCGATCGTTTTTTTGCCGACCGCATTTTCAAGCCGCTCGCGATGCATGACACGAGCTTCGGGCCGGCCGAAGCCGGTCGCGTGGCCGAGCCGCAAATCGATGCGGCCACGGGCAAGCGCCCGCCGCTGCGCGACGTGACCAAGACGCCGATTTGGCTTTCGGCCGGCAGCGGTCTGCTGTCGACGGCGTCCGACTATCTGCGCTTCTGCGAGATGTTGCTCAATGGGGGCGCGCTGGGACACGCGCGCCTGCTGTCGCCGGCGACGGTCGCGCTGATGACCGCCGATCACCTGCCTCCCGGCGTCGCCTTCGGCGCGCAGACGCGCGCGATGTTCGGCGCCCTCGCGCCGGTCCCGGAGAACGGGATCGGCTTCGGCCTGGGATTTGCTGTTCGCACGCAAACCGGACGCTGCGCCTTGCCCGGCTCGGTCGGCGACTATTCGTGGAGCGGGGTCAGCGGCACCTATTTCTGGATCGACCCGCGGGAAGAACTCATCGCCATCCTCATGATGCAGGCTCCGAACGAACGCATGCGCTACCGTCATTTGATGCGGGCGCTGGTCTACCAGGCGATCGTCGGCTGAACGAACTCGGCTTCGAATTTATGGTGGGTTTATGGTGGGTGCGACAGGGATCGAACCTGTGACCCCTACCATGTCAAGG
>JADGGK010000074.1 GCA_019689975.1 Pseudolabrys sp.
CTTGGGGATGCGCGGCTCCACCCGTGCCGGCGCGCCTCTCCCACAGCCGGTCGCGGCAGCCATTGCGCCGGGCCCGTCTCTCCGCGCTCTTCTCGCCACAGCCGGCGCCGGTCCTGCTCTCGACCTCCCGCTCCATCAGGCTTGAGCGGCAAGGCCGATCATCTCGCGCAAGAGATCGGCATCGGCGCTCTTCTCCGGAAGCGTGCGAAGCGTCATCATCGCGTCGGTCATCGCTTCAGTCCTCGGTTGGGTTGCAGGTCGTGGTGACCGAACCCTGCCGGTCAGTCGCGATGACCACCGCAAGCCGCTCGCTCGCTTAGGCGCCAATATGGCGCGCTTCTTCGCGGCTTGCTCCGCCGAGCTACGCCACTTGCCGGAACGGGACCTCGGGAAAGTCAAGTATGGCAGGCTCGAAGTCTCGGAAGCCAAGCAGATGAAGGGACTGGGGAGCGAGAACGCGGGGCTGAAGAAGATTCCGGCGGACGCGACGCTCGACAATGTCGCGCCGAAGGATCGTCTGGCACAAAGGGTGACGCCCGCCGCCAAGCGAGAGGCTGTCGCGCACCTGCGTTGTGCGTCCGACACGAGCGAGCAACAGGCGTGCAGGATCACCGGCAGCGTGTGGATGACGGTGCGCTATCGCTCCCACCATCGGGACGATGCCGACTTGCGGGCGAGCGAACTCCTCGCTCGACCACCGCCGCAGCGATGCCCGCACTGCTGAAAATGGATAGGCAACGCAAAGCAGCGCAAATAAATCTGCCAAGGTCGTGCCAGGCAGTCCGGGCGCCCAACCCTCAACCCGGAGACGCTTCGCAACGCGGACCCGTATCGCAGTTCATTGCGGCATTTCGATGCCATCGCAGGCGCATGCGCGCGAGCGCCTGCGCGTAGCACACGCCTGCGGCAACGCTGTCGATCAACGGTACGGGGCAGCCCGGCGCCAGGCGCCGGGCGATTCCGGCGAGGCCCGCTCCCCCGACAATCACGGCATCAGCGCCGTTCTCGCGGACACAGGCGGTGATCAGCTCGGCAAGCTCCCTGAGTACGGTATCTGGCGCAGCCGCAACCTCGTCGCCTCCCATCGGCAGCGCATGAATCGAAGCGACGCGCATCCCGTAGCCCAACGAGTCGAAAAGTTCCTTGAGGATCGGGAGCCAGTCGCTGCCGGCAGTCACGACAGAAAACCGGTTCGTGACCGCGGCAGCCACCGCGCAAGCGGCATCGGCGAGAGTGACGACCGGGCACGTCGCGGCGTTCCTGATCGCAGCCAGGCCGGGATCGCCGAAGCAGCCGAGCAGGACGACATCGTAATCCTGCCGGAGCAAGGCTTCGCGGTAGGCGGCCAAAGCCGCAACACCGGCCACCGCGAGGTCCTCGCGCGTCGCGATATAGGGCACCCCAAAGGGAGCCGTCACCGCGGTGAGTTGGGCACCGGGAGCGAGCATCGTCTCCCCCTCACGCACCAGCAACGCGGTAATATCCGTCGAGGTGTTGGGATTGATGAGCAGCAGCCGCACGGACATTCCTCATCGATGCGGAAGATCACGCGGCCCGCGGCAGCCATGTTGCAAGGGCCGGGAACGCCATCAACAGGCAAGTGAAAAGAATCATGATGACGAGGTAAGGCAGGACACCCCAGGCCACGTCCTCAATTCCGCCCTTGTCCGGACGCACGCCGTGCACGACGAACAGATTCATTCCCACGGGAGGCGAGATAAGAGCCATCTCGCACATCAGAATGATGAAGATGCCGTACCAGATGGGATCGACGCCGAGCTCCGTCACCAGCGTATAGGTGATAGGCACGGTCGCCACGAGCATGGACATGGCGTCCATGAACATGCCGAGCAGAAGATAAAATGCGATCAACACCAGCAGCATCTCGGTGCTCGACAAGCCGAAGGACGTAACCCACTTGGTCAATTCGCCGGCAACACCCGACAGGCTGACAAGCAGATTGAGCACGAAGGCAGAGACGATGATCAGCAGGACCATTCCCGAAATCTTCGCCGATTGAACAAAGCAGTTTCGCAGCAGGGCGAGCGACAGGCGCCCGGACATCCAGGTGAGCAGCAAGGCTGCAACGACGCCGAGCGCGGCGGATTCCGTCGCCGTCGCTATGCCGAGATAGATTGATCCCATGATGATGCCGAATATTACCAGCGGCGGGACCAGATGAATGAGAAGGCGAAGCCGCTCGGCCAGCGGCGGCACGCTCTCCTGTCGGCGCTCGCCGCGCCACAGGCTTGCGGCGAAGATGTAGCCCATGAAGCAGCAGGTGAGGAGCAGGCCGGGAACTACTCCGGCCATGAACAACTTGCCGATGGAATTCTGCGTCAGCGAACCGTAGACAATCATGTTGACGCTTGGCGGGATAAGAATGCCGAGCGTGCCGCCGGCCGCAAGGCTGCCGAGCGAGTCGCGGATCGGATACTTGCGTGCCGATAGTGCTGGCAGAGCGACGGTGCCGACCGTGGCGGCCGTCGCCACCGACGAACCGGACGTTGCGGCGAACAGAGCACAACAGCTGATGTTGGTGTGGAGCAGGCCGCCAGGAATGCGCGACAGCCATGCCGCAAGCGCGACATACATGCGGTCGGCCATGCCGCTGCGCAGCAGCAGCTCGCCGAGTAGGACGAATAGAGGAATTCCGGTCAGCAGATCGTCATTGAGCACGCTCCAGACCACGGCCGCCGCCGATTGGAGAAACGAGGGGCCGTAGAGCAGAAGCCCGCCACCCACGCCGACCGCCATCATCACGGCCGCGACCGGTATGCCGATCAGCATCAACCCGACCATGATGCCGAACGTGGCGAAAATCGTCACCTCGATGGTCACGACGCGGTTCCTTTGTTTGCGCGACCACGCTCCGCGAGATCGGCCAATTCCTCCCGTAGTTCTTCCTTGACACTCTTGGGCTGAAACTCGTGGTTGAGCGCAGCGATCTTGCCGGTCGCAAACAGGAACGTCGCCCGCAGCGCATGGCCCACCGCGCAGACGGCAAAACCGACCATGCCCGCGTACCAGACGCTTTGCGGCCAGACGAGCGGTGTTGCCCACGGCGTCGGAGCCGTACTCCCGTAGGCAATCGAATCCTTCACAACGGCCAGGCATATGATCACGATCAATAGCGCCAGTGCCCCGAGCATCAGGCTCGAAAGCCAGTTCAACAGCGCCTGCAGGCCGTGCGGCAACAGCTCGTGCAGCACATCGACGCGAATGTGATTGCGCCCGATCACGGCGAGGGTGAAACCCAGCGTCGAGCCGACGGCGAGCGCGTAGCCGCCCAATTCGTCGGCACCCTGCAGCGAGGTATTGAAGAGTTTGCGCGCGATCGCCTCGGCCGAAATGAAAAACGATAGAAACAGGAACACGATGCCGAACAGGTCCGCCAGAATGCGTTCAATGCGTGCCATGTGGCGCTCCCGCTGAGTCGCGTTTTATCCGAACGATGTCGGCCGGCGATGCCGGGCACCGCCGGCCTCATTTCATTTCAGCCCCACGACCGGCCCGACGGTTCGGCGCCAGTTCCTCGAACACTCGGGATCGATACGGTCGCATTGCTCCGCCCAATTCGGCAGCGAGGACTGTTGCATCGCCTTGCGGACGAGCTCGATGTCAGCCGCGTTGACGGCGACCGAGGTCAATTTGTAGCGCTTGCCGCTGGTGCAGGGATCCTTGCCGGAATTGCAATTTGCGGCATCCATTGCAAGCTCTTCGGCGTATTTCCAGATGTCGTCGACCAGTGCGCCGACCATCGCGGCAAGCTTGGCCTGCTGATCGGGCTTGAATCTGTTCCAGGCCGCGAGCGCAATTCCGTAACCGTTCATTCCGAACTGGAGACCGACTGGGATGACATGCGTGGTGACTTCGGGCCAGCCGGCGGCATTGGCCGATGCCGGGCCCGTCAGACCGCAGTCCACCACACCGAGCGAAAGCGCCTGATACGTCTCCGGGAAGCTCATGGGAACCGGGGCGGCGCCGAGCGACTGGAAAAACTTCGCCTGGATCTGATCGAAAACGCGGACCTTCAATCCTTTGACGTCAGTGAAGCGTTGCACCGGCTTGCGGCAGAACAGCACCTGGGGACCGAAGGGCCACACCCCCAGCAGCTTGACTTGAAATTGCTTCTGCAGCCGGCGGTCGAGCACGTCAAAATAGGCATCGCTGACGTTCCGCGCGGACTTGAAGTCCGGCGCGGCGCCAACCAGATCGAGCCCGAGGGTCGCCGGCTCGTCGCGCGAGATCGCGGACATGCGCAACGACACCATCTCGAACAGTCCCGACTTCATGATGCGGAGCTGATCGACATCCTTGATCCCGGTTGTGTCGATCGGCTTGTATTCGATGTTGACGGGCAATCCCGAGCTCTCCGCAAACCGTTCGAAGAACGGCTGCTCCTTGTTCTTCTGGATCAGTCCGCTGGCGATCGGTTGGCCGAGCACCTTGAGCGTGATGTTGCTTTGCGAGAGCGCCGGACCGTTCAACGTGGCGAGCGCGACAACCACAAGCGCCTTCCGGACACATGTGAGAAGCATTATCTTCACCCCTCCTCTCATCGACATGTCCAAACCCGGCGCCGCAGCCAGCATCACGACATGTCACTACTGATGCTGGCCAGCACGCTGCGAATATTCGGCGTCTGCACGATCTTGTCCTTGAGCACGAGCTCGGACTCAACATGCGTGAGATGGCGCCTCATCAGCGACACGGCGGCGGCTGCATTACGGTGAGCGATCGCGTCCAACAAAGCCTCGTGTTCCTCGATCGAACAGGACAAGCGGTCATTGCGCCCGTAAAGCAGGATCACGAGAGACGTTCGTGAAACGAGATCGCACAAAATTTCGGCAAGGACCTGATTGCCTGCACGCTTGGCGATTGCAATGTGGAAGTCACCAAGCAGGCGCGTGGCAAGATTGAGATTCTGCGCGCGAATCGCCCTTTTTTCGCTGGCGAGATGACGGCGCAGGAAAGCGATATCCTTGGCGTTCGCGACTGCGATGAACTCCTTGATCAGCGCACCCTCGATCACCCGCCGGGCCGCAAAAAGCTCGCGCGATTCGCGCACGCTCGGCCGACTGACGAATGCGCCGCGCCCCCGATAAAGCGTGACGAGACGGTTGGCCGCGAGCTCGACGAGCGCCTGCCGCACTTTCGTGCGGCTGATGCCGAAAACATCGGCAAGCGCCTCTTCAGTAAGCTTACTGCCGGGCGCAAGTCGATGCTGCAGGATGGCGGCCGTCATCCTCGCGACGATGTCGCTGCTGCTAACCCGGCGGGTCGCCCCGGCGCGCCGAGCCTTGGCTGCCGACTCCATCCGGCTCACCTTATTGTATACAATTTCCAAGGAATATTGTATTCAATCGGTCTGGCTGGCAAGCCTAAAAACGCGGCAAAACCGGCCGGCTGGGAGCACAGGGCAGGACAAGGCGCGGGACGATGAGCGTGCTTCAAATCACCGCCGGACCCTTCGTTTTTTCCGCCCGATTCGAGGAGAACCTGGCGCCCAGGACATGCGCCACATTCCGCCAGCATCTGCCCTTCGCAAGCAGGATCATCCATGTCCGTTGGAGCGGTGAAGCGGTCTGGATCCCGCTCGGCGAGCAGGATTTTGGACTTTCGTTCGAGAACCCAACAAGTTATCCGGCGCCGGGCGCGATCATTCTTTATCCAGGCGGGATCAGCGAAACCGAAATTCTTCTTGCCTACGGCGCCGTTCGCTTTGCGAGCAAGGCGGGCCAGCTCGCCGGCAACCACTTCGCAACTATCACCACGGGGCTCGACAAGCTGGGCGATATGGGACGCCTGACGCTGTGGAGCGGGGCCCAGCCGATCCGCTTCGAAATCGCTTGAGCGGCGCTTGGATCGGAGATGCCCGACGAAAACGGCAGCGACATGCAAGGGGGTGATCCATGACGGCCGATCATTTCTATCCGCGCGATTTTCTTGGATACGGCAGGACGCCGCCGCATGCGCGATGGCCGGGCGGGGCAAAAATTGCGGTTCAATTCGTCCTGAATTACGAGGAGGGCGGCGAGAACTGCATCCTGCACGGCGACGCCGCTTCCGAAGCGCTGCTTTCCGATGTCGTGGGAGCCCAGCCTTGGCCGGGAAAGCGGCACATGAACGTCGAGTCGATGTACGAATATGGCGCCCGTGCGGGATTCTGGCGCCTTTGGCGTTTGTTCACCGACCGACGTTGTCCTTTGACTGTTTACGGCGTTGCCACCGCGCTCCAGCGCGGTAGGGAACAGATCGCCGCAATGAAGGAAGCAGGATGGGAGATCGCCTGCCACGGATTGAAATGGATCGAATACAAGGATTTCACACGCGAAGCCGAATGGGCGCATATCGTGCAATCCGTACGCATCCACACCGAAGCGACCGGCGAGCGGCCGTTGGGCTGGTACACGGGACGTTGCTCCGAACACACGCTCGAGCTCGTGATGGAATATGGAGGCTTTCTCTATGTATCCGACAGCTACGCCGACGATCTCCCCTATTGGGTGAAGGGTTCGCAGGGCTATCAGCTCATCGTTCCGTATTCGCTCGACACTAACGACATGCGTTTCGCCTCGGCGCCCGGATTCAACAGCGGCGATCAGTTTTTCACTTATCTCAAAGACACGTTTGACGTGCTCTACGCGGAAGGTGACGAGCGCCCGCGCATGATGTCGGTAGGCCTGCACTGCCGCATCGCCGGTCGGCCGGGCCGCTTTGCAGCATTGGCGCGCTTTCTCGATTACGTGCTCTCGCACGAACGCGTATGGGTGCCGCGCCGCATCGATTTGGCCCGCCACTGGCACAAGGAGCATCCGCCGCAGGAGCAGGGCTGATGGGCGAGCCGGTTCTTGGCCGTCGGCTGATGGCGCTCCTCGACTTGTTTGCGCGGCACAGCGACGACGCCGGAAAATTGACCCGCCTTTACCTGTCGCCCGCCCACAAGTCGGCGATTGCGGAACTTTCCGGCTGGATGCGGGCTGCCGGACTGGCGGTAGCGGTCGATGCGCTTGGCACGCTCACGGGTCGTTACGAAAGCGCGCAACCCGGCGCGCCAACCCTGCTGATCGGCTCGCATATCGATACGGTGCGGGACGCCGGGCGATATGACGGGGCGCTCGGCGTGCTCGCCGGACTTGTCGCCGTGGAGGAATTGGCAAGCCGTTCAGAGCGCATGCCTTTTGCCATTGAGATTGTGGCGTTCGGGGACGAAGAAGGAGTGCGCTTTCCCACAACGCTGCTGAGCTCCCGTGCCCTGGCGGGCCGTTTTGATTCGGCATGTCTCGACATGCGGGACGCCCAAGGCATCACCTTGCGGCAGGCGCTCGTCGATTTCGGTTGCGATCCAGAGCAGATCGGCGCAATCGCCCGTCGCTCGGACCACCTGCTCGGCTATGTCGAAGTCCACATCGAACAGGGCCCGACGCTCGCGGAGGCGCGCAAGCCCGTGGGTGTGGTCACAGCGATCGCAGGAGCGAAGCGGCTTTCCGTCGACGTCATCGGCAAGGCCGGCCATGCCGGCACCGTGCCGATGCGCCTGCGCCGCGATGCCCTCGCGGCGGCGTCGGAAATGATCCTTGCCATCGAACGCATTGCGCGCGCCGCGGCCAACATAGTCGCCACGGTCGGAAACGCCGCGATATCGCCTGGCGCGCCCAACGTCATTCCAGGCAAAGTCTCCTTCAGCGTCGACCTGCGCGCACCCAACGATGCGGATCGCGACGCAGCGCTTTCCGGCATCAGCCAGGCAATGGAGGAAATCGCCCGCAAGCGCGGCGTCCGGCTGGAAAGCCAAATCGTTCATGAAACCCCCGCTGTCGCCTGTTCCCCGTCGATGACGGAATGCCTGACGCAGGCTATCCGTCGCCAAGGCTTTCCCGCTCCGATGATGGTTTCCGGCGCCGGCCACGACGCCAGCGCCGTCGCTTCGCTTTGCCCCGTTGGAATGATGTTTGTCCGCTGCGCGGGCGGTATCAGTCACAGCCCGGAGGAATCCGTTACGACCGAGGATGCAGACGTGTGCGTGCGCGTATTGCTCGATTTCCTCCGCGGTTTCCCGGAGTCGAAAATACGCGTCCGCTAAAGCCGATGATGGCCGTCTTGCATGGGTGATGCCACTTTTTGTCGGCATCGATCAAACGCGCGGCGCTGAGGGCACGGGCTCCTACGTCTGCCGCCATCCGAATAACGCGCAGCCGATACACGGCCCGATGAATGTCGCTGGCGACGCTTTCAACATGGCCAGGATCTCTCTCCAGGTCGGTTCGATCCGGTCGGCGCGCAACACGCGAGAGCGGCGTCTTGCGCGACAAGATCGATCAGACGGGTCGAATCGGCGATGACGTCGAAGAGGGCGGAGCCGATGGCGGCGCGGAATGTTTTTTCGGTTATTGCGCTGACTGGGAGCAGGCGAACGCCGAACGGGTGCCTGACGTGCGACGGCCTGGCAACGAAAGGCCAGATAGAGTCCGCGTCTAACGTGGCACCGCTAAAATCAAGGGCGTCGGCCGCATCGCCAATCCAACGGCGTCATGATGCCCTCCGGCCGGATTGCATTGCGCGGCGCGCAGGCAGGCGCCAAGCGCATGGTCCGCCAACGAAAAATACCCAGCGGCCCGCGCCGCTGGGCTTTCACGCGTTTGAACGGCGGAGTCGTCAGGCGACCAGCGGCTTGAGGCCGGGATGCCGCCTGACGAAATCGAGGTTCTGCGCCCAAGCGTCGAGGCCGAACACATGGCCGGCGCGCTTGACGATCAGATAGACCAGCACGCCCGCGTAGACGAGGTGATAGTCGACGATGAAGTTATTGGTGTTTTCGATGAACGGCCAGTCCATGTGCGCGAACCAGTAGATGATCATGAGTGCCGCGCCGAAGGCGGCGGAAACGCGCACCACCAGACCGAACAGCAGTGACAGGCCGATCAGCAGATGGCCGTATTCGACCAAAAAGGTGGTGATCGGCGCCATTGTCGGCGTCGTAAACACGGCGAAAACGTCGTGGAAGGTCTTGGTGTGCTGCAGGAATCCGACGACGCTCCAGTCTGGTACGAACACCTGATGCGAAGCGGCGTAGAGAAAGGTCCACGCCATGGTCAGCCGGAAATAGACAATCAGGCTCTTCTCTGCGGTCGAGTTGTTCATGACAATGCTCCCATTTCTCCGTCGCCTGGAATGATCCCGCGAGCAAAACTCGCACGGGCGGCGGGCGCCGGCATTGATTTGGCGCAAATCGAATTCGTTCCCGGCTCGGCGCGCCGCCTTAAGCGTGTTTCGGCGTGCAACTTCGACCCCCTGAGCCGGGGGATCGGCGTCCAAAATTGGCCCCCCGGGGCGCGGCCGCAGCAGGCTTTCCGCCTCGATTCGAAGCGGGCGGTCGGGGGATGCTGGTCGTGGCGACGATTGCCAGGACAAGGCGCGAGCACTTTATCGAGGCCAAGAGGGTCAAGGAGATCGCGCGGGAGCTCGAGGTCTCGCGGAACCCGGTCCGCAAGGTGCTGTGGTCGGGCAAGACCGCGTTCGAGTCCGAACGCGTAGTCGGGCCCCGGCGGAAAGCCGTGGCGACGGACAACCGAACTCGACGCCCTGCCGGCCGGCAAAGCAGTCAAACCTGCTCGCGAGCAGCTCACGCTGATCCGTCTGTTTTAGGAACTGCGCGGTCGGAGGCATGACGGCGGCCACGATGCCGCACTACGATGCCGCACATGGTTCTGTCCAGATTGAGCGGGGCGCAGCCGCCGGGTGACGGTGGCGGCCCTCGTGCCGCTGAGCCTGGCGCCGGGGAAAGCCTGTCGGTTCGACTGGAGCCACGACATCGGCCTGCATTAGCTAAAACCTAATCTGCCATGATGACCACCGCGCCGCTCGACCGCCCGACGCATCATTGCGACGTCGTCGAGACCGACAACCGCGGCCGGCGCTTCAAGAGCCGCAGCGACGATCACCCGGATATCCGTGCCCGCGTCGTCCTCGCAACCCCGACCAACTCGGACAGCGCGAGCGCTACCGCCCGAGTTCGCCGCTCGAGGAAGTCAAAATCGGACGCGGATGCGGGGCCAATTTGAACGCCGATCGGCAGCTTCGCACCATATCCCAGCATTTCCTGCGGCTCGGCTCGCTCCTTCTCAGCCGGAGACGCAACTCCAGGGGCTATAGCTGGTGCAGGCAAGGCCGTGATCTCGCACTTCGGCTCGATTTGGCAAATCGGTTATCCTCTGTGGGGTGGAACGACGGCCTTTATCGCGGGTTAGGTCGAGGGTGGGGGTTCGATCATCCGCTCGATCTCGTTTCGGTTCATCAAGACGATGTGCTGCTCCTGTGGCGGGCGGGCGCCGGGTTTGAGATCGAGGCCGAGCCGGCGCAGCGCGTAGAAGAGCAGAGCTTTGCGCACGCGGATGCGCGCGCGTCCGTCTTTCATGTCATAATCGAGCGCGATCGCCTGGGCCTGTGCGGGCGTCAAGCCTGGATGAGGAGCGATTTCGAGGTCGACGAAGCCATGCCAGTCGCGGTCGTCGCGGGGCTGCGATCGCGCCTGTTCGGCAAGTCTGGGTCGGCTCAGCCGGCCAAGCACGAAATCGCGAAATTCATTCGTCTCCCGGTCAAAGGCGCGGGCATGCCAGCGAAAACCATCGTAGGCGAGCGCATGCGGCTCGATCACGCGCGTGATCGGTTCTGGCCGACTCATCGATTGGTACTGAGCCACGAGCGATAGGCCGTTGCGGATCGCTGTGAGCACGGCGCGCAAAACGACGGCATCGATCTTGCGTTCGGGCACGGGGGTGGCATCGAACGCGGGCACGGTGCCGACCGAAGTGTCGTCCGCGGGAATGAGCCCGGCCTGGACGAGGCGGAGTTCGCCCAAAAAGCGTGCCGCGTCGGGATGACCGAGCACGGGCCGGAATGATGTCTCGGCCACATAGCGCTTGGCGCGCTTGTCGTAGACAACGCCTTTCGGGCTGCGCGCCAAATAGCGGGCGATGTCCACGGAGGCCTGGCCCATCGAGACGCCGAACCGCCGCACGAGGTCGGTGCGGTTGACCTCGCCGACCCAGAACAGCCGCTCCTCGATGAAGGCAAGCCGCTGCTCGACGCTCCAGCGCAGCGCCACGCCGGCCGGTTCGGCCCCCGCGCGTCCGCCCCCCCGGCCGCCTTCGGCCCTTGACTCGCGTCGACCTGTACGTCTAGTTTTATTGACCATGCAGTTTCTAGTACCTTCAAGACTGTTGAGGGACGTTTGTAGCAGATTCGCGGAACGCGCGGCCGCATCGGCGCGTGCGGCGGCGCGGTCCGGCAAGGCTGGCAAGGCTTGCCCGGCGCATGCAACTCAGGGTTAACTTTGCCGCGGCGGCCCGGCATGCGCGAGAACGGGCGGTGCCCGAAGGCGGCGCGGCGGCGGAAAGGCGTGCCGCCGCAGGCGACCCAACGCCCCGGCAGCGGGTGGATGTGGCCGGCGACGCCGCGACGGCGGGCCCGGGCCGATGGCAGCGGTAGCGGGGGTAAAGGCCGATGACGGCGGGGGCGGCCGGACCGGTGGGGTTCTTCGAACAGGGCTTCGCGGCACTTACGGGGCATGCGCCCTTCGCCTGGCAGCAGCGGCTCTACGCGGAGCACTTCGCGCGCGGCCATGTGCCGCCGGCGCTCGATATCCCGACCGGCCTCGGCAAGACCGCAGTCATTGTGGTGTGGCTCATCGCGCTCGCGCTGCAGGCGGAGAACGGCGCCGTGCGCCTGCCGCGCCGCCTCGTCTACGTCGTCGATCGGCGCACGGTAGTGGATCAGGCGACGGAGGTGGCGGAGGAGCTGCGGCGGACGCTGAAGGGGGCGCCGCCCGGAAGCTTTGCCGCACAAATCAGGGACCAGCTGAGCAAACTTTGTATCGACCCCAATGACGAGGCCTCCCCGCTCGCCATCAGCACGTTGCGCGGCGAGTTCGCCGACAACCGCGAATGGCAGGCCGATCCCGCGCGGCCGACGATCATCGTCGGTACCGTCGACATGATCGGCTCGCGGCTGTTGTTTTCCGGCTATGGCGTTTCGCGTCGGATGCGGCCGTTCCATGCGGGCCTCATCGGACAGGATACGCTCCTGGTGCATGATGAAGCGCATCTTTCCGCGCCGTTCGGCGGGCTCATTGGCAGCATCGCCCAGGTTCAGCAAGCGCAAAAAGCGCCGCGCCCGCTCCGCATCATGGAGCTTTCGGCCACGCAGCGCCAACAGGATGCGACGGCGGCGTTCACCTTGAAGAATGAGGACAAGTCGGAGCCGCCGGTCAACAAACGCTTGCACGCTGTCAAAAAGCTGCACTGTCCGGTGAGCGCCGACAGCGAGGACGCCGCCGTCGAGGAAATCGTCAAGCTCGCGCTTGGCTACAAGGACGATCGCAAGCGCGTGCTCGTATACGTCCGCAAACCCAGCGATGCTTGCGAGATTGCCGACAAGCTTACAAGAGCAACCGCCGACTCCCGTATCGCGCTCCTCACGGGCACCGTGCGCGGTTACGAGCGCGATGCACTGGCCGCGACTCCCCTGTTCAAAGGATTCCGGAGCGATCCCGATCGGCAGCCGCCCGAAGCGTCGGAGTATCTCGTGGCGACGTCGGCCGGTGAGGTAGGCGTTGATCTCGATGCCGATCATCTGGTCTGTGACCTCACCACCCTCGACTCGATGATCCAGCGTTTGGGGCGAGTAAACCGGCTCGGCGGGCGCGAGGCCGAAATCCATGTGGTCGAGTGGCCGAAGACGCAGCGCAAGGGCGAGGGTGATGGTAAGCTCAGCGAGGCCATCGCGGCGACCAAGGCGGCGCTCGCCACGCTGCCGCTGCGCGACGGCGCACGAGACGCAAGTCCCGAAAGCCTGCGCGCGCTGGCCGATCGAGCCGATGCCTTCGCGCCGACCCCGCGCACCGTGCCGCTCACCGACATTCTGCTCGACAACTGGTCGCTTACGCGCGTCAAGGACCTGCCCGGCCGCCCGACGCCGGAGCGCTGGCTGCACGGGGTCGAGGCGGGCGAGCCTGATCTTTACGTCGCCTGGCGCGAGGAGGTGAACGAACTCGCGGCATGCCTGCGTGACGCGGGCCGGACCGGCACGCGCATCCTTAAGCAGCTCTACGACAAGCACCCGATCCTGGCGCGCGAGCGTCTGCGCGGGCCGCTGAGCGAGGTGAAGCGCCAGCTCGAGCGCATCGCCAAACGCAGCCCGAAGGCAGCCGAATCCGAGCAGGCAGACTCCCAAGACCGAGAGCCCCCAAAGCCCATTCAGGCGATTCTCCTGCCAGTAAACGGCGATCCAATTGTTGGCGCGCTGTCGGACCTCTTGGAACGCGAGGCCGCATTGCCCTACGCGACCATCGTCCTCCCGCCTTCCGCCGGCGGCCTCGATGCGCGCGGCATGCTGGACGCCGCGGCCACGCCGGAAGCGTCACGCCGTTATGATGTGGCGGATGATCTCGCCGCAAGCGGCCGGGATGAAAAGCGTCGTCTGCGCGTGCTGCTCACGCGCGAGCCGGAAACCGAAGGCTGGAGCGCGCGAGGCATCAGGCAAGCGATCGAGGCCCCAAACAAATTGGTGGAACGA
>JADGGK010000018.1 GCA_019689975.1 Pseudolabrys sp.
GTTTTGCAATTATTTATGAAAACAGGTTTTATCGGGCGGGCGGGAAACGTTCGGGTAATCGTGGGACAATTCCCAATAAAGTGGGCGGAACTCTTCCGATGGTGGGCAGGCACGCAGCCGCGTCACGACGGGTGCCGCGACCGCAGATGCTCAGATTTCGAAGAAAACCGTCTCGTTCTCGCCCTGCACGCGGATGTCAAAACGGTAGATTGCCGGTTCTCCGTCGCCTTGCCGGTGGGCGATCAGCGTTCCCCGCCGCTCCGCCGGGACCAGCGCGAGGATTGGATCCTCGGCGTTGGACGGCTCGTCGGAGAAATAGAGCCGGGTGTAGATCTGACGCAGCATGCCGCGGGAAAAAATGCAGAAAACGATGTGCGGCGCCTGCATCTTCCCGTCCGGTCCTGGTACCCGACCCGGCTTGATCGTGTCGAAAACATAGACGCCGTCTTTGTCTGTCGCCGAGCGACCGAAGCCCTTGAAACTGGTATTCGGCCGCGCCCGGGTGTCGCGCGGATGGGCATAGTGCCCCTGTGCGTCCGCCTGCCAGATCTCC
Source organism: Pseudolabrys sp. (assembly GCA_019689975.1). Taxonomy (GTDB): domain Bacteria; phylum Pseudomonadota; class Alphaproteobacteria; order Rhizobiales; family Xanthobacteraceae; genus Pseudolabrys. Next base: position 554 of record JADGGK010000018.1, read on the forward strand.
ACCATCGCGTCGTTGATCGGCACGCCGTCGCCATCGAGCACCCGGCCTTCGATGCGTATCTTGCGACCGGAGGCATCCGGGGTCACCAAATTGGCGCCGACGGTGTCCTTCCAGTCGTAGCGATCACTCGGCTTCCAATCACAGCGGCTGTGCGGCGTCAGCCCGAAGGCGAAGAAAGGACCGACGGTCTGTGAAGGGGTGATTTCAGACATTGCTCGGTCTCACGCTCAGTGCCTGTCCGTATCCTGCGGAGTGGCCTCGCGACCACGCAATACGATGTCGAAACGAAAGCAAAGCGCCCAGTCGGGAATGGTATTCTCCAGATCGAATTTCGCGATCATGCGCTGGCGCGCCTTCTCGTCCGTCACCGAGTTGAAGATTGGATCGAAGGGAAACAACGGATCGCCCGGGAAATACATCTGCGTCACCAGCCGTGACAGGAATGAATGACCGAATAACGAGAAATGGATGTGATTCGGTCGCCACGCATTGTGGTGGTTGCCCCAGGGGTAAGCGCCGGGTTTGATGGTGATGAAGCGGTAATAGCCGTTCTTGTCGGTGACCGTGCGCCCGGCACCGGTAAAATTCGGATCGAGGGGCGCCGGGTGCTGGTCGACAACATGAACGTAACGGCCGCAGGCATTGGCCTGCCAGATTTCCACCAGCGTCTCCGGCACCGGCCGCTTGTCCTCGTCCAGCACAAAGCCATGGACGATTATGCGCTCGCCCAAGGGCTCGCCCTTGTGCTGCCGGGTGAGGTCGTTATCGCCTTCTTGGATTGCATCATGGCCGTAAATCGGTCCGGTCAGTTCGGACAGCGTGTGTGGCATGGGAATGAGCGGCCTGGAGGGCGAACGCTTGACCGTGCTGCGGTATTCAGGTGATAGGTGTTTCGGGTAAACACTCAGGCTTTCGATCGGATAGATGAGCGACATGTTCGGTCGTCCTTTCTAGACGCGCTCGAGCGCCAGCGACACGCCCTGGCCCACACCGACGCACATGGTGGCCAACGCAAGCTTGCCGCCTCTTCGTTGCAATCCGTGCGCCGCCGTGAGCACCAATCGCGCCCCTGACATCCCAAGCGGATGGCCCAGGGCAATCGCCCCGCCATGCGGGTTGACATGCTCCGCGTCGTCCGCCAGCCCGAGCTGGCGTAGACAGGCTAGCGATTGCGAAGCAAAGGCTTCATTGATCTCGATCAAATCATAGTCGGAGATCTTGTGCCCCAGCCGCGCCATCAACTTGCGTGTCGCGGGGACCGGCCCGATACCCATGATGCGCGGCGGCACCGCGGCTGAGGCCATGCCGAGAATCCGCGCCCGCGGCGTCAGGCCATGCGCCTTGACGGCCGTCTCCGATGCAATGATCATGGCGGCAGCACCGTCGTTGACGCCGGACGCATTGCCGGCGGTAACGGTGCCGGGATTGCGGAAGGGCGTCTTAAGCTTGGCGAGCTGCTCCAAGGTCGTGTCGGGACGCGGATGTTCGTCTTTCTCGACCCGGCTGGTCGCCCCCCGTCGCCCAGCGACCTCGACCGAGACAATCTCCTCGGCAAAATAGCCTTCCGCCGCCGCCTTACCCGCGCGTTGCTGCGAACGAAGAGCGAAAGCATCCTGGTCCGCGCGGGTGATTTGGAATTCCTCGGCGACGTTCTCGCCGGTCTCCGGCATTGAATCCACACCGTATTGAGCCTTCATCAGCGGATTGATGAAGCGCCAGCCGATGGTCGTGTCATAGATTTCGGTCTTGCGCGAAAATGCCTCATCGCTCTTGCCCATCACGAAGGGCGCCCGCGTCATCGACTCGACGCCGCCGGCGACGGCAAGGTCGATTTCCCCGGAACGGATCGCGCGAGCGGCATTGCCCACCGCCTCCATGCCGGAGGCGCAGAGGCGATTGAGCGTTACCCCCGGCACGCTTACCGGCAGACCCGCGAGTAGCAGCGCCATGCGGGCGACGTTGCGGTTGTCCTCGCCCGCCTGATTGGCGCAGCCAAGATAGACTTCGTCGAGTTTCTCCCAGTCGACATTGGGATTACGCTGCATCAGCGCCCTGATGGGAACCGCAGCGAGGTCGTCGGTGCGCACCTGCGCGAGCGCGCCTCCATATCGGCCGATCGGCGTCCGCACGGCATCACAGACGAAGGCCTCGCGCATGGTCACGACCTCAGGCGGCGGCATGGGCGCGGTTGGTGCGCGCCTGCAGATCTCGCAGCACTTCGAGCTCCTCGACGGTCGGCGGCGGGGTCTGCGCCGTTCTCGATGCGAATCTGACCGGCCAGCCGGTATTTTCCTGGATCTGCTCGCGCGTCACGCCCGGATGAATGGAGACGACCGTCATTTCCTTGGTCTCCGGATCGGGCTCGAAAAGAGCAAGATCTGTGATCAGCCGCGTGGGTCCTTTGGTCTTCACGCCGAGCTTTTCGCGCGAGTCCCCCCCGGCGACATGGCCGATCGACGTCACGAAATCAAGCTTGTCGACGAAACTGCGCTTCGACTGCGCCATGATGATGAATATCTCACCGCACGATGTCGCAATCTCCGGCGCGCCGCCGCCGCCCGGCAGACGCACTTTAGGCTTGTCGTAGGGTCCGACCACGGTTGTGTTGAGATTCGCGTATTTGTCGATCTGGGCCCCGCCGAGAAAGCCGACTTTGATGCGACCGCCTTGCAGCCAGTAGCGGAACATCTCCGGCACCGACACGGTGGTGAGCGCGGTCTCGCACAACTCGCCGTCGCCGATAGAAAGCGGCAGAATGTCGGGCTTCGTACCCAGAGTCCCCGACTCGTAGATCAGGACGATATCCGGCGCGTGGATCAGACGCGCAAGATTTGCCGCCGCCGAAGGCATGCCGATCCCGACAAAGCAGACGTCGTCGTTCTTCAACGCCCTAGCGGCCGCAATGATCATCATTTCGTTGGGCTTGTAATCGGCCATGTTCGTCACTCCGCTGCGGTGCGGAATTTGCGCACAAGCTCTGCGAACACCTCCGGGCCTTTGCCGAGCACGTTTTCCTTCATCCAGGCCAGAAATGTATCTCGGTTTCGCGAAATTTCGTCCCATTGCCTGTAGAAGCTGTTGGTACGCGGATAGTAGCCCTGCGCGTAGGATGGATAAGCTCCTCCCGGCACTTCGGCGATGTAACCGACAGTCCAATGCGGCAGCACCACCGCATTGAAGCTGCGCTGCGGCAGTTCATCGACGATCTCTTCGACCGTCACCACCGAACGTTTTGCCGCGAGCACCGCTTCCTTCTGGACGCCGAGCACGCCCTCGATCATCACGTTCCCGGCCCGATCGGCGCGCTGCGCATGAATCACCGCAACATCCGGTCTATGCGCGGGGACTGCCACCAGCTCTTCGCCGGTGAAGGGACAGGTAATCTTCTTGATTTTCGGATTCACCCTGGGAAGGTCAACGCCGATATACCCACGAAATATGGCGCAGGGCAGACCCGCCGCGCCCGCTTCATAGGCATTGGCCATGGCGGCGTGCGAATGTTCTTCGATCGCAAGCGGGTTCGGCCAGCCATTCTCGACGGCATCGCGGAAGCGGTGAAGAGACCCCACGCCCGGATTGCCGCCCCACGAAAAGACCAGCTTGTCGGCACATCCCATGCCGATGAGCTGATCGTAAACGAGATCGGGCGTCATCCGAATGAGCGTCAAGTGCTTGCGGCCTTGGCGAATGATCTCGTGACCGGCCGCATGCGGAATTAAATGCGTGAACCCCTCCAAAGCGACGGTGTCCCCGTCATGGACGGTGGCCGCAATGGCCTCGGCGAGTGAGGAAATTTGCGCCATGGCACGGTCCCATTATTGCGCCCCGTATTTACGGCGACGCCCTGGCACGGTCAAATGGCGGCCGGAAAATCGGGGGAGGGCATTGTGAACCTGCTTGGCGAGCGACCAATCTTCACCGTGGCGGCGGAATTGGCGGCGGCGATCGACCTCGGTGCGACACCCTATGGCGGCCGGCGTGTCGTCGGCATTCTCGGCGGAACCGTACGCGGATCGCGACTCAATGGCCACATCCTGCCGGGAGGCGCCGACTGGCAGATCGTCCGCTCGGACGGCGCGACCGACATCCACGCCCGTTATATTATCGAGGCGGAAACCGGCGCCCGCATCCTTGTCGACAGCAGAGGCTTGCGCCACGGACCACGCGAAGTCATTGCCGCGCTGGCGCGCGGCGACTCCGTCGATCCGTCGCTGTATTATTTTCGTACTGCCATGCGGTTCGAGACCGCGGACCCCGCGTTTGATTGGCTCAACCGCATCCTTGCGCTCGCGCACGACGAGCGCGCCGCGCAATCTGTGCGGCTTGATGTCTACGAGGTGTTGTGAATGGTATAGGTGCAACCCGACCGCAACCCGGTCCGACCCGGAGCAAATGGATTGGACGAGCTCGTAGTACCGCAACTTCCCCCCTCTCTCCTCGCGGAACGCCAAGGGGACGTCGCCGTCCTGCGGCTCAACCGTGCCCATAAGCGCAATGCGCTCGATGACGATATTGTGCGGGGCCTCGACAATTTTTTTACCGCCCTGCCGGATGGGATCGCCGCGGTGGTGCTCGCCGCGGTCGGCGACAATTTCTCCGCTGGTCTCGATCTTTTTGAGCTGAAGGAGCGCGACGTTACCGAAGGCATTGCACACTCGAGTCTCTGGCATCGTACGTTCGAGAAAATCCAGTTCGGGAGGATACCCGTCGTCGCCGTTCTGCATGGTGCGGTGGTAGGCGGCGGCCTTGAGCTGGCGGCCGCCGCCCATGTAAGGGTCGCCGAGCGTTCGGCCTATTACGCGCTGCCCGAGGGAAGTCGCGGTATCTATGTCGGCGGCGGCGGCTCGGTCCGGCTGCCTCGCCTCATCGGCGTTGCGCGCATGATCGACATGATGCTCACCGGCCGTACATATTCGGCCGAGGAAGGGCAGGCGATGGGCCTTACCACCTACCTGGTGGATCCCGGCCAAGGGCTTGCCAAAGGGCTCGAGATCGCGCGGCGCATCGCATCCAACGCGCCCCTGACGAACTTTGCCGTAATGCACGCCCTACCGCGCATCGCCGAGTGCGATCCCGCCGCGGGCTATATGATGGAGGCCCTCATGTCGGCCATCGCCCAGGCCGACCCCGAGGCCAAAGCGCGTCTCAAGGACTTCCTCGAAAAACGCGGCCCCAAAGTGAAGCATACTTGACGGCGAGCCGGCGCGTCGCCCAAATTGTTGTCCAGGACAACAAAAATAACAGGGACGAAATGCCCGGCGTTTCTGGCACGACACGGTCTGCCGATGCCACGCCGTTGCGCGCGGTGAAGCTCGGCGTACCCGACGCCCATATCGAGACGAGAGCCGACGGCGCCATCCTCGTGCGCGCCAGGGCGCCGCTGGGACCATATCATGAAAAGCTCAGTCGGCCGCTCGAGCGATGGGCACGAGAAGCGCCAGAGCGTGTTTTTCTTGCCGAGCGAAACGGGCATCTCTGGCGATGTCTCAGCTATGCGGAAACGCTCGACACCGTGAAACGCATTGGCGCGGCACTGTTGCGGCGCGGATTGTCTGTGGAACAACCGATCGCCATCCTGTCGGGCAACAGCATCGATCATGCATTGCTGGGGCTCGCCGCGGCCTATGTCGGTATTCCCTATGCGCCGATTTCACCCGCCTATTCCCTTTTGTCGAGCGACTTCGGCAAATTGAAAGCCATGATGCAGCTGCTGACGCCGCGCCTGGTATACGCGAGCGACGGCCTCCTCTTCGCCCGAGCAATCGCCGCATGCGTACCGTCGGATACGGAACTGGTGGTGAGCCGCAATCCCCCCTCCGATCGCAAGACGACGATGTTTGCGAACCTGATGGACACAGAGGACTCCGTGGGTGTGGAAGCTGCTCATGCGACGATCACCCCGGACACGATCGTCAAGTTCCTGTTTACTTCTGGGTCGACGGGTGCGCCGAAAGCAGTGATCAACACGCAGCGAATGCTGTGCGCAAATCAGGCGATGATCGCCTCCGGATTTCGTTTCGTGGTCGATGAGCCGCCAGTGGTGGTCGATTGGCTACCCTGGAGCCATACATTCGGAGGCAACCACAATTTCTACATGGTGCTCACCAATGGCGGTTCGCTCTATATCGACGACGGAAATCCGACGCCGGCGGGTACGCCGAAAACCGCACGCAACCTGAGCGAGGTCGCGCCGACGATCTATTTCAATGTGCCGAAGGGTTACGAGGCGCTGATTCCGCATCTGCGCGCGAGCGCGGACTTGCGCAGGAACTTTTTTTCTCGGCTGAAGGTGCTGTTTTATGCCGGAGCCGGTCTCAGCCAGGCGATACGCGACGAGCTTACCGAGCTGGCCGCGGCCACCATTGGCGAGCGCATCATCTTTCTGTCCTCGCTGGGTTCGACCGAGACGTCACCGCTCGCCCTGGCTTGCACGTGGGATTTCGCAACGACCGGCAATATCGGGCTGCCGTGCCGCGGCGTGGAGCTCAAACTGGTGCCGCATGACGGCAAGCTCGAAGCGCGACTGCGCGGACCAAACATCACGCCGGGCTATTGGCGACAGCCTGAACTGACGCGGCGGGCCTTCGATGAGGAGGGCTTCTATCGGATCGGCGACGCGCTGCGATTCGCGGATCCGAACGACCCCTTCAAGGGCCTTTTGTTCGATGGTCGCATCGCCGAAGACTTCAAGCTGTCGACGGGAACTTGGGTGAGCGTCGGTCCTTTGCGCGCGCGCTTTATCGACCATTGCACGCCTTATGTTCGCGACGTGGTCCTTACCGGCCTAAACCGCGACTTCATCGGGGCGCTGGTGTTTCCGGAGGTCGACGCATGTCGCAGACTGGCTGGTCTTCCCGCCGAAGCAACGCCGACACAAATCGTGGCGGCGACGGTCGTACGCCTCACCTTCGCGGAACTCCTGCGCACGTTTGCGGCCGCGGACGCCGGCTCCTCCATGCGTATTGAGCGCTTATTGCTCATGAGCGAGCCACCATCCATGGACAAGGGCGAGGCCACCGACAAGGGGTCGATCAACCAACAGGCTGTGCTCGCCAATCGAAGTGAGCTCGTAGAGGCGTTGTATCGCCACCCACCCGACGCGGCGGTGATTGCGCCATGACGAAGCTGGCCGACGCCCACAATCGCGACGTGCGCACGCGACCCGTCACGCTAGGGCCTCGAGACGTTATCGTCGAGCATCGCGACGACCGGACCATCCTCTTGCGGTCACCGCAGCCGCTCGCAACCTTTCCGCCCAGGATAACCGACCGGCTGAAATTCTGGGCCGCCGAAACGCCACAACGCATTTTCCTTGCCCAGCGTCAATCGCGCGGCGGGTGGCGCACGGTAACGTATAACGAGGCACTCCGCTTAGCCCGTCGGATCGGTGCGTCATTGCTGGCACGCGATTTGTCGGCCGAACGACCGATCGCGATCCTTTCGGGCAACGACATCGAGCATGCCTTGCTGGCCCTCGGCGCGCTCTATGTCGGCATCCCCTACGCGCCCATCTCCCCGGCTTATTCACTGATGTCGAGCGATTTCGGACGATTGCGCGCGATCGTCGAATTGATCACGCCAGGTCTGGTTTTCGTCTCTGACGGAGCAGTGTTTGCACCGGCGATCGAGGCAGTCATTCCGCGCGACATTGAATTGATTGTCGCGCGTCATCCTGTCGAGGGGCGTCGTACGACTTTGTTTGCGGATCTGTGCAAGATGCCGTCAGACCGGTCGGTCGATGCCGCTCATGAGGCGGTCGGCCCCGACACCATTGCCAAGTTTCTCTTCACATCCGGATCAACCGGTGTCCCCAAATGCGTCATCAACACCCAACGCATGTGGTGTTCCAATCAACAGATGCTGTGCCAGTCACTGAGCTTTTTCCTCCACGAGCCTCCCGTGATCGTCGACTGGGCGCCCTGGCACCATACCGCCGGAGGTAATCATGACGTCGGTCTCGTACTCTACAACGGCGGCACTTTTTACATTGACGAAGGCAAACCGCTGCCCGGTGCAATCGAGGAAACCGTCCGCAATCTGCGAGAGATTGCGCCGAACTGGTATTTCACTGTGCCGAAAGGCTACGAGGCACTTTTGCCCTACCTGCGCAGCGACGCCATACTTCGGCGCAATTTCTTCTCACGCCTGAAAGTGCTTTGGTTTGCCGGTGCTGGCCTTTCGCAGCATATATTCGATGAAATACAGGAACTTGCGGTGCAGACCTGCGGCGAACGCATCCTGTTCTTGACCGGCTTCGGTGCGACCGAAACAGCGCCGTTCGCGTTGGCGCGCACATGGCACACGGATAACGCCGCCAATGTCGGGCTACCTGCCCCGGGCGTTGAACTCAAACTCGTACCCGAACAGGGCAAGCTTGAAGGGCGGCTGCGCGGCCCGAATATCACGCCAGGCTATTGGCGCCAGCCGCAATTCTCCGCCAATGCTTTTGACGAGGAAGGTTTCTATCGTCTCGGCGACGCTTTCAAATTCGCGGATCCCGGAGACGCCAGGCAGGGACTCCTGTTCGACGGCCGCATCGCCGAAGACTTCAAACTGTCGACGGGGACGTGGGTGAGCGTCGGTCCGTTGCGTACGCGTTTTATCGACCACTTCTCACCTTACATACGTGACGCGGTGCTTGTGGGAGCCGATCGCGGCGAAATCGGCGCTCTGGTCTTCCCCGATGTCACGGCTTGTCGCGCGCTGGCGCCGGATTTGCCGGCCGACGCGCCGCCCGCTACCGTGCTCGGCGAGCCGCGCGTGCGCGCTTTTTTTATGCGACGTCTTGGAATGCTGGCGCGGCAAAGCCCCGGCTCGTCGACGCGCGTTGCCCGTATGCTGCTGATGTCCGAACCCCCGTCGATGGATAAAGGCGAGATCACCGACAAGGGTTCGATCAATCAGCGCGCCGTGCTCACGAATCGCGCGGAATTGGTCGAGGAACTTTACGCACCGACGCCTTCCGCTCGCGTCATTCTCATTGGGGAGTGACCCGTGCCTAACCAGCAGGGCCTCGTCGCAGAATTCTCCGATGCCGTTCTCGTCGATGGCGTGCGGACGCCCTTCGTCGATTATAATGGGGCGCTTGCGTCGGTTTCGCCGATCGACCTCGGCATCAAGGCCGCGCGTGAAATATTCAAGAAAACACGTTTGTCGCCCGAGGACGTTGGGACTGTCATCGTCGGCTCGATGGCGCAGGCAAGTTTCGACGCATATATGCTGCCGAGACACGTGGGGCTTTACTCGGGGGTACCGCGGGAAACTCCGGCACATCTCGTACAGCGCGTATGCGGCACCGGCATCGAAGTGCTTGCGCAAGCGGCGGACGCCGTTTCGTTCGGACGCGTCGAACTCGCGCTTTGCGTGGGCACGGAGTCGATGAGCCGCAATCCGATCGCCGCTTACACACATCGCGGCGGTTTTCGCCTCGGGCAAGTCGAGTTCAAGGATTTCCTCTGGGAAGCATTGCGCGATACCGGATGCGACTTGACGATGGGCGAGACGGCGGAGAATCTCGCGCGCCAATATCAGATTACGCGGAGCGACGCGGATGCATATGCCTCGCGCTCGTTCGAGCGTGCATTGAACGCGCAGCAGAACGGCTTTCTGGAGGGTGAGCTCGCTCCCGTTGTGAGCGAAGATTTTACCGCGGACGGCCTCAAGCCACGGGGAATTGCGGTCAAGAGTGACGTCAAGGCCGACACTCACGTGCGACCATCGCCGGTCGAGCGGCTAGCGACAATCAAACCGGCCTTCGGCGGCGTGCAGACCGGCGGCAACTCGTCCGGGATTGTCGATGGCGCGGCGGCGGCCCTCGTGGCCAGCACGGGCTATGTTCGCAGGCTAGGCAAATCGCCGCTCGCACGCATCATCTGCGCTGCAGCGGTCGGTTGTCCGCCGGAAGTCATGGGCATCGGGCCCGTGCCGGCCGTTAGGGCCGTGCTCGAGCGCGCCGGTCTTACTCTCGCCGACATCGATCGGTTCGAAATCAACGAGGCCTTCGCGGCTCAGGTCATGGCCTGCGCGCGCGAACTGGAGCTCGACGAGGATAAACTGAATGTCAACGGCGGTGCCATTGCCATAGGTCATCCGCTTGGGGCTACTGGAATTCGTCTGGCACTCACTCTCGCTCGCGAACTCAGGCATTCCGGGCTACGCTATGGCATCGCTTCCGCCTGCATCGGCGGCGGCCAGGGTATCGCCATGTTGATTGAGAATACGGACCACCGGAGAATGAACTGATGGATATTAAAGGGCAGTCTGCCATCGTCACCGGTGGCGCGTCGGGGCTCGGCGCGGCCTGCGCCCGCACGCTGGCGGCCGCCGGGGCCAGGGTCGCCGTGTTCGACATCAACGAGAAGGCCGCCGCCGCTATCGCTTCGGAGCTGAAGGGCATTGCGGTGCCGTGCGATGTCGCCGATGAAAAAAGCGCCAGCACCGCAATTGAAAGGGCCGCCGCGGAACATGGACCCGCACGTATCCTCGTCAACTGCGCCGGAATCGGACCCGCCAAGCGGATCGTCGGCCGCGATGGACCGATGCCGCTTGCCGATTATGAGCGCGTGATCCGCGTCAACCTGATTGGCACCTTCAACATGTTGCGGCTGGTTGCGTCGGCGATGCAAGGACTGCCGCCGCTCGGTGACGGAGAGCGAGGAATCATTGTCAATACGGCTTCGGTCGCCGCATTCGAAGGGCAGATCGGTCAGGCTGCCTATTCATCGTCGAAAGGGGGTGTCGTCGCGCTGACAATTCCGGCAGCGCGCGAGTTTGCACAATTCGGAATCCGAGTCGTCGCCATCGCGCCGGGTATATTCGGCACTCCCATGCTGAAATCGTTGCCGCAGGAAGTGCAGGAGTCGCTCGCGGCGTCGGTGCCGTTTCCCAGACGGCTCGGCGAACCGCGCGAATTCGCGGCACTGGTGATGCATTGCGTCCACAACACCTACCTCAACGGCGAGGTCATTCGCCTTGACGGTGCCTTGCGCATGGCGCCGCGATAAATTCGCTCGCCGCTCGTTGCAAGCCGTAGCAAACCACGGCCTGCGAGCGGCGGCTGCCGACGAAACCGCCCATCCGAAGAAAGCCATTCCTTACATGACGACATACTCAAACAGACGCGTGGTGCGCATTGAATGGGGCGATTGCGACCCGGCGGGAATCATCTTCTATCCGCGTTATTTTGAGATCTTCGACGCTTCGACGGCCGCATTGTTCGAACGTGCGCTCGGGATGACGAAATTCGACCAACTTAAACACTTCAATTTCGCCGGCTATCCGCTCGTGCGTACTCGTGCCAAATTTATCAAGCCGACCCGTTTTGGCGACGATGTCACGGTGGAAAGCACCATTACCTTCGGTCGATCGAGTTTCAACGTCGAGCACAAGCTTTCATGCCATGATCAGCTATGCTCCGAATGCTCGGAAACCCGCGTGTGGGTGATTCGCGATCCCTTGACCGGCAATATCAGGTCGCACCCTGTGCCGCAGGAGGTGCTGGCGAAGTTCGCACGCAAAAACTAGCGCAGGTGCCGGTCGGATCGATTCGTCACCATCATAACGATGAGCCCCCGCAAAAGGCGACGAAGCAACCCAGGATCGGCGTAGCCGGTTCTGGATTGCTTCGCCCTGTTCGCAATGAAGGGGCAATATCGGCGAATCCGCTCTCGCGGATCGCGGCAAATGGAGGCCTGTGCTCGGAACGAGCGTCACACCCTGCCGATAGGAGAAGGGTGTTTGGACGGAGCGACTCGGCCTGCGCCGATCGCAGATTTGAGACGATGGGAATTGGTGAAGATTTCGATCCGAGGCTCTTCGGCAAGCGAGACGCCTTACGCCTTGTCGCGTTGTGCGATGCTGCTATTCGATTTCGGCGGCGATTTTCTGCAATAAACGCACGAAACCTGGTCGGTTCTTCCGACCGACAATACGGTCGAGTTTACGCTCATGCAGACGCGCGCAGCGCGTCATTTCGGCGAGCGTCTTCCGCCCGGAAGGCGTAAGGCTGAGCTGGTACGTTCGACGATCGTGGTCGACGCGCCTGCGTTCCACCAACCCTCGCCGTACGAGATCTTCGACCACGGGCGTCAAGCTTGACTTGTCACGACCATTGGCAAGCGACAGCTCGGTTTGACTGATACCCGGATTGAGCCCTATCAGTGTCAGCGTTGCGAAGCGCCCCGGGCTTTCGCCGATTTTGTATGAACGGCGCGAGAAGGCGGCGAAGGTCGCTTCCTGCGCCATGCGCAGGTTGAAGCCGATCCAATGCGTCAATCGGCCAAATTTTATTGATCTCACAAAGGCTTCGCTGCCCTTCTCGCGCCGCCTGGAGCGTCTTCCTTTGCCCCCAGCCACCTTGCCTCCTTGCCTGCCGATGCGTTCGCGCCGCAAAATTCCGTATCCGCGATTTTAGTTTGGCATCAAACCAACTTTGCCGTACCAACTTTACAACGGCGTCGATATCCGGCTCAATTGCTTAACAGGCCGTGTATCGCCGGTCGACGCCTAGCCAATAGGGAGGATGTTCATGCACTATCGCTTCGCGCGCCTCGTCCTTGCAGCCGCCGTCATGACCCTGGCCGGTGCAACAGACCGCGTCCAGGCGCAGGACAAAACCTTCGATTTGAGAATTTCTCACTGGGTTCCCCCTTCGCATCCCTTGCAGAAAGCGCTCGAGGAATGGGGTGCATCGGTCGAGAAGGCATCCGGGGGTACCATCCACTACAAGGTCTACCCCTCGCAACAACTCGGCAAGGCTTTCGACCATTACGACATGGCACGCGATGGGATCGCGGACCTGACCTATGTCAATCCCGGCTATCAGCCCGGTCGTTTTCCCATTATCGCCGCGGGAGAATTGCCATTCCTTATGTCGAATGCCAAGGGCGGCACGCGGGCCATCGATGCCTGGTATCGGAAATATGCGGCAAAGGAGATGAGGGACGTCAAATTCTGCCTCGCCTTCGTTCATGATCCGGGCACGTTTCACTCGCGTACCAAGAAGATACTGGTCCCGAGCGACGTCAAGGGGATGAAGATCCGCCCCGCGCATGCAACCATGGCGACGTGGGTGACTTTGCTCGGCGGAACGAACGTGCAGGCTGCGGCACCGGAGGTGCGCGACATCCTCGATAAGGGCGTTGCCGACGCGGTTACGTTCCCCTGGGGTTCGGTGCCGCTGTTCGGGATCGACAAGGTGACGAAATATCACATGAATGCGCCGCTCTACGTCACCACTTTCGCGCTGGTGTTCAACAAGCATCTCTATGAACAAATGTCAGCCAGGCAGAAAAAGGTGATCGACGACCATTGCACCAACGAGTGGTCGCTCAAGGTCGCCGCACCATGGGCCGATTTCGAGCACTCCGGCATCGACAAGATCAAGGCCGAGGCCGGGCACGAAGTTTACGACATTACCCCCGCGCAACTCGCCGAATGGAGGAAATCGGCCGAGCCGCTGCACAAAGCTTGGGCCGACAACGTGAAAAAGGCGGGGATTGACCCCGACACGGCGATGAAAGAGCTCGCCGCCCAGCTCGTGACATATGGGGCAAGCTATTGATGAGCGGGCAAGAGGCCCCCGTGCCTGCACCTATCGACCGTTTCATCGGCGTGATCGAACTGACGGCGGCAGGATTTCTTGCCGCCGTTACGGCAATAACCTTCATATCGGTGTTGCTTCGTTACTTTTTTTCGTGGTCGATTCCAGACGCATACGATATGAGCGCGTTGTTGCTCGGCACGCTCATCTTCTGGGGCATGGCAGGGGCGGGTTATCGGGGCGACCATATTACGGTCGATCTGCTGTGGAGCGCATCATCGCGCACTTTGCAGCGAACGATGGATATTTTCGCCAATCTTGTGACGCTCGGATCGATGGCCGTGTTCACGTGGATGATGGCGTTGAAGGTTATCGATACGCGTCAGGATAATGTTCTGACCTTTGATTTGCGGCAGCCAGTCTGGATCTACTACGCCCTGGCCTGGTTCGGTCTACTCGCCGCTGTCGCGTTGATGGTGATCAGGCTCGCGCGGCTGCTCACGGCGCCGGAGCGCCTCGCCTCACGATTGCCCGCGGACATGATCGAGTGAAAGGCAAGGCATGAGCAGCGATACGGTCGCGATTGTCGGCTTTGTGGCCTTGTTCGTCCTCATGCTGCTGCGCGTGCCGGTCGGCATTGCCATGGGGCTCGTGGGCATCTGCGGATTCGGTTATCTCGCCGACTTCGGACCTGCCTTGAAGCTGCTGGCACAATCTCCGATTCGGACCGCCACGTCGGCCGAATTTGCGGTAATACCGATGTTCCTGCTGATGGGTGCGCTCGCGTCCACTTCGGGAATGAGCCGCGAATTATTCCGTGCCGCCAACTCCTTCCTCGGTCACCTCAAGGGCGGATTGGGCATCGCGACGATCGCAGCCTGCGGCTGCTTTGCCGCAATCTGTGGTTCCTCTGTGGCAACCGCCGCCACTTTTTCCTCGGTCGCATATCCGGAGATGCGCCGCTACGGCTACCCGCAAAGTTTTGCCACCGGGGTTGTTGCCGCAGGCGGGACGCTTGGAATCATGATCCCTCCTTCCACCGTTTTCGCGGTCTACGGACTGATTACCGAGCAGGATATTGGCAAGTTGTTCATCGCCGGCATCATCCCGGGCGTAATCGCCGTGACCATGTATATCATCACCATCAACATTATCGGCTTTGCGCGGCCGGGCTTCCTGCCGGCCGGTCCCCGCAGTCCGTGGAGTGAGCGGCTGGCGGCGCTGCGCGACATCTGGGCGGTGATACTGCTTTTCATCTTCATCATCGGTGGACTTTACGCAGGCATTTTCACCGCAACCGAAGCGGCCGGGGCCGGGGCCGGCGGGGCGTTTCTCATCGCCCTCTCGCGTGGCAAGCTCACGCGCGAAGGGTTCTGGCGAAGTTGCGTCGAAACGGTGCGTACCACGGCCGCCGTGTTCACGATCCTTATCGGCGCGCTGTTATTTGGCTATTTTCTCACGATCACGCAGACGCCGCAGAAAGTTACTACCTTTCTCACCGGTCTCGGACTGGGCCCTCACGGGGTGCTGCTGCTGATCATGCTCATGTATTTGCTGCTTGGCTGCATCATGGACGCCATGGCGATGATCATTTTGACGATCCCGATCATCTTTCCGGTCATCAAGACGCTCGGCTTCGATCCCATCTGGTTCGGCGTCATCATCGTCATGACGGTGGAGCTCGGCCTTATCCATCCTCCTGTCGGAATGAATGTGTTCGTCATCAAAAGCGTGGTCAAGGACGTGAAACTGTCGACGGTGTTCTATGGGGTCATCCCCTTCGTGATCACCGATATCGTGCGGCTCGGGATCCTTATTATGTTCCCGATCCTGGCAACATGGCTACCTTCGCATATGTAGACGGGCCATGGTATAATAGTTTGCTATCAAACCATTGATGAGGCGGCAGCGATGGAACGCTCATTTAAAAAGGAAGTGCAGGCGCTGCGGCTTGGAAATGGCGATACTTTTCGCGGCGAAGGCATCCTTGCCGTCACCAAGGCATTGCTGCAGTCCGGCGTTTCGTACGTCGGCGGCTATCAAGGCGCACCGGTATCGCACCTGCTCGATGTTCTAGTCGATGCCGAAGACATCCTGCGCGAGCTTGGCGTACATCTCGAGACCTGCACGAATGAAGCTTCGGCCGCCGCCATGCTCGGAGCCTCGATCAACTACCCCTTGCGCGGCGCGGTTACGTGGAAGTCGATTGTCGGCACCAACGTCGCGGCCGACGCGCTTTCCAATCTTGCGTCGCCCGGTGTCGTCGGTGGCGCCATGATCATCCTTGGAGAGGATTATGGGGAAGGCGCCAGCGTCATACAGGAGCGCTCGTACGCCTACGCGCTCAAATCGACGATCTGGCTGCTCGATCCGCGCCCTGACCTGCCTTCGATCGTGCGCACCGTCGAGAAGGGGTTTGAGCTTTCCGAGGCCAGCCACACGCCGGTGATGCTCGAATTGCGCATTCGCGCCTGCCATGTAACCGGCGAATTTCCCGCCAAGGACAATCGCAGGGCGCAATATTCGGGCGTCAGCCGCATTCCTGGCCCGGTGCGTTTTGAATACGGTCGACTCGCACACCCGCCGGTTACTTTCCTGCAGGAAAGGCTGAAGACCGAGGAGCGCCTACCCGCCGCGTGCGCTTTCATTCGCGATCACCGGCTTAACGAATTCATCGACGGTGACGTGCGGGAAATCGGCATCATCGTCATGGGCGGGCTCACCAACAGCGTGCTGCGCGCTCTCGAGCGCCTCGGGCTTGCCGACATCTTTGGCGTATCGCGCATTCCAATACTCGTGCTCAATGTCGTATATCCATTGGTGCCGGAAGAAATTCGCGCTTTCTGTACCGGCAAGCGCGCCGTTCTCGTGGTCGAGGAAGGCTATCCCGACTACATCGAACAGACGGTCAATGTCGAGTTGCGTCGCGCCGGACTCTCGACCAGGGTTTATGGCAAAGGCCCGCTGCCCAAGACCGGCGAATATACGTCGGAGGTGTTGTTGCACGGGCTCGCCGCGTATTTGCAGACCACGCGACCGACCGGGGTTGACATTGACGCCATTGCCGCGAAAGCGCGCGCCGTCACCGCCCGCAAAACCGACGTCTCCGCCGCGCTCGGCGGGTTGCCGCCGCGGCCACCGACGTTCTGTACGGGTTGCCCCGAGCGGCCGGTTTTTTCCGCGCTGAAGCTGATGCAGCGCGAGGTGGGTCCCACACACATCAGCGCCGACATCGGTTGCCATTCATTTGCAACCTTCGCTCCGTTTTCAATGGGCAATTCCATTCTTGGCTATGGGATGTCTCTCGCGAGTGCGGCTGCCGTCGGCCCCAACATGGACAGGCGTCCCATCGCCGTGATGGGGGACGGCGGATTCTGGCATAACGGGCTGATCACCGGCGTCGCATCGAGCTTGTTCAACAAGGGCGACGGAATACTCGTCATTATGCAGAACGGCTACGCATCCGCGACCGGCCAGCAGTACATACCGTCGAGCGCCGCGGGCGGCGACAGCCGCGCGCCTGGCATGAGCATCGAACAGACGCTGCGCGCCATGGGGGTGAAATGGCTGCGTACGGTACGCAGCTACAGCGTGGCCAGAATGGCGGCCGCATTGAAGGCGGCCATGAAAACAGCCGAACGCGGCCTAAAAGTGATCATCGCCGATGGCGAATGCCAACTGGCGCGGCAACGGCGTGTGCGCGCGGAAGAACTAGAAAAATTGAAACGCGGCGAGCGCGTGAAGCGCGTGCGCTACGGGATCGACGATGACATTTGCACGGGCGACCATTCCTGCATCCGTCTTTCGGGCTGTCCGTCATTGACGGTAAAGCCTTCGCCTGATCCTTTGCGCACGGACCCGGTGGCGACGGTGGTCGATAGCTGTGTCGGCTGCGGCCTGTGCGGCGAGGTCGCGCATGCCGCCGTCTTGTGTCCGTCCTTCTATCGAGCCGAGGTGGTGCGCAATCCGCATTGGACCGATCGTGCAATCTTCCACATACGGCAGCGGGTGATCGGTTGGCTTGGCGGTTACAACGTTAAGGCGGCGGCATGAATGGATAATCTGCGTCCCATCAATTTGCTGATTGCGGCGCTGGGCGGCGAGGGCGGCGGCGTACTTACCGAATGGATCGTGGCCGCAGCAAGCGAGATGGGTTTTCCGGTACAATCGACCTCGATCCCGGGCGTCGCCCAACGCACCGGAGCGACGACCTATTACATTGAAATATTTCCGCAAAAGACAGACCTCCTGGGCGATAAGCGGCCGGTTATGGCGCTCGCACCCGGAATCGGCGATGTCGACATCGTGATTGCAAGCGAATTGCTGGAGGCTGGCCGCGTCATAACGAATGGATTCGTCACGCCTGATCGTACCGTGATGATCGCCTCGACCAGTCGCCTCTATACCATGGACGAGAAGATCGCCATGGGTGACGGCCGCTTCGACCAGGAAAAGCTCATCGAGGCCGTCAGACGGAACGCGAAAGAAGCGTTCCTCGTCGACATGGACACCTTGACGCGGCGCTCGGGCTCGATGCCCAGCGCCGTCATGTTGGGTTTGATTGCCGGCTGCGGCCGATTACCTATCACCGCAGAACGATTCGAGTCGGTGATCCGCGCCGACGGAAAGGCAACTGACGCGAATCTTCGCGGTTTCCGCGCAGGGCTCGAGGCCGTGCAGGCAAGGCGTGAATGGACGGGCGAACCGACGCCCAAGAAGTTCGCCCCCAAGACGTCGGAACTCGTCGAACACGAGGTTACTTACACGTTGCCATTGGTCGCGCAGGAAATTGCCATAGAAGGCGTGCGGCGATTGATCGCTTACCAGGGCGTGGGCTACGCGCAGCTTTATCTGAGCCGCTTGCGTGCGATTAACGACGTGGATCAGACCGTTGGCGGTCAGGGCAAACTGGTATGCGACGTTGCGCGTCAGCTCGCCGTCCGTATGTCCTTTGAGGACGTCGTGCGCGTCGCCGAGGTCAAAATATCTCGGGAACGTCTTCGGCGTATTGCGCAAGACGAATTACGTGCAAATGGCGAGCCGTTTTCCGTCCACGATTTTCTCAAGCCGGGAATCGAAGAATTGACTCAGCTCTTACCGCCTATCATTGCTCGGCCGATCCTATGGTTGGCCGAGCGATGGGAGTGGTTCGGGCGCATTCATTTCGGAATGAAGATCAACGTCACGTCCATCAGCGGCTACCTCCGATTTCTTGTTCTGGCCAAGCTCAAATGGTTACGACCATACGGAATTCGTTATCAGCAGGAACAGGAACAGATCGAAAGCTGGCTCGATCTCGTCAAAAAGGCTGCATTGATATCGATTGACTTCGCCCACGAGGTCATCGAGTGTGCGCGCCTCATCAAGGGATATGGCGACACGCATGCGCGTGGGCTTGCGAACTATCGGCTGATAGAAACGCGCGTCATTCGGCCGGCCCTCGCCGGCGGCCTGCCGCCCGCGAAGGCCGCTGACGCCGTTGCCAGTGCGCGCACCGCGGCGCTCAAGGATCCGGAAGGTGAAAGTCTCGCCAAGTGCCTCGCCGAGATCGACGCGCGCGTCCCACTTCCCGCCGCGGCGGAATAACGCGTGGTCGTCAGCGATGGTCACGAGGACGCAAATCGGAAATATGGATCCTACCGTTTGACCCAGCTACTTTCCGTGCATGCCGGTCTTGCTCGCGGCTCCGAGAAAAGCTGATATGTTTGCAATGGCGGTGTTGGCCGCTCACGGATGAGAGACCGAACCGTGAACGGCGGAAGGAGCCGCAAGACGCGGGTTTCAGGAGTGGCGTCCATGGCGGTGACACCGGGCGGGCGGGAACGGCTGCCGATCGCCGCAGAAGCCTTTCTGCGTGCGCTCGCCGAGCATGGCGTCGACTATTTCTTCTGCAATCCAGGCACCGATTTTCCTCCGATCGTGGAAGCCTTCAGCCGCGCGAGAAAGACAAATGCCAGGGTACCCAGGCCAATCCTGGTGCCGCACGAAAATCTCGCCGTCGGAATGGCGCATGGCGCCTATCTCGTGACCGGCCGTGTCCAAGCGGTCATGGTTCACGTTAATGTCGGCACCGGCAACACGCTCAATAACCTCACCAACCTTTCCCGTGACCGCGCGCCGCTTATCCTTGCGGCGGGACGGACGCCGATTACGGAAAAGGGTAATTTCGGATCGCGCACGCGACCGATCCATTGGGCTCAGGAAATGTTCGATCAGGCCGGCATGGTGCGCGAGATGGTGAAATGGGATTATGAGCTGCGCCAACCGAACCAGGTAACTGATATGGTTGCGAGGGCCGTCGAAGTCGCCATGGCGCACCCGCGCGGACCCGTCTATCTCGTTCTGCCGCGTGAGCCGCTGGCGGCGACGTTGGCCGAGCCGATGGGCCCGGTCAAGCCGCGGCAGCAAGCCGCACGCGTTTGTCCTGATCCACGAACGATCGCTACGCTTGCTGATTGGATCGCCACGGCCGAACGTCCATTGATCATCACCGCCGCCCTGCCCGAGGAGGCCGTTTCGGTATTGGAACACCTTGCAGAACGCTGCGCCATTCCGGTCGTTGCACACAACCCGCGCACGGTGTGCCTGCCTTCGAGCCACTCCATGCATTTCGGCTTCGAACCCGGCGCCCTGCTTGCCGAATGCGATTTGGTCATCGTCCTTGAATCGGACGTGCCATGGATTCCACATTTGCAACAGCCGCCAGCGGGCGCACGGGTTGCCCACATCGGCGAGGATCCCTTTTTTGTGCGCTATCCGATGCGTTCGTTTCCGGGCGATCTCGTGATCCAATGCGGCGCGACCGAAGCTCTGACAACGCTCATCGACTCGGTCGAGCCGCGCATCCAGGTCGCCGCCGCGCGGATTGCGGCTCGGCGCGCGAGACTCACCGAGCGCATGCGCAATCGACGCTCTCAACTTACCAAGGATTCGACCCCAGGCGGAACTATTTCGCCGGAATATCTGTCGCGCCTTATCGGCGAAACGATCGGCGAGGACGCCATTATCTTCAACGAATATCCCTTACGCGCCGACCACTGCCCGCGCGAGAAACCCGGCACCTTCTTCTCGCTCGGGCCAGCGGGAGGACTCGGGTGGGGTTTCGGCGCCGCGCTGGGCGCAAAGCTTGCCAAGCCGGATGCTTTTATCGTCGCAACCCTGGGCGACGGGGCCTATATTTTCGCCAATCCGCTCGCCGGTCACTGGGTATCGACTGCGCATCAGCTTCCCATTCTCATCGTGATTTTCAACAATGGTCGTTACGGCGCCGTGCGGCGGGCGACGCTTTCCATGTTCAAGGATGGTGCGGCCGGCGAAGCGGATGGCCGTCTACTGGCCGACCTCGATCCCGCTCCGCCTTATGACGCTATCGCGGCGGCTCAGGGTGTGCATGCCGAGCGGGTCGAGAAGCCCACCGACCTCCCGACCGCGCTGGCGCGCGCGCGCGACGTCGTCGTGAATGAACGACGACAAGCGCTGCTCAATGTCATTACGCCATACTGAGGCGAGCATCGTACAATCCAACAAGGAGGACTGCATGCGTATCGACGCCTACACCCATTTCATTCCGGAAAAATTCTTCAACAAGATCGTCGAGAGCGGTCATGCCGATATCGGCCGGCGCGTTCGTGAAATTCCCTGCATTCATGATCTCGATATTCGCCGCAAAATCGTTGACGGATTTCCTGACTATGCGCAAATCCTTTCGTATCCACAGCCGCCGCTCGAAGTAATGACCAAGGGTGACGGCGTGGCGGCCAATGAACATGCCAAGCTCATTAATGACGGATTTGCCGAAATTGTTGAAAAGAATCGTGCTCATTTTCCGGGCTGGGTTGCACAGGTCTCGCTGATCGCGCCCGATGCCGGCGCAGGCGAAGCCGAGCGTGCAATCAAGATGGGCGCGCTCGGGGTGCAGATCTTCACCAATGTTGCGGGGAAACCCCTCGATGCCCCGGAATTCGAGCCGTTCTTCGCTTGCATGAACAGGCTCGGAAAACCCATCTGGATGCATCCGGCGCGCGCGGCCAATTTCCCCGATTACCTTTCCGAGAAGAAGTCGAAATATGAAATCTGGTGGGCATTCGGATGGTCCTACGAGACGGCGGCCGCAATGGCGCGGCTCGTCTTCTCTGGAATCATGGACAGATATCCAAATCTGAAGATCATTACCCACCACTTCGGTGGCATCGTGCCGATGCTCGAAGGCCGCATCGGTCCGGGCTGGGATCAGCTCGGAGCACGAACGTCGGATGAGGATCTGAGCGCCATCCTCAAGCGACTGCGAAAGCGCCCGCTCGATTATTTCAAGCATTCCTTCTACACTGACACCGCCGTATTTGGCGGCGAGCCGGCGACCCATTGCGGTTTCGCCTTCTACGATTTCGATAAGATCGTGTTCGCTTCCGACTGTCCGTTTGACCCGGAAAAAGGCACGATGTACATCCGCGAGACCCTGCGCATCCTCGATGGTATCAATTTCTCCAAGGAGAGGCAGGAGAAACTGTTCCACGGCAACCTCGAGGCGATCACGGGCGTCAAGCTATCCCGGTGACCCGCTGAAGGCGGGCCTTCGACCGAGGGCGGCGGGCGGCCGATCAACCTTTTTCCGCAGGCCGAAGCGGGAGACGGGGTCGTTCGCTTCCGCCTGCCCTCATTGTTGGTGTAGCCTTGCGCTCATGGCGCTGACGCATTTGATCGGTTTCGCTGAACCTGAGTCGCCTCCGGGCGACGGCGGCGGACGCATCACGCCGATGATGGAGCAATATATTGAGATCAAGGCCGCCAATCCTGACTGCCTTCTGTTTTATCGAATGGGCGATTTCTATGAGTTGTTCTTCGACGATGCCGAAGTCGCAAGCCGCGCGCTCGGAATTGTCCTTACCAAGCGCGGGAAACACCTCGGCCGCGATATTCCGATGTGCGGCGTGCCAATCGAGCGCGCCGACGAATATTTGCAACGGTTGATTGCGCTTGGACATCGCGTTGCCGTCTGCGAACAAATCGAGGATCCGGCCGACGCAAAAAAACGTGGCGCAAAGAGTATCGTCCGGCGTGACGTGGTGCGGCTTGTCACGCCGGGAACGCTAACCGAAGATTCGCTACTGGATGCCAGGCGCAATAACTATCTGCTCGCTATCGCGCGGATGCAAGCTTCGGCGCCTCCCGATGAGACGCGTTTTGGACTTGCGTGGATTGATATCTCAACCGGTGAGTTTCGTGTCTCTGAATGCCGCAGCAGCGGGCTAGGGACGGAACTGGCCCGGCTTGAACCGAGTGAGGTCATCGTTTCGGATTCGCTCTATTCCGATCCAGAATTTGCCAGGCATCGGCGCGCGCTACGGGCGGTCACGCCGCTGACACGCGATGTGTTCGACGGCGCGACCGCCGAACACAGGTTGGCTTCTTTTTTTGCCGTCGCCACGACCGAGGCCTTCGGGGTGTTCTCGCGGCTCGAGCTGATCGCGGCGGCCGCCTGCGTGACCTACATCGAACGTACCCAGGTCGGGAAACGCCCGCTGATTGCGCTGCCCATGCGCGAAAGCGTCGGCACCACCATGAGTATCGACCCGGCCACCCGCGCTAATCTCGAATTGACCCGCACGCTGGCCGGCGACAGGCGTGGATCCCTGCTCGACGCCATAGATCGCACGGTGACCTCTGCCGGTTCGCGTCTGCTCGCGCAGCGGCTTTCGGCTCCCCTCACGGATCCGCATGCGATTCGACGCAGACTCGATTCGGTTGCCTGCTTTTTCGAGAATGCCGCCCTGCGAAGCGAAACCCGATCGCGTCTGAAAGCCACGCCGGATCTCGCCCGTGCGATGGCACGGCTCACGGTTGGCCGCGGCGGTCCTCGCGACCTTGCCGCGATTCGCGATGGCGTGAACGCCGCAGCGGAGCTTGCGCGAACGCTGCATGGGCTGCAGCAACCTCCGACCGAAATCGCCGAGGCGATACAAAACTGCGCCAGACCGAGTGGGGCACTGCATGCCGAATTGGCGGCCGCGCTTGCCGCGAATCCGCCGCTTGTCAAACGCGACGGAGGTTTCGTTCGGAGTGGCTATGATAACTCGCTCGACGAGGCGCGGGCGCTACGAGACGAATCGCGTCGTGTCATAGCCGCCTTGCAAATGCAATATGCCGAGCAGACCGGTATCAAAACGCTTAAGATCCGGCATAACAACGTGCTCGGCTATTTTGTCGAGGTCACGGCGCAGCATGGCGAGAAACTGCTGGCGCCGCCATTCAAAGCAACCTTCATCCATCGTCAGACTCTTGCCGGACAGATACGCTTCACCACCGCGGAACTCGGCGAGCTTGAGGCAAAGATCGCCAATGCGGCCGAACGCGCATTGCGGCTGGAGCTTGAGATCTTTGAGCGCCTCGTTCAGGCCGTAGTTGCCGAAACCGACAATATAAATGCCTGCGCCGATGCGTTGGCGCGGCTGGACGTCGCAACTGCGCTTGCGCAACTCGCGGTAGAACAGGATTATGTTCGGCCGCAGATCGACGACGGGCTTGCCTTCGTCGTTGACGGTGGTCGTCATGCCGTCGTCGAGCAAGCGTTGGCACGGGATGGCTCCTCATTCGTTCCCAATCACTGCGATCTTTCACCTCCGATGGAGGACAAAAACGGGCGTATCTGGCTGCTGACCGGCCCGAACATGGCAGGCAAGTCGACGTTTCTGCGACAGAACGCGCTGATTGCAATTCTGGCGCAGATGGGAAGTTTCGTGCCGGCAAGACGTGCCCATCTCGGCGTCATTGATCGACTGTTTTCGCGGGTTGGCGCAGCCGACGATCTTGCGCGGGGTCGTTCCACCTTCATGGTCGAGATGGTGGAAACTGCGGCGATTCTCAATCAGGCGAGTCCACGTTCATTGGTAATTTTGGATGAAATCGGCCGCGGCACCGCCACCTTCGACGGGCTGTCTATAGCATGGGCAACGGTCGAGCATCTGCACGAGGTCAACCGTTGTCGCGCGATCTTTGCTACACATTTTCATGAGTTGACGGCGCTCGCAGCGCGCCTGCCGCGTCTTCACAATGCCACGGTGCGTGTGAAGGAATGGCAAGGTGACGTGGTGTTCCTGCACGAGGTGGTTCCGGGGGCGGCCGATCGATCTTATGGAATCCAAGTGGCAAAGCTCGCGGGGATGCCGAGGCGTGTCATTGACCGCGCACGAGTTGTGCTCGCTCAGCTTGAGCGCAAAGATCGCTCGACGCCAAAAGGTTTCGAGGATCTGCCCTTGTTCGCCACACCCATGCAATCCGCGCAGCATCAGCATCCGCTCGATCGGCTGGCCGCGGCTATCGACGCGATCGACCCCGACGAGCTGTCGCCGCGCGAGGCGATCAATACGCTTTATCGCTTGAAACAGACTTTGGCGCAGACCCGCACCAGCGAGTGACGCGATGAACATTGCGGAACGCGCAGGACTGTCCGCCTCAACGGAGGCACGGGGTTGGCTTGCACGTTTTGAGGCGGCGTTGCAACAGCGTGACACACGGGCTGCAGCCGGCTTTTTCCTGGAGGACGGCCTCTGGCGCGACGTGCTCGCCTTCACCTGGACCATTCGCACGATGGCCGGCCGCGAGGCGGTCAATCGTGCGCTGCAGGAATCGCTTACTCGAGTGATGCCGAGGAATTTTACCATCCCACCGCAGCGGACACCCCCGCGATGGATCAAACGGGCGGGCAGAGATGCCATCGAAACGATCTTCGAATTCGAAACGGCGTTCGGCGCATGTGCAGGTGTCCTGCGCCTCGTGCCCGACGACGGGACGGGCCTGCGCGCCTGGACACTGAGCACGAATTTGCAGGAGCTGCGCGGCCATGAGGAGAAATTCAAACGCCGCGCCGAACCCGAGACACAGCGCGATTTTAGCACGGAAAGCTGGAACGAACGACGCAGGAAACAACGTGCCTATGAAGATCGTGACCCGACGGTGATCGTAGTCGGCGGCGGCCAAGCCGGGCTTTCTATTGCCGCCAGGCTGCAGCAGCTCGATGTCGACACGCTGATCGTCGACCGCCACGCGCGTATCGGCGATAACTGGCGCACGCGTTACCAATCGCTGACGCTGCACAATGAAGTGCATGTCAATCATCTTCCCTATCTGCCCTTTCCCCCTACCTTTCCGGTCTATATCCCGAAGGACAAACTCGCCAACTGGTTCGAGTTCTATGTCGATGCGCTCGACCTCAATTATTGGACCGGCACGATGCTCACTGCCGGTCGCTACGACGACACGCGCGGGGAATGGTCCGTCACGGTCCAACGGACCGACGGGACAACACGGGTCATGCGGCCGCGTCATCTCGTGTTTGCAACGGGGGTTAGCAGCATTCCATATACGCCCGATTTGCCCGGACTTTCGGATTTCCGGGGCACTGTCGTGCACTCCGGTGACTTCAAGAATGCCGCGCGCTGGAACGGTCGCAAGGCGTTGGTACTGGGGACGGGAACGAGCGGCCACGACGTCGCCCAGGAGCTGCATGCCCACGGCGCCAAGGTCACGATGATTCAGCGCAGCAAGACCTATGTGGTCAGCTTAAAGGAGGCGCAGAGCGTCTATGCGATCTACTCGGAAGGAATTCCCTTCGAGGATTGCGATTTGCTCGCCACGTCATTTCCCTATCCCGTGTTGCAGCGCGCCTATCAGCTGTCCACGGCCAAAAGCCTCGAGGTGGACGGCGCGCTGCTGAAGGCATTGGAAGAACGCGGGTTTCGGCTGTGGGCGGGAGAAGACAATACCGGATTCCAGATGATGTATCTGCGCCGTGGCGGCGGTTATTATTTCAACGTGGGGTGCTCGGAGCTCATTATTTCCGGCGCCATCGATCTCGTTCAATATGCCGATATCGATCGCTTCGTCCCCGCTGGCGTCAGAATGCGCGACGGTCAAATCCGAGAGGCCGAGCTGCTGGTTCTCGCAACCGGCTATCACAACCAGCAGGAGGCGGTTCGACGCTATCTCGGTGACACCGTTGCCGAGCGGGTCGGCCCCATATGGGGCTTTGACGAGGGCGGCGAATTGCGCAACATGTGGCGTCGCACGCCGCAACCGGGCCTGTGGTTCACGGCCGGGAGCTTGGCGCAATGCCGCATCTATTCGCGCTACCTTGCGCTGCAGATCAAGGCACTGGAGGCGGGCTTGCTAAGTTAGCTCGGGAGGAGGCGGGCGATGCGTCAACATCATCAGCAGGCTCCACCCGATCGATGTCGCCAACGCAAGCGCAAGGCCTTTAGGATTGCCGAGCGGCTCGGCGGTAAAGTGCAACACCGCGCAGGCAAAGGCGAAGCCGACCAAGCCGACCGGAGCATTGGCCAGCACGGCCGCCGCAGCTTTTCCGCCGACACGCGGATGCATGACCATCACGATGCTGGTCAGCACCACGGGAAACACGGCGAGCAGGCCACTGCCACGCGGCCCGAGCTGGAAGCTGAACGTCACCACCACGGCAACAAGAATTGCGACCATCGCCGCGCGCACGAGCAGATCAGTGAAACGCGCGCGGAACGCAGGCATGCGCACGTGGCGCAACGAACGCGCGAACCAGCTACACAACGCCAGGACGACGATATTCATCGCTGCCGCGGCCGGGAAATCCCAATCGACGGAACGGATGACCAGAGCGAACATCGTCCATGCCGAAAAAGCGCCACACAGGCTCACAATCAGCGAACGGTGCTGCGCCAGCAGGCTGTAGACGACGGCAAAGGTGGCGTTGGCCGCGTTGATCGCCAGGCTCATGATGACGCTCTGCGCAATGAAATGCGCGTCGTGATCCATTGCGAGAAAGACATAAACCGGACCGGCGCCGATCGGCAGGGTCGCCACCATGCCGCCAATGACGGGGCCGGCGCGTTCCGCGGTGACCGTCGCCGCCACGACAAAGGCAGCGGTGACAATCATCTTCACGATCAGGGTAAGGGCAAAATAAAGCTCGGGAGACATTTGGCGCGGCGCAGAGCAGCACGTTACCCTGCTCAGCGCAAGCGGATTACCGGCAGATCACGTATGAATTGGCGCACGTCGCGGCAGCATTGCGGGAATGCGCCGCCGACGGCCTCGCTCTTGATCGCCGTCAACCGGTCGCTGGAGTGAGTACGACGCGTCCAACGACCCTGCCCGCCCGCAATTCGCCGTGAACGGCATTGACGTCCTTCAACGGACGCGTCGTGATCGGCACGTCGGGAAGACCCGTGCGGCGCACGAGGTCCATGAGCTCGGCCATTTCGGGCAGGCTGCCGACATAGGAGCCCTGGATGGTCAACGCACGCATCGGGATCGGCGGCAGCGATACTGTGAGGTCGCCGCCGAAAAGGCCGACGATGATGTACTTGCCGCCCTTGATGAGTGAATCGTAGCCAAGTCGCGCGGTCGCGGAGGAGCCGACGAGGTCGATTACCGCCCAGGCGCCACCCTTGGTCAGGTCGACGATCTGCTGGACGGCGTCGGCGGCGCCGCCGTCGACCACCGCCGTGGCGCCGGCCTTCTTCGCCGCTTCACGTTTCACCGGGTCAATGTCCACGACGATCGCGCTATGCCCGCCCATCTTGTTATGCAGGGCAAGGCACATCAGCCCGAGACCCCCCGCGCCGATGATCACGGTTGGCTCGGTCTTGAGGGTGGTCACTTTCTTCAATGCACCGAATGTGGTGACACCCGAGCAGGCAAGCGGTGCGGCACGCGTCGGATCCAGATTGCCGATGTCGAACAAATAGCGCGGATGAGGCACGATCATGTAGTCGGCATAACCGCCATTGGTAAACACGCCGAGGCTTCTCATGGTACGGCAGAGATTCTCTTCGCCGCGGCGACACGGCCCGCAGGCGCCGCACCCGATCCAGGGATGCGCAAGCCGCCTGTCGCCGATCTTGACACCCTCCGCCTCCGGACCGAGAGCCACCACCTCCCCAACGTTCTCGTGACCGAGGGTCACCGGCAGTTTCATGCCGCGGTCCTCGAGGCTGAGGCGCTTGCCGCCGCCGAGGTCAAAATAACCGTCCGCAAGATGCAGATCGCTGTGGCAGACGCCTGCCGCGAGCACTTTGAGCAGAACCTCGGTTCCCTTTGGCTCCGGGATCGGTTGCTCCCTGAGTTGCAAGGGCTCGCCGCAGACGCAGACCTGGAACATGCGCATGTTTGTCTCGCTCCCCACCGCCGTCATCGCCGATCGGTACCGGCCTATGCGAAAGAACGCCCCGAAGCAGGTATCGCGGACCGGGAACGGGACACAGTCCGCGCCGCCCGGCGATAGAAACCGGCCCGCGCCGTGCCTCCGCTCGGAACGCGACGAGCCGGCCAACCGAAAAAGCATAAAGTATTGCGGGTCGCACTTCAAAAGAGTTCCGAGATCGGCGGGCGACCGGCGGGTTTGTCCGCTAGGATGACTTGTCGCGTGACCTCCGCTATCCCCTAGCTGCCATGACGTCCCTCGCCCTCGATCACAGCGGCCGCCCCCGAGCGGACCATATTCCGCGCAATGCCGCCGAACTGATCGATGTTCACGCGCTTGCCGTCGAGCTTGATCGGCTCGCCGCCGACCGACCCAACGACGAGCGCGAGTTGCGCAGCCTCGTGGCGCAGCGGCTCAGAGGCGCGCTCAACGCCGGCCGCGTGCGCGCCGAACAACTGCTGCTCAAGGACCGTCACGGACGGCGTTGCGCCGAGCGCCTGTGCCGGATGCAGGACGCCATTATCGGCCTCCTTCATGACTTCGCCCGCAGGCATCTTTATCCGTTGCAGAATCCGACGGAAGCCGAACGCATGGCGGTGATCGCCACCGGCGGATACGGCCGCGGGCTGCAGGCACCCGGCTCCGACATCGATCTCCTGTTTCTCCTGCCCTACAAGCAGACCGCGTGGGGCGAATCGATCGTGGAAGCAATCCTCTATTGCCTCTGGGATCTCGGACTGAAAGTCGGGCACGCCACGCGTTCGGTGGATGAGTGCATTCGTCAGGCCAAGGCCGACATGACCATTCGCACCGCCGTCCTCGAGGCACGTTTCCTGTTCGGTGACCGCGCGCTGTTCGATGACCTGCAGGCTCGTTTCGATGCGCAAGTCTTGCGCAACACCGCCCAGCAGTTTGTCACGGCCAAGCTCGCCGAGCGCGAGGAGCGCCACCGGCGAGCAGGCCAATCGCGCTACCTGGTCGAGCCGAACGTGAAGGATGGCAAAGGCGGATTGCGCGATCTACATACGCTGTTCTGGATTGCCAAATATGTCTATCGCGTGCGCGAGCCGATCGAGCTGATCAAGTGCGGAGTGTTCGACAAGCAGGAATACCAGCTTTTCCGGCGTTGCGAGGATTTCCTCTGGTCCGTACGCTGCCATATGCATTTCCTCACCGGCCGCGCCGAAGAACGTCTTTCCTTCGACATCCAGCGGGAAATCGCTCAACGGCTTGGCTACACCGCACATCCAGGCCTGAGCGAAGTCGAACGCTTCATGAAGCATTATTTTCTAATTGCTAAAGATGTCGGTGATCTGACCGCAATCCTTTGTGCCGAGCTGGAGGACAGCCACGCCAAGAGCGTGCCGGTGCTCAGCCGACTCATGGCGCGTTTTCGCCCTGTTCGGCGCACGAAACTGTCTGAAAGCGACGATTTCATCGTTGACAAGAATCGTATCCGGCTTGCCGGCAGCCAAGTCTTCAAGCGTGATCCTGTCAACCTGATACGCATCTTTTACTTGGCACAGAAACACAATCTTGCCTTCCATCCCGACGCAATGCGGGCGATGACGCGCTCGCTGGACCTCATTGACGCGCGCTTGCGGGAAAACGAAGAGGCCAACCGGCTCTTTCTGGATATTCTCACTTCGCCCAACGACCCCGAAACGGTGCTTCGTCGTATGAATGAGGCGGGGGTGCTCGGGAAATTCGTGCCGGCTTTCGGCAAGATCGTCGCGATGATGCAGTTCAATATGTACCACCATTACACCGTGGACGAACACTTGTTGCGCTGCATCGGCGTGCTTCAGGAGATTGAGCGCGGCGGTGCCGCAGACACGATGCTCGCCAACGAGCTCATGCGTACCATCGTGCCTGGGCATCGAACTGTACTCTACGTTGCGTTGTTTCTTCACGATATCGCCAAGGGTCGCATTGAAGATCACTCGATCGCGGGCGCGCGGGTGGCGCGTCGCCTTTGTCCCCGACTCGGCTTTTCCTCGGCGGATACCGAGTTGACCGCTTGGCTCGTCGAAAATCATCTTGTCATGTCGAGCGTGGCGCAATCGCGCGACCTGTCCGACCGCCGGACGATTGAAAATTTCGCGGCCGTCGTGCAGTCGGTTGACCGACTCAAGCTGCTCACCATCCTGACGACTGCGGACATCAAGGCGGTCGGCCCCGGGGTCTGGAACGGCTGGAAGGCCCAACTCATCCGTTCGCTCTATTATGAAACCGAGCCGGTCCTGACCGGAGGCTTCTCGGAGGTCAACCGCGCCCAGCGCGTCGCCATGGCCCAGGAGGAGTTCCGTGAGGCCATGCAAGATTGGTCACGCGAGCGTCTCGACGCCTATATCGCCAAGCTCTATCCGGCTTATTGGCTGAAGGTCGACCTTCCGCACAAGATCGAGCATGCGCGTTTCGTGGCCGCCGCCGAAGAAGCCGGCAAGACACTTGCCACGCGCATCAACTTCAATCCCGACCGCGATGCCACGGAGCTCACGGTGCTCTGCCCCGATCATCCTTGGTTGCTTTCGATGATCGCGGGTGCCTGCGCCATCGCCGGCGCCAACATTGTAGACGCACAGATTTCGACGACAACCGACGGGCGGGCGCTCGATACTATTTCGTTCAATCGCGAATTCGAGCGAGACGATGATGAAGAGCGGCGTGCGGCCCGCATCGCCGAGATTGTCGAGAAGACGTTGCGCGGCGAGATCAGGTTGCCCGACATCGTAGCCAAGCGAGCGCCGTTGAAAGGGCGCATCAAAGCCTTCGCGCTTGAGCCGACGGTAACAATCAACAATCAGTGGTCGCACCGCTACACGATGATTGAGGTCACGGGTCTTGATCGCACCGGGCTTCTCTACGAGCTTACCGCAACACTTTCCAAGCTCAATCTCAATATCGCCAGTGCTCACGTTGCAACGTTCGGCGAGCGGGTCGTGGACGTGTTCTACGTTACCGATCTGATGGGTGCGCAGATAACCTCGCCCACACGACAGGCCGCGATTAAGCGCGCGCTTATCGCACTGTTTGCCAGGCCGGATGGAGACCAGAAACTCGCCAAATCTGGATGACAAATCGGTGCAGATCGCCGCGAGTCAGCATTTAACACGGCTTTAAACCGTGCCCCTTAGCCTTCGCCCCCGGGGAGTCGACGGCGGTTGGCGCCTCGACGCAGGAACGGTTTGGCAATGGCGTCGGGACGGGAACGCGTATCGCGGCGAGAGCCGGCATTTCACAAAAGCCCGCCGCTTCACGCCCGGCGTGAAGAGGCTGCCGCGCCACAGCGCCAACACCGTACGCGCACGCGAGGGGCGACGCGAAGACGCCGCTCGCTCGCCGGCCGCCTACTTTATTGGACGCTGGTAGCCTTATTGTGGCTCATGATCAGCGGCATCGGCGCAGTGGCCTATGTCGGCGCGCATTTGCCGCCGCTGCAGTCGCTGGAAATCCCCAAACGACCACCGTCGATCGAGATCGTGGACGTCGAAGGACGTCTGCTCGCGCGCCGCGGCGATCTGGCAGGTGCACCGCTCACGCTAAAGGACCTCCCTCCCTATGTCCCACAGGCGTTCGTCGCCATCGAAGACCGGCGATTCTATCAGCATTACGGGGTTGACCCATTCGGCATTGTGCGCGCGCTCATCGCCAACATTATCCATCGCGGCCTCAGCCAAGGCGGATCGACCATTACCCAGCAGCTTGCCAAGAATCTCTTTTTGACCCAAGAGCGGACCATAGAACGTAAAATCCAGGAAATCCTGCTGGCACTCTGGCTCGAGCAAAAATTCTCCAAAGCGGAGATTCTGCAACTCTATCTCAATCGCGTCTATTTCGGCGCCGGCGCCTACGGTATCGAACAGGCTTCGCAGCGTTACTTCGGCAAATCGGCGCGCAGTCTCACGCTGGCGGAGGCCGCGCTGCTTGCCGGTCTCGTCCGATCGCCGTCCCGACTCGCGCCAACACGCAATTTCGACGGCGCCGAACGACGCGCGAAGCTCGTCCTTGCCGCCATGGTCGAGCTTAATTTCATCAGCCAGGCGAGCGAACATGCGGCCTTGGCGCATCCGCCACACGTGGTTGCGAAGGCGGGGACCGGTTCCATCAACTACGTGGCCGACTGGGTGATGGATGCGCTTAACGACGTGCTCGGCCACGTGGATCAAGACATCGTGGTACATACGACCATCGACGCCGATCTGCAGGCGAGCGCCGAGCAAGCGCTTGGGGATGAACTGCGTACCAAAGGCGAGAAGAACAAGGTATCGCAAGGAGCACTGGTCGCCATGTCGCCGGACGGGGCCGTGCGAGCGTTGGTCGGTGGCCGCGATTACACGGAAAGTCAATTCAATCGAGCGGTTTCGGCGCGTCGTCAACCGGGCTCCGCCTTCAAACCTTTTGTCTATCTCACCGCATTGGAGCGTGGACTGACGCCTGACACCGTGCGTCAAGACGCACCCATCAGCGTAAATGGATGGAGGCCGGAGAACTACGAGCATCACTATTACGGACCAGTGACCCTCGCCCAGGCGCTCGCACTTTCGTTGAACACCGTATCGGTGCGACTCACGCTCGAAGTTACTCCCCAATCGGTGGTGCGCACCGCGCATCGATTGGGTATCGCTTCGCCTCTCGAGCCCAACGCCTCGATCGCACTTGGCACGTCGGAAGTCTCGGTGCTTGAGTTGACCGGCGCCTATGCAACTTTTGCCAATGGCGGTTTTGCCGTGACGCCACATGTCATTGCACGCATCACCGATGGGAGAGGGACTCCGCTTTACGTTTATAGGACGCCGCCGCTCGGCCGCGTGGTGGATACGCGTCATGTCGGCATGATGAATGCGATGATGCAGGAGACGCTCACCATGGGCACGGCGCGCAAAGCCTCGCTGCCCGGTTGGCCGGCGGCCGGCAAGACCGGAACCTCACAGGATTTTCGTGATGCGTGGTTCGTGGGCTTTACTGCTCATCTCGTGACCGCCATTTGGATGGGCAATGATGACGGCGCGCCGACCAGGCACGTAACCGGCGGCAGTCTGCCGGTGGAAGTGTGGAGCCGCTTCATGCGCGCGGCGCATCAGAACGTCCCCGTCGCACCGCTGCCGGATACCCCGGCCGATTTGTTGGTGTCGGGTGTGTTCACCAGACGTCATAGTGATGGCACGCTCGCTCCGGTCGATGCATCCGCCGAGCCGCCGCGGCCGCCGTTGCCGGTCGGGCCGATCGCCGATCGCACAATGACGCACCGCGGCGGCCTCGACGGATGGCTGCTCGATCACTTGTTTGGCCGACGCTAGCGTTTGGCGTCTGAAGCACGTGCGCGTACGCCGCGCGTGGCAAACCACAATGCCAGACTCGCGCACCCCATCAATGCGACACCACCGGCAAGCGACCAGGCTCCATGTCCGAGGAAGGCGCCGACAACAGCCCCGCACGCGGCCGCAACCGTCTGCTGAACGAAACCAAGCAGCGCCGATGCCGCCCCCGCACGCTCTGGAAACGGCATCATCGCACCGGCGATGGCCTGCGGCAGGATCATGCCGAGCCCGGCGAGATAGAGCGCCATCGGCACGACCAGCGACGCGGCGCTGGTGAAGCCGACCGCGACGGACGCCACCATGGCGAGGCCGCCCAATGCATTCGCAAGCCCGCCAAGGCCGATGGTGCCGCCGAGACCGAAGCGGGTGACGATCCGGGCCGCAATCGTCGTGCCAAGCATGTAGCCGAGTGATCCGAGCGCGAAGGCGATGCCGAAATCGACCGGCGAAAGACCGTAGAGACCTTGCAACGCGAACGACGCCGCGGAGATCCACGCGAACAACCCGGCATAACTTGCGGTAGCCAATCCCAAATAGGCGAGGTAGGCGCCGTGGCAGG
This sequence comes from Pseudolabrys sp., assembly GCA_019689975.1. Lineage (GTDB taxonomy): Bacteria > Pseudomonadota > Alphaproteobacteria > Rhizobiales > Xanthobacteraceae > Pseudolabrys. The sequence continues at coordinate 35,161 of JADGGK010000018.1, forward strand.
CGACACGGCGATACGAGTGGAGTATCGAGGCGAACGACATCGGCTCGCGTGCTCGCTCCCTGACAGTCTCCGGCAGCAGCAGCCAGATGACGATGACCCCACAAAATCCGGCCGCGGCGAGGAACAAGAATACCGCGCGCCAGCCCAATGCCGTCTGCAACAGACCGCCGACAATCGGCGCCAGCACCGGTGCGAGCGCCATGACAGAACCGATGAGCGACAATTCCCTACCAGCGCGCACGCCGACATAGAGATCACGCACAATGGCGCGCGCCAAAACGACGCCGCCACAGCCCCCTAGCGCTTGCAGCGCGCGTGCGCCGATCAACATCGGCAATGAGACCGACAGGGCACATAGGAGGCTCGCCAGGCAATAGACCAGGATCGCGGCCATCAACACCGGTTTGCGGCCGTGACGATCCGACAGCGGACCATACAGGATCTGACCCACGGCAAAACCGACAAGATAGGCCGAGATGGTAAGCTGCCCCTGCGCCGGGGTGCCGCCAAGCATGTGTACGATGTCCGGCAGTGAAGGCAGATACATGTCGGTCGTAAGCGGTCCGACTGCGCTCAGCGCCGCCAGTAGCGCCGTGAGCGCGAATGAATCAGGACGCAGCATGGGCTCGTGACCAGCCTAACCAGGGAGCATAGGCTAGAGCAGATTTTGATCGGATTGAATCGGCACCATCATTGCCGCGAACCGTGTAGGGGCGATGAAACAATCGCGGGTCAGCAGGTTCATCTGGATCGCTCCGCTGCCTGCGCGATGCCGGGTCAATATCGTCAATGTCCGCTCCACCAATTTGCCGAGAAACTCGCCTTGACCGTGAATGAAACCGAATCGTGGTGGGACTCAATGCGAATCGGATCGCGAACGTTGTTCTATTTCTCAATCGCCTGCGAGCGTGCCTGTCCATTGCCATAACGATGCAGCTCGGTACCGTGCGCATCCAGCCAGGCCTTCGCCTGCTTCCAGGAAGGAAAGATGCTTTCGACCACCCGCCAGAAACGGGCGGAATGGTTCATTTCCGCGAGATGAGCGACCTCGTGGGCGGCGAGATAGTCGAGCACGAGGGGCGGAGCAAGGATCAATCGCCACGAGTAGGACAGCACTCCATTCGCCGAGCAGGAACCCCAGCGGGTCGTCTGGTCGCGTACCGCAACCCGTCGGACGCGGACGCCCAGCAAGGCCGCGGCGCGCCGGCTCGCGCGGAGCAGATCCCGACGCGCCTCGCGCTTGAGAAAATCGATGACCCGGCGCGCAACATGCTCTGCTTGTCCGGCTACGCAAAGCACGCGCTCGCCATCCGGCGTGCAATGGGTCCAGACGGTACCGCGCCGACCAGGGCAATGTTCGATGCGGTGTTCGATTCCGCGCAACGGTACCCGCGCGCCATGCACCAAGGGCACGGGAGGGGGCAGTCGATCGAGCCGGGCTGCAATCCAACCGCCGTGCCTTTGTGCGAACTCGCGCGCCCGTCTGACGCTTCCGCGCACCGGCATGGTCATCACGACCTCGCGATTCACGGCATGAATGCGCAAGGTATAGCGACGCGCCCGGATGTGGCGGCGCAACCGGATCGCATAGACCGCGCCGTCAAATTCGATCGTCAGCAAGGTCGGATCGCCGGGGCGAAGACCGATCAGATGTGGCGGCGCGACTGACATAAGATTTCTCAATTCTTGCGCGGTCACCAGATCAAACGATTCTCGTCTTTTTGGGAAGGCTTGGTTTTGGACGCCGCGCCTTATCCGTCGGCCGCGTAGGCATGGAAAACAAGGCGGAAAATAAGGTGAACGATTCGCTGCCGCCCGATCAGACGCCGTACAAGCCAAACCTAACAGAGTGTTTATTTTTCATTGGTAGGATGTGCTGCGGAAAGAAGATGCTTGATGCAATACACCACGGTCATTGCCGAGCTCGAGCGAACCATTCGTCAGGCCCCGCCAAGCCAGCGGCTTGCCACATTGCGGGCCGTGACCAAGCTGTTTCTCGCCAACGCGCCCGGTCTTTCCGAGGACAAGGTGGAGGTATTCGACACCGTATTCAACAGTCTCGTCGACAAAATCGATAATAACGGCCTGATCGAGCTGAGCGAGTGTCTTGCGCCGATCGAGAACGCGCCGCCCCGAATGATCAAGCGCCTTGCCGGCGACCCGGAAATCATGGTTGCACGACCGGTCCTCGTGCAATCACCGCGCCTTTCGACCGACGATTTGGTTGAGTTGGCGCAGACCAAAAGTCAGGCACACTTGCTCGCCATCTCCAAGCGCACCGAGCTCCCCGAACGCGCCACCGACATTCTCATTCAGCGCGGTAATCGGGAGGTTGTTTACAGTGTCGCCTCGAACCGCACCGCGCGCCTGTCCGACCGAGGACTCGCCGCGCTCAGCATGCGCGCCGCCCAAGACGAGCGGGTTGCCGCCGCGATCAGCGGGCGGCCGGATGTTCCTCCAGAAGTGTTCCGCAGCCTCCTGTCCAATGCGCTCGCTCAATTGGAGGCCAAAACCCGATCTTTTGCGGCTGCACAACGGCTTGTCATATCGATGAAACAGAACAGCCGTCTTGGAGACAAGGAAGTGAGCGAGTTTGCCGTCGAGAACCGCTATTATGAAGTTATCGCGGCGTTGTCGCTTCTCAGCGGCCTCAAACACGAATTGATCGAAACACTGATGGAAGGGGACGAACCGGGCGGGTTGTTGATCGTTTGCAAGGCGCTCGGCATGAGCTGGGAGACGGTCGCGGCCATTCTCAAAATGAAGAACGGGCCGCAGGTAGCGTCGGACAAATTGCGGCTCACTCACGCTGATTTTGGCAAACTTTCCCGTTCGACCGCCGAACGGGTGCTGCGGTTCTGGCAGGTTCGCCAGCAGCTCGCCAAGGAGCGACTGCATTGAGCGAAATTGCGGAGCATCAAGAAATGGCTATGGGCCGAATACCGAAGGGCACTTCCGCGAAATAGCGACGACGGTCCGAAAGAGATGAGCAAGACGATGAGCGAAAAACGACGCTGGTTCCGCGTGAGACCCGGAGGCCGAGTGGCGCCGTTCGGGAAGATCCTGCTACCGGGCAGCCGCGAGACGATCGAATGCCGCGTGATCGACCTGTCGGCCGGCGGTGCCTGCCTCGAATTGTCGACGCGACTCCAACTGCCGACCCACTTCGAGTTCCAGCACGGCGGCACGCGCAAGATCTGCGCCCTGGTCTGGGTCCGTGGCTACCGTGTCGGCATACGCTACGATGCCGCGACGCAGCGCGCCTTGTCGGACGGTCTCAGCCGCGTCCGCAGGGAAAAACCGCGATTTTCGCATCTTTCGCGATAGCGACGGCGGCAGCGGAATGCTCAGCCGTCGCGACTCCGATTGTGTGACAGAACAAAATCGGCAATGCGGGGCGCGATTTCGGCCCGGAACCGGGAGCCATTGAACACGCCGTAATGGCCGACGCCGGGCTGCACATAGTGCACTTTCCGAGCGGGGGGAATATTGGCGCAAAGGCGCTGTGCCGCCTCCGTTTGTCCGAGCGCCGAAATGTCGTCGTTCTCGCCCTCAATCGTCATCAGTGCCACTCGTGTGATGGCCGCGGGATCAATCTTGCGTCCGCGATGAGTCATCTCCCCCTTTGGCAGCGCGTGGCGGATGAAGACCGTGTCCACCGTCTGTAGGTAGAACTCCGCGGTCAGGTCCATGACGGCAAGATATTCGTCATAGAATTCGCGATGCTTCTGCGCCGAGTCGCCGTCACCCTTCACCAGATTGAGAAACAAGTTGCGATGCGCCTCAAGGTGGCGATCGAGGTTCATGCTGACAAAACCGTGCAATTGCAGAAAGCCGGGATAGACATCGCGCATGAATCCCGGATGCGGGAACGGCACCTTGGTGATGACGTTGCGACGGAACCAATCCAGGCCGCGCGACTCGGCAAGCTTGTTGACGGCATTGGGATTGATGCGCGTATCGATCGGCCCGCCCATGAGCACCATCGACAATGGCGTATCGGGGTCCCTTTCGGCCTCCATCAAAGCGACTGCCGCAAGCACCGGCACCGAAGGTTGACACACGGCCACGATATGCGTGTCGCCGCCAAGACGGTGCAGGATCGAAATGACATAGTCGATATAATCGTCGAGATCAAAACGACCAGCGGCGACCGGCACCTGGCGCGCGTTGCGCCACTCGGTGATGTAAACATCGTGGTTGGGCATAAAGGCCTCGACCGTGCCGCGCAGCAAGGTTGCGTAATGCCCCGACAGCGGCGCGACAATCAGCAGTTTGGGCTGCGGTCGGCGCGGCGGACGATCAAAGACGCGCAGGAAGTGCAACAGACGGCAGAACGGCCGCTCCCATATCGATTCAATGCGCACCGGTACCCGCTCGCCGCCGACGGTCGTGTGATCGATGCGCCATTCCGGACGGCCGTAAATCCGTGTCGTGCGTTCGAATAATTCCGCTGCCGCCGCGACCGTGCGGCCGTAGACGGTGTGGGCCAGCGGATTCGCCGGGTTCTTGAAGTAAAGCCGTGTCGCATCGGCCAATGCCCGCGCCGGATCGAGCGCGGCATGGCCGATCTCGTACAGCCAATAGAGCGGCGAAGCGAACAATGCGCTCGTATCACCAGCAAAAGTCGCCGCCCCGTCGAATTCACCGATCGGCATCGACCGTTGTCCCAGCCCCTGTTGCACCGCAGCAGACTGTCGCGTTTTGCCCATAGCGTCAACAATAGAGATATGTTCTCTAAACCCGCTTTACAACCCGGGATTTCCTATAACCTATTATAAATACTTTTGTTTTTGCGTTATTCGCCGGTCTGCAACAAAGTTCCGTGTTCGCGCGCGCTGCGCAAAAGCATCGCGAAGGCGATCGCCGCAAGCGCGAAAAGGAGGAGGTTGAACGCCAGCGCCTCGATCATCAGGTCGCCGCGAAATACGTGGTCGATGAGGAGCGCACGCATGCCTTCGAACACATAGGTCGGCGGCAGCAGCCACGCCACATGCTGCAGCCAGCCCGGCAATACGGCCACCGGGTAATAGACGCAAGTGAGCGGCAGAAACAGGAACATGATGGTCCAGGCCATGCTCTCCGCACCAAGACCGTTCCGCAGCAGGAGACCGGCAACAAAAATGCCAACCGACCAGCTCGTCAGAATCAGATTGGCAAAAAACGCGGCAAGCGCAAAGCCAAGCGACCACAAATTAAACCCGAAAAAGGCGATGGCAAGCAGCGATACCGGAATCATCCCGATCGACAGCCGCACCAGGCTCATGATCGTCAACGCCGCGATGAATTCGGTGGGACGCAACGGCGACATCATGATATTGCAGAGGTTGCGTGCATACATTTCCTCGAGGAACGAAATTGAAAACCCGAGCTGCCCGCGGAACAGAATGTCCCACAGCAATACCGAACCGATAAAAACGCCGCTTGCGCGCGCGAAGAACCCCGCGTTCTGCGACACGTAAAGTTGCAAAAAACCCCACATCAGCATCTGAACGGTAGGCCAATAAACCAGATCGAGGACCCGCGGCCAGGAAGACGACAAGAGGTACCAATAGCGCCGCACCATCGCGCCGACGCGTCGGAACGAGAAACGCATCTGGACACAAGCGCTCATGATTTCGATCATCGCTCTTTCGTAACCGCGGAAAGCGGCATCGGCCAAGAATGGCCTCCGCCTCTGTCGACGCGACGACGGTCCCATGTTCCAAAATGCGCGGCAGCGCTGCCGTTCCTCATCGGGCAATCTCCTTCTGTCGTCCGCGTGCGACGTCCAGATAAACCTCCTCCAAAGTCTCACGGCCATAGCGTGCCAGCAGTCGCTCCGGCGAATCGTCGTCATCGATGCGGCCATTCTTCAAGATGATGACGCGCTCGCATAGCCGTTCGACCTCGTTCATGTTATGCGACGCCAGCAAAATGGTTGCTCCACACTCCTCGCGATACCGTTCGAGTCGGGCGCGGACCCAGTCCGCGGCGTCGGGATCAAGCGAGGCGGTCGGCTCGTCGAGCAACAGCAGCTCAGGCCGGTTGATCAGCGATTTCGCAAGCGCAACGCGCGTTTTCTGGCCGGCCGATAACCGGCCGGTCGGACGATCGAGCAATTCGACAAGACCGAATTCATCGGCGAGCTCCGCAATGCGCGCAGCGACGTCCGCCACCGCGTAGAGCTGCGCAAATATCGTGAGGTTCTGTCGTACCGTCAGACGCATTGGCAGATCGACGTAAGGGCTTTCAAAATTCATCCGGTGCAGAACCTGGTAGCGTGCGCGCGGCATGTCGACGCCGAGTACGGTCACGCTGCCCGAAGTGGGCGTCACAAGCCCCATGATCATGGCAATGGTGGTGGTCTTGCCCGCACCGTTGCCGCCGAGCAGGCCGGTGATGCTGCCCGACGCCAAACGAAATGAAATACCGTCGACGGCCGTGGTCGATTTATAGCGCTTGACGAGGCGGTCGACGACGACGGCGGAGGAGGAACAGGCATCCATAATCGGCATCATGTGACGCCGGGTCGCAGGAAAAGCAAGGCCCGCCGCCTGTCAACGTCGGTGCCGCGCCCAACGCTCGGACGCGGTTGGTCGCATCCGGTCGAAGGGAGAAAAATGGTAACATCGATCACATGATACCGTTCAGTCTCCGCCAGTACCATCCACGCCGCACGGTACGACTCGAGACGCTGGTACGGCTGCGTTGGCTTGCCATTGTCGGGCAGACGACCGCTGTTCTTGTTGTTTATTTCGGCCTCGATTTCGAGCTGCCGATTTGGGCGTGTCTTGCCGTGATTGCGCTGTCGGCTTGGCTGAATATCGCGCTTCGGCTGCGTTTTCATATGACTCAACGTCTCGAACCCGACCGAGCGGCGTGGCTTCTGGCATTCGATACCGCTCAACTCGCGGTGCTGTTGTTCCTTACCGGAGGCCTGCAGAATCCCTTCGCATTCCTTTTCCTTGGGCCGGTGTTGCTCGCAGCAACGGCATTGCCGGCACGCTTTGCCGTTCTGATCGGCACGCTGGCCATTGCGTGCGCCACCGTACTCGCCTTCGTCCATTATCCGCTGCCCTGGGCGAACGACAATCCGCTGAAACTGGAGCCGATCTACCTTTTGGGCGTGTGGTTCGCGATCCTGCTCGCGATCGGCTTCATCGGCGTCTATGCATGGCAAATTGCCGAAGAATCACGACAGCTCGCCGATGCGCTGGCAGCAACCGAATTGGTATTGGCACGCGAGCAACACCTTTCTCAGCTCGACGGGCTCGCCGCGGCCGCCGCCCATGAACTTGCAACGCCCCTGTCCACGATTGCGGTAATCGCCAAGGAACTCGCCAACGCCATTCCGGCCGGAGCGCCGCATGGCGAGGACGTGCGACTTTTGCGTGAGCAGGCCACGCGTTGCCGTGACATACTTGCCAAGCTGACGGAATTGTCGGCCGGCGGCGAACCATTCGATCGCGTGCCGCTCACGGCACTGATCGAGGAAGTGATCGCGCCGCATCGGAATTTCGGCATCGTCATCGACGCCGACGTGCAGGCGGGCGATCCACCCGTCGTGGCGCGGAATCCGGCAATTCTTTATGGCCTCGGTAACCTTCTGGAAAACGCGGTCGATTTTGCGCACGCGCGCGTGACGATCAGTGCCGCGTGGACCCAGGAAACGATCGAAGTGACCATCGTCGACGACGGACCGGGCTTCGCGCCGGAAATCATGTCGCGTATCGGGGAACCTTACGTGACCAGCCGGTCGCGGAGCGCGGATAGTGTGGAGGAGGAATCGAAGGGGCTCGGTCTCGGCCTGTTCATTGCCAAGACCCTGCTTGAGCGGTCGGGCGCGACGCTTGCGTTTGAGAACAGACCGCTGCCCGCGCACGGCGCGATGATTCAATTGCGGTGGAATCGTGGCGAGTTTGAACGTCCCTTCCCCGGATCGCCTTGAGATTGGCCCCCGGAACCACTATGTTGACAATCACCGCATCCGCCGAGAGGTGGTGCATGCATGTTGCCGCGAATGCTTCCGTTGAGCGGGCGCCACGGGAAGACGTGCCTGGCGACCGCTCGCTGCTGATCGTCGAAGACGATCGCTCCTTCCTCCAACGTCTCGCCAAGGCGCTGGAAAGCCGAGGCTTCACCGTGACGACGGCCGAATCGGTTGCCGACGGGCTGGCCCACGTGGAACGCGCGGCGCCAGCCTTTGCCGTGGTCGACATGCGACTGGGGGATGGCAATGGGCTCGACGTGATTTCGGCGTTGAAAAAGCGCCGTCCGGACGCGCGCGGTATCATTCTCACCGGCTACGGCAACATCGCGACGGCGGTCTATGCCGTCAAGCTCGGCGCGGTCGATTATCTGGCTAAACCTGTCGACGCGGACGACGTTGTTGCCGTGCTGCTCGCCAAGGACGATAAAAAAATCGAGCCACCGGAAAACCCCATGTCGGCCGATCGGGTCCGCTGGGAGCACATCCAGCGCATCTATGAATTATGTGGCCGCAACGTCTCGGAAACGGCGCGCCGGCTCAACATGCATCGTCGAACCTTGCAACGGATCCTGGCCAAACGCGCGCCGCGATAGGCTTCGCTCTTGCACGTGCTCGGTCGGCACAATCGCCGCACGGATGCCGGACAATTCAGGCTTCGCGCTTGGCCGGGAACGGCAAGCGGATCATGCCCATTGGACTCGCGTCACTGGTAGGTGACTTTGCCGCCAATTTGATCTGAGCGCCGCGCCCGTCGAGCGGTCGGGTCTCGCCGTCGGATGCGGCCCAGGCTGCGATCAACCTCTCTCATCATCGACACCGCCTCGGGAAAGCTCTGTCGGGGGATACGCGCGCCCTATATTTAGCCGACGTAGAACCCATCCTTGAGCGCTGCACTAGCCGGGACGATCGCGTTCGAACTCGCCGCGCGGCTGCTTCCTGGCCTTGACCTTCCCC
>JADGGK010000075.1 GCA_019689975.1 Pseudolabrys sp.
GGCTTTCGCCCTCCCCGCTTGTCGGGCATCCCCGCTTGTCGGGCGTCGGCGCAGCGCCTAGCTTCCCCCGCATGACGGTTAAGTCGGTGCATGTCATCGGCGGCGGACTGGCCGGCTCCGAAGCGGCCTGGCAACTGGCGCAGGCCGGCATCCCCGTGGTGCTGCACGAGATGCGGCCCTTGCAAATGACGGCGGCGCACCGGACGGACGGCTATGCCGAGCTCGTCTGCTCCAATTCCTTCCGCTCCGACGACAAGGAACACAATGCCGTCGGCCTTCTGCACGCCGAAATGCGCCGCCTCGGTTCGCTGATCATGCGCGCCGCTGACGCCAACCAGGTTCCGGCCGGCGGCGCGCTCGCGGTCGACCGCGACGGGTTCTCCGCAGCGGTGACGGCCGCCTTGGCGGCGCATCCGCTCATCACCCTTGCCCGCGGCGAGATCGCCGTCCCGCCCGAGGAATGGGACAGCGTCATCATCGCCACCGGCCCCCTCACCTCACCCGATCTCGCGACCACGATCCGGCGCGTGACCGGCGAGGATGCGCTGGCGTTCTTCGATGCGATCGCGCCCATCGTGTACCGCGACTCCATCGATATGACGCAGGCCTGGTTCCAATCGCGCTATGACAAAAGCGGACCCGGCGGCTCCGGCGCCGATTACATCAATTGTCCGCTCACGCGCGCGCAGTACGACGCCTTCGTCGACGCGCTCATGGCCGGCGAGAAAACCGTCTTCCACGAATGGGAAGGCGCGACGCCCTATTTCCCGGGCTGCCTGCCCATCGAGGTGATGGCCGAGCGCGGCCGCGAAACGCTGCGCCACGGCCCGATGAAACCGTTCGGCCTCACCAATCCGCATGCGCCGCACGTCAAGCCCTATGCGGTCGTCCAGCTGCGCCAGGACAATAAGCTCGGCACGCTGTTCAACATGGTCGGCTTCCAGACCAAGCTCAAGCACGGAGAACAGGTGCGCATCTTCCGCATGATCCCGGGCCTCCAGCATGCCGAATTCGCCCGCCTCGGCGGATTGCATCGCAATACTTTCCTCAACTCTCCCCGGCTGTTGGACGCGACGCTTCGGCTCAAGACCAATCCGCGCTGGCGCTTTGCCGGCCAGATCACCGGTTGCGAAGGTTACGTGGAATCCGCGGCCGTCGGCCTGCTTGCCGCGCGCTTCGCCGCGGCCGAACGGCGCGGGCAGCGGCTCGCGCCGCCTCCGCCCACGACGGCGCACGGCGCCCTGCTCGCCCATATCACCGGCGGCCATGTCGAGACGATCGACGCGGGGCCGCCTTCGTTCCAGCCGATGAACATCAATTTCGGACTGTTCCCGCCCCTCGTCGAAGACCCGGCATTCGATGACGGCGGCCGCCGGTTCGGCCGCGGCTCGGCCCGCAACCTCGCGCGCAAGGCCGCGCTGAGCGCCCGCGCGCTCGCCGATCTCGAACGATGGATTGCCGGCATGCCCGCCAGCGCGGCGGCCTGATGAGCTCACGGGCGCGGAAATCCGAACCAGGCCGCGCGCATCAATGCCATCTGCCGGCGCCATTGCGACGCCTGCGGGCGCCGCAGCAGCAGGGGTACCAGCGCGACGGTGAGGAAAGCCGGCACAACCGGCTCCGGCACCTCGGCGCCGCGCGCCCGGAACGCGGCATAGGCCTGCGCCGCCTCGTCGCGATGGCGCGGGTCGCACGCGAAGGTGACGGCGCGCGCGGCCTCCTGCGCCACGGCCGCAAGATCGACCGGCGAGCCGAGCAGGCGCGCGGCCGCGACGAAGACCGCCGCCTCGGCCTTCACGGCCGGCGTGCCGTAGAGTTCGGCCTGCCGCGCCTCGACCGCCTCGATAAGCGGCGTTGAGCCGAGCCCGGATCGGCGCACGGCATCCTGCAGCGCGACCATCACCGGATTGGCCGCCGCCTCCTCGGCGCGCTGCCCGTCAAGGGCCTCGCGCCACCATTGCAGACGGATCGTCCCCACCATCGGCTCGCGCACGAGGCGATGCACGCGGCCGATCTCAAGCGCGAAGGCGTAAAGCGCGAAGAGAAACGGCCGGCGCTCGGCGCATGCGTAGAGGCTTGCCAGGAACCGGTCCTTGTCGTGATCGCGAACACGCTGCTCGCAATAGCGATAGGCTTCCTCGACGATCATGATGTGCGTACCCCTGTCGCCCGCGGCCGGTCACACCGCGATCAGGCCGGCGCCGAAACGCCGGTTCTCCGCCACCAGGATATTGTAGGTGCGCACGGCCGCCCCCGTCGGCATGACGTCAAGGGCAAGCCCTGCGGCGCGAAATCGCTCGCGCCACGGCTGCGGCAGCGGCGCGGGCGCGGCGCCGACGCCCAGCAGGAAGAAGTCGAGTTCCGCCGCCCGCGCGAGGATGGGCTGCAGCAGGGCCTCGTTCAAATCCTGCAGGGCGGTTACCGGCCAGGCCCATATGCCGGCGGGCAGACACAGCAGCGAGCCGCGGTGCGACATGCCCGCGAAACGGAAACCGCCATTGCCGTAGGCATCGATCGGCGCTTGGCGCGGCAGGTGCGGGACATCGAGCCCGCCAATGCGCATCAGCCGCGGTCCTTTTCGTCCTTGGCCGTCGCGCTCAGCGCGTCGCGCCCCGTGCCGACTCCGAGATAGATCAGGATCGGGGAAGCGATGAATACCGACGTGTAGGTGCCGACCAGCACCACGCCGAACATCATGGTCGCGGTGAAGCTGTGGATCGCCTGCCCGCCGAACAGCAGCAGCGCGAGCAGCGCGAGCGATACCGTCAGGTGCGTGACCACCGAGCGCGACAGCGTCTGGTTGACGGACGCATTGAGCAGATCGGGCATGGGCATGCGCTTGTAGCGGCGCAGCATTTCGCGAATGCGGTCATAGATGACGACGGTGTCGTTCAATGAATAGCCGAGAATCGTGAGCAGCGCGGCGATGCTGGTGAGGTCGAAATCGACGCGCGTCAGCGACATGAAGCCGATGGTCAGCACCAGGTCGTGGACATTGGCGATCATGGCGCCGAGCGCGAACTGCCATTCGAACCGGAACCAGAGATAGACGAGAATGCCAATGATGGCGACCATCAGGCCGATGATGCCGTAGGAGAGCAGTTCGCCCGACACGCGCGGGCCGACGACTTCCACGCGCCGGTATTCGACATTCTCGCCCAGCGCGTTCCTGATCTTGGCGACCGCCGCCTGCTGCGCCGCATCGCCGCCCGGCTGTTCCGCCACCCGGATGAGCACGTCGTTCGGCGCGCCGAATTCCTGCAGCTGCACCTCGCCGAGCCCGAGCGCGTTCAGGCTGGCCCGCATGCGGGCCAGATCGGCCGGCCCCGCCTTGGTCTGCACCTCGACCAGCGTGCCGCCTTTGAAGTCGATCCCGAAATTCAGCCCGTGAAAGAAGTAAAGCGAAATGGCGATGATCGACAGCAGCGCCGACAGCGGAAAGCTCACGCGCCGGAAGCGCATGAAATCGAATTTGGTGTTGTCCGGGACGATGCGAAGCAGGCGCACGGTGCCGGCCCTCTAAATGGGCACGCGCTGCGGTCGTCGCCAGCGCACCCAATAGGCGACGATCAATCGCGTGAAGGTGAAGGCGGTGAAGACCGTGGTGATGATGCCGATGCCGAGCGTGACGGCGAAACCGCGCACCGGCCCGGTGCCGATATAGAACAGGACCGCCGCGGCGATGAAGGTCGTGATGTTGGAATCGAGAATTGTGGCGAGCGCCCGCGAGAATCCGGCGTCGATCGCGTTGATGGGTGTGCGCCCGGCGCGCACCTCTTCGCGGATGCGTTCGTAGATCAACACGTTCGAGTCCACGGCGATGCCCACGGTGAGCACGATTCCGGCGATGCCCGGAAGCGTGAGCGTCGCGTTGAGCAGCGACAGCAGGCCGAAGATCATCGCCACATTGACCGCCACCGCCACATTGGCAAACAGGCCGAACAGGCCGTAGGTCACCAGCATGAAGATGACGACCATCGCCGCGCCGACATAGGAGGAGAGTTTGCCCTGGGCGATCGAATCGGCGCCGAGGCCGGGACCGACCGTGCGTTCCTCGATAATGGTGAGCGGCGCGGGCAGCGCGCCCGCGCGTAGCAGAATGGCGAGGTCGTTGGCGCTTTGCACCGTGAAATGACCCGAAATCTGCCCCGCGCCGCCGAGAATTGGCTCGCGGATCACCGGCGCCGAGATCACCTGGTTGTCCAGAACGATGGCGAACGGCTTGCCGACATTCTGCTGCGTCACTTCGGCGAATTTGCGCGCGCCGGCGGTGTTGAAACGAAAATTGACCACCGGCTCGCTGGTGCGAGGATCGAAACCGGGCTGCGCGTCGGTCAGATCGGCCCCGGAGACCAGCACGCGTTTCTCGAGCACATAAGGGACTTTCGATTCGGCGCCGGTGCCATAGAGAATTTCGTCATCGGGCGGCAGATTTCCCTGCAGCGCCTGTTCGGGGCTGACATTGGTGTCGACCATGCGGAAATCGAGCTTGGCCGTCTTGCCGAGCAGTTCCTTGAGGCGCGTCGGATCCTGCAGGCCTGGCACCTGCACCAGAATGCGATCCGTGCCTTCGCGCTGGATCAGCGGTTCGACCGTGCCGAGCTCGTTGACCCTGCGCTCGATGATCTGGATCGACTGATCGACCGCCTGCCGCACGCGTTCCAAAATTGCGGGGTCCGTGACCGTGAGGCGGATCAGGTTGCCGTCGCTGCCCACGTCGAGCGTCCGTTGCCCGCTCGCGCCGAGGAAGCCGCCGAGCGGTTGCGAAAGCTCGCGCAGCTTGGCGAGCGCCGGGTCGACCTGGCCCGCCTCGCGGATGCGCACCTCGACGCTGTTGCCGCGCACCACGAGGCCCGTATAGCCGATGCGTGCCTCGCGCAGCACGCGACGCACGTCGTCGCGCAGGGCCTCGAGCTTCTCCTTGCGCACCGCATTGGTATCGACCGCGAGCAGGATATGCGAGCCGCCCTGCAGGTCGAGGCCCAGCACCACGTGACGCTGCGCCCATTTCGGCCAGGAATCGACGACCGCGCTCGGCAGGAAATTCGGCACGGCGAACAGGCACACGATGAATGCCGTAAGCAGGATCGCCGCCGCCTTCCACCGCGTGAAATAGAGCATGACGTCTGGACCCGGGCCGGAACGGAGGCCGCCGGCCTCATCCGGCCGCGGCTTCCTCCTTCGCCGGCTCACCCTTGGCGCGCACGTCGGCAAGCATCGACCGCATCTGGCGGATGCGCACGTCCTCGGCGATCTCGATCTCGATCTGATCGTCGTCGATCACCTTGGTCACTTTGCCGACAAGGCCGCCATTGGTGATGACGGTGTCGCCCCGCCGTACGTTTTTCACCATTTCCTGGTGCTGTTTGACCCGCTTCTGCTGCGGGCGCAGAATCAGGAAATACATGATGACGAAAATCAGCACGAAAGGCAGAAGCGACATCAATATGCCGCCGTCGCCGCCGAGCGGCGAGGAACCTTGTGCGAAGGCCGGCGTGAACCACATCGTGTCGTTCCTCAAGATTTAAGGGCACGGCGGCCGGCCGCCCGACCCTCTCCGCACCCTCGAATTGGCGCGGACTATAGCCGGCGCGGCCCCAATTGCAACGTCGGCAAGGTCCAAAAAACGGCTGCTTTTCCCGCCCGCGCGCGCCGCGCCTTGCTCGCCGGCGGACCGCCGGCTATGAGCAGCGGCTGGTTTTCCACCGATGCGCCATGGCCAGATCCGGATCAAGAGCAAAATCCAAATCCTCCGCGCGCGCGAAATCCGCCGCATCCGCGCCGATCGCGGTCGACGGCAAGGTGCTGTTGCGCATCGCCGCCGCCCTCGACCGCCTGGCGCCGCCGGCCCCGGAGGCCCCCGACTTTGCCGCCGCCGAAGCCTATGTCTGGCATCCCGACGGACGCCTGTCGGCCGTCGCCCGCGTCAACCGCGTCGGCATGTCGCTGCTCAAAGGCATCGACCGCGTGCGCGACCTGCTGGTCGACAACACCGAGCGTTTCGCCAGAGGTCTGCCGGCCAACAACGCGCTGCTGTGGGGCGCGCGCGGCATGGGCAAATCCTCGCTGGTCAAGGCGGCGCATGCGGATATCAACGCGCGCATCGCCGGCGGCAAATTGAAGCTCGTCGAGATCCACCGCGAGGACATCGACAGCCTGCCCGAGCTCATGACGCTCCTGCGCGCCGCGCCCTACCGTTTCATCGTGTTCTGCGACGATCTGTCGTTCGACGCGGAGGACACCTCATACAAATCGCTGAAAGCGGTGCTCGAAGGCGGCATCGAAGGTCGACCGCCGAACGTGATCTTCTATGCGACGTCCAACCGCCGTCACCTGATGGCGCGCGACATGATCGAGAACGAGCGCGCGACCGCCATCGCCCCCGGCGAAGCGGTCGAGGAAAAGGTTTCGCTCTCCGACCGCTTCGGCTTGTGGCTCGGCTTTCACCGTTGCAGCCAGGACGAATATCTCGCCATGGTGGACGGCTATGTCGCCCACTACATGATCCCGGCCGCGGGCGATGCGCTGCATCGGGAGGCGCTGGAATGGGCGACCACGCGCGGCTCGCGTTCCGGTCGCGTGGCCTGGCAGTTCGTCCAGGATCTCGCCGGGCGGCTCGGCGTGGCGCTGAAGGATTAGCGCCGGGGTCGGCGATAACGCCGCGTCATGGCAAGCCGGGGCCAAGCGAGAGCGCAGCCGGCGGGAATTGATGCACCGGCACCGGACGGCGTCGTCGCCCCTTGCCGGGCTTTTCGCATTGACGACGCCCATTTAATCCAGGCGCAGCCTGCGCCGCCCGCGCGTCGCGCACCATGCATGCGGCATTTTGCGCGCGCTAGGCGCCGCCCAGATATTTGGTCGGATCGACCGGCACCGAGCCTTTGCGGATCTCGAAGTGCAACTGCGGGGACGTGACGTTGCCGGTCTGGCCGGCGTGAGCGATCACCTGACCGCGCTTGACCGTATCGCCGCGCTTGACCAGAAGCTCGCTCGCATTGGCATAGGCGGACACATAGCCGTTGGCGTGGCGGATCAATACCAGATTGCCGTAGCCCTTGAGCTCGTTGCCGGCATAAGCGACGACGCCGTCGTCGGCCGCCTTGATCGGGGTGCCGAGCGGGACGGCGAGATTGATGCCGTCGTTCTGCGTCCCGTTCACGCGCGCGCCGAACCCGGCGATGATGCGGCCCTTCACCGGCCAGCGGAACGACGGCATGGCTCCGGCAGGCTCGGCCGTCTTCACGGCATCGTTGCCGGGCTGCATGTCGGGCGTGGCGATGTTCGCCTTCTCGGCCGGTACGCTCGCCACGGTCTCGGTAGCGGCAACGCGTGGCGCCGGCGTCGATGCCGGCGGATGATTCTGCGCCACCGCGCGCTTGGCGCCGTCCGGCATGATCAGGCGTTGACCGACCCGGACGCGATCCGACGGGCGCATGCGATTGGCATGCGCCAGCGCAGCGAGCGACACGCCGCGACGGCGCGCGATCGACTGCAGGCTCTCGCCGCGCGCAACCACGTGGACGTCACCCTCGCCGCGCCGCGGTTCTGCCTTCGCGACCGGGACGGGAGCGTTGGACACATAACGCGGGATGATCAGACGCTGACCCGGTCGGATCGCGGACGCGTGCGAAAACCCGTTGACCTGGAGGATCGCGGCGGCCGGCACGCCGTAACGATGCGCGATCTGCTCGAGCGTCTGACCGCGCGCCACCGTGACCGCAAAGCCGCCGTCTGCGGTCCAGCGGCCGTCCGACGTGTGATCGGCGCCGACGGCGCCGTGGTTCGCGGCCACCACCGCCCCGCGCGGGGTCGCGGGCGTGGGCAGCGGCGCGGCGACCACGCGGCTCGGTTGCGGCGGCGGATTGACCGCGCCGGTGACGTCGGCCTGCGGCCGCGGCGGACCGGGGTTGAACTCGAACGACGTCGATTGGAAGCGGGCGCTGTCCGCACATCCGGCCGCCATCAGGCCGACCGTCATGAGAACTGCAATGCGCGGCCAAAGCGGCGCGCGAGGCGGCACGTTGAGGCGCGGCATATGGTTACTCACCGGTACGCAACGAACGTCGAATGCCGAGTCAATAAAGCAGCGACGAGTAAACAAGCTTTTAAGAATTACCGTTTGGTTGCGACCGGCGCGCCCGACGGGCAGAAATGTCACAATTCGCGGGCAACGCCCGGCAACAGCGGCACGAACCGCACCGCGATCAGCTCCTCGCGCGCAAGGCCCGTTTGCGACTTGGTAAGCCTGACGATCCGTTGCGGTCCGTCGTGCGGGCCGAGCGGCAGAACCATGATGCCGTCTTCGGCGAGCTGGTCGAGCAGAGCCTGCGGCACGGATTCCGCCGCTGCGGTCACCATGATCCGGTCATAGGGCGCCTGTTCGGCGACGCCGGCGAACCCGTCGCCGACCACCACGTCGATATTGTCGTAGCCGAGCGCGCGGAAGCGCGCGCGCGCCTGCTCGGCCAGCGTGCGGTAGCGCTCGATCGTCACCACTTTGCGCGCGAGCCGCGACAGCACCGCCGCCTGATAGCCCGAGCCGGTTCCGACCTCGAGCACGCGATGGTGCGGACGCAGGGCGAGCAGCTCCGTCATGTAGGCGACCACATAGGGCTGACTGATCGTCTGCCCGCAGGCGATCGGCAGGGCCTGGTCGGCATAGGCGATATCCGCCTGCCCCTCCTCGACGAAGCGTTCGCGGGGAACCTCGTCCATGGCGCGCAGCACGCCGGCGTCGCTGATCCCGCGCCGACGCAGCGTCAGCAGGAATTCCATGCGACCGACATCCTCGCGCTCGCGCACCGTCCGGCTCACAGCGGCTGCCTCTTTTTGCCGTTTTTTTAGCACGTTTTGTTGCGACGAATGGTAGGCTGGCGCATCATCCGGTCGAGCGGGCGCCGGCAGGCGGAGACGCTCATGCGTGGCGACGATGTCGGGCAAGCGCGGCGGTTCGAGCGCGACGGCTCGCGCCTGAGCCTGCCGATCGCCGCCGCGCCGGCGAAGGTTGAGGACAGAGCTGAAGATGGACGGGCCACCCGGACGCGTACCGCGCGTACTCGTCGTCGAAGATGAATATCTCATCCGCATGTTGATCGAGGACATGCTCGAGGAGCTTGGCTACGAACTCGCGGCCGCCGCCGGCACCATCGCCGAGGCGAGCGAACTCGCCGCCACCGTCGACTTCGACGTCGCCATTCTCGACGTCAATCTGGACGGCAAGGAAGTCTATCCTATCGCCGACATCGTCGGCCGCCGCGGACGGCCGTTCGTCTTCGTCACCGGCTACGGCGAGAGCAGCCTGCCGCCGCCTTATCGCGACCGACCCACGTTGCAAAAACCTTTCCAGGCCGAACAGCTCCGCAATACCCTCTCCGGGCTGCTGGCAGCGGCCTGAGCCGCGGTGGTCGCGCACGCGGCAGGCAAGCCCTGCCGCCGGCGCGACGCCTGATCGCGGGCCATGCCGCGCGCGCTTTGTCGGGCGCGCTTTCAATTGAACAGTTCGGCAAGCCGGGTCATGAAGGGCTCGTCGGTGAGATCAAGCCGCAGCGGCGTGATCGCGATCCGGTTCTCATTGAGCGCTGCCAGATCGCTTCCCTGCGCCGCTCCCGCATGGCCTCCGCGAGCGAAGGCGATCCAGTAGTAAGGATTGCCGCGACCGTCGCGCCGCGCCTCGATGCGCAGGAGTTCCTGGTCGCGCTTGCCTTGCACCGCCACCGCGGTGCCGGCAACCGCCTCCGGCGGACAATCGGGAAAATTGACGTTGACGAGCACGTCGCGCGGTATGCCGGCTTTGAGCACGCGGCGAATGAGATCCGGGGCGTAGGTGATCGCCGTGGCCCAATGCGGGTCGTGCTTGTTGGTGAACGAATAAGCCTGCGACAACGCGAAGGAGGGAATCCCGAGCGTGGTGCCTTCCATCGCGCCGGCCACGGTGCCCGAATAGGTGACGTCTTCGGCGCAGTTGCGCCCGCGATTGACGCCGGACAGCACGAGATCGGGCATGGCCGGCATCAGATAGCGCGCGCCCATGATGACGCAGTCGGTCGGCGTGCCCTTGACCGCGAAATGCCGCTCGCCGACCTCGCGCAGTCGCAGCGGATCGTTGAGCGACAGCGAATGCGAGACGCCCGACTGGTCGGTCTCCGGCGCCACGACCCACACATCGTCGGACAGCGCGCGCGCAATCGTTTCACAGACCGCCAGGCCGGGTGCATGGATGCCGTCGTCGTTGGTGATGAGGATGCGCATCAACCGCCTCTGACCCCGACCCGATCCGCAAAGAAACGCTGCGACACGTTCATGTCGGCCGCTCGATCACGGTGGCGCCGCCCATATAGCGCCGCAGCGCATCGGGTATGGCGATCGCGCCGTCGGCCTGTTGGTAGGTCTCCATTACCGCGATCAGCGCGCGGCCGACGGCGATTCCCGAGCCGTTGAGCGTGTGCACGAAACCTTTCACTTTTCCCTCCTTGCCCTTATAGCGCGCATTCATGCGCCGGGCCTGAAACTCGCCGCAGTTCGAGCAGGAAGAGATCTCGCGGTAGTTGCCCTGACCCGGCAGCCAGACCTCGATGTCATAGGTCTTCCGCGCCGCAAATCCCATGTCGCCCGTGCACAGGGTGACCACGCGGTAATGCAGGTCGAGTCGCTTCAAGACCTCCTCGGCGCAGGCGAGCATGCGCTCGTGCTCGTCGGTGGATTGGTCCGGTGCCGTGATGGAGACGAGTTCGACCTTCGTGAACTGGTGCTGGCGTATCATGCCGCGCGTATCCTTGCCCGCCGCGCCGGCCTCGGCCCGGAAGCACGGCGTGCAGGCGACGAGCCGCAGCGGCAATTCGTCCTCGGCAATGATGGACTCGCGCGCGAAATTCGTCAGCGGAACCTCGGCGGTGGGGATGAGCCACCGGTCATCCGTCGTGCGGAACTGATCGTCGGCGAATTTGGGCAATTGCGCGGTCCCGAACATCGTGTCGCCGCGCACCATCAACGGGGGGCTCACTTCCATATAGCCGAATTCGCTCGTATGCAGATCGAGCATGAACTGCGCCAGCGCGCGCTCCATGCGCGCGAGGCCCTGCTTCAACACGACGAAACGCGCGCCGGACAATCTCGCGGCCAGATCGAAGTCCATCATGCCGAGCGCTTCGCCCAGTTCGAAATGCTGCCTGGGCGTGAAGGGATAATCCCGCTTCTTGCCGAATGCATGACGCTCGACATTGCCGCTCGCGTCGCCGCCCGCGGGCACGTCCTCGGCGGGAATGTTGGGGATCGTCGCCAGGATGCCGCCGGGTCCGTTCAGTTCGTCGTCGAGTCTCTTGGCTTCGGCTTCGAGGACGACGAGGCTGCTCTTGAGCTCGGCGACCTCGGCCATCAACCGCGCCGCCCGGCTCGCGTCCCCGGCCTTCTTGGCCTCGCCGATCTCGCGCGAGGCGGCGTTGCGGCGGGCCTGGGCCTGTTCGAACTTGGTGATCGCCGCGCGGCGTGCCTCGTCGAGCGCGAGAATCCTGTCGAGCAGCGCCTTGCGTTCGGCCTCGGGCATGCCGCGGCGGATGAGGCCCGCGTCAAAGGCCGCAAGATTCTCGCGGATCCATTTGATGTCGTACATGGCCGGCGTTCTATCCCGTCGCGGCCGGGCCCGCCCCGGTCGCCCGCGCCCTTCTTGTGGCAAGCAAAGCTGCCTGCAAGCAAGCGGCGGCCGCCCGGCATAAGGCCCGGCGCGGCGGAGTCAATCCCTACTCCGCCGGCTTGGCCGAGACATTGGCCGCTTGCGCGGCGGCGGCCGCCCGCTTCTCGACCATCCGCACCGACCAGACGGAGCCCTCATAGAGCAGCAGCAGCGGTATTGCCAGCGAACACTGGCTCAGCACGTCGGGAGGGGTGAGCACCGCCGCGACAATGAAGACCCCCACGATGGCGTAACGGCGCTTGGACCTGAGCTGCTCCGAGGTGATGATGCCGACGCGACCGAGCAGCGTCAGGATCACCGGAAGCTGGAAGGCAACGCCGAAGGCCAGCACCAGAGACATCATCAGCGACAGATATTCGCCGACCTTCGGCATCAGCGAAATGGAGGCCTCGCTGGGACTGCCCGGCTGCTGCATGTGCAACGAGAAGCGGACGAGCATCGGCAGGACGACGAAGTACACAAGCAGCGCGCCGAGCGTGAAGAAGACGGGCGTGGCGATCAGATAGGGCAGAAAGGCCTTGCGTTCGTGACGATAGAGTCCCGGCGCGACGAACTTGTAGATCTGCACGGCGACCAGCGGGAATGACAGGAAGGCCGCGCCGAACATCGCCAGCTTGATCTGGGTCACGAAATATTCGAGCAGCGCGGTATAGATGAATTTGGAGTTCTCCGGCCCGGCGACCAGCACGAAAGGCCATACGAGAATATTGTAGATGTCCCTGGCGAAGACGAAGCAGAGTGCGAACATCACGGCGAAGGCGAGCAGCGCCTTGATCAGCCGCGCGCGCAGCTCGATCAGATGATCCATCAAGGGCGCCTTCGTGGCCTCGATGTCCTCGTGCGTCATGTCAGCGCCATTGCCCGTTGAGGCGCGTGCTTTGCCCGCGCCCGACCCGATCCCTTTGCCGTCACGCTCCGCCCCCCGCGACCTTCGGCGCGTTTTCGTCGGACTGGAGCGGCTGCGACGGCTCCGCCGGCTGGGGCAAGGACTCGGCTTGAGCGGCCTCCGCGAGCGCGGCCGGATCGTGCCGACCCGGCTCGGCCGTCAAGGCGGTCTCGATATGTCTCTGCGCATCGGCCAGGGGATCGACCCGCGCCAGATCGCTCACCGATTGATGGAGAGTCCCGGACAGGTCCTCCGCCTGTTTCCGGATCTCCTGCAGCTCGGCCTCGCGCAGGGCCTCCTGGAATTGGTCTTGGAACTCGCTCGCCATGCGCCGCATCTTGTTCACGAAGCGGCCCGCCGTGCGCAACACCGTGGGCAATTCCTTCGGCCCGATCACGATGAGCGCGATCACGCCGATGACGATGAGTTCGCCCCAACCGATGTCGAACATGGATGAACCCACTCCAGGCGCCGGCGCCAGCGGCCCGTCGGTGTGATCGGCGCGGCCGGACGATCAGGAGCGAATGCTTTCGGCACGCCGCTCCGCCTCGGATTTCGCCGTGGCGCTTGCCTGATGATCGATGCTCTTGGGCGGCTCGTTCGCCTCGCCCGGCTTGTCATCCTCTGACATGCCCTTCTTGAACGCCTTGATGCCCTGCGCGAAATCGCCCATCAGCGAGGCGATCTTTCCGCGTCCGCCGAACAAGACCAGCACCACCAAGAGGACGATGATCCAATGCCAAATACTCAAGGAACCCATCGGCATACCCTCCGCAGCGACGGGCCTGGATGCGCTCGTCCCGCCTGTGATTTGACCGTGAAACTAGGCTCGGGGCGCGACAAAAACAAGGACCTCGGGGCCGCGCCCGCGACCGTGGCGGGGCGGCAAAGCATGCCGTGCCAGCCCGGGGAACGCCGCCTGTGATATCCCCCGTCATCGCGCGGCGGCGTCTTCGCCGTCATTGCGAGGAGCCGCGCAAGCG